>NZ_CP053562.1:2989375-3361250 GCF_002085925.2 Thioclava electrotropha
GTGCTGAGGAGAGTATATCTACGCTGGTTGGGGAGCTAGATTTGAAATCTGATCTCGGCGATCACCTTCACGCCGCGCTCCCAGCAATACTCGGCGTTGGAACTTTGACCGCCTCGGTCGCCAGCCTGCCTGCGGTCGTGTCTTTCGCAACCGTCACTACGTCAACATTGGTGTTCTTTTCGACGTCGGCCGTCAGCGTGCCGCTTCTCCTGGCGGGTGGCGTCGCTCTCACAGGCCTATCTCTCGCCGGCATGAAGGGCATTGATTATGCTCTCGACAAATCCCGAGCCCGGCTCGCGCGGCGTATCATCAATCTAGCAAATACCGCCGTTTTTGGGTTTGGCCTGCCGGCCGACTCTCCGTCCCTCATCACGAAGCTTCAGGCTTTTGTTTTGAAAGCTGGCGCCAACAAACTCGAGGAGACCACCTGATGCCATTGCTATATGATGTTCCCGCTCATCTCGTAAGCTTGGTCAATTCTCAACAAGCTTCGGTCGTCGGGGCCATCATCAAGGACACGGCAACCGGGAAAGTTCTCGGCCATGTTCAGCAGACTTCCGCATTGCAGCAGCTCATGCAAAGCGCGATCAGCTCAGCCGGTTCTGGCGGTTTCTCACCGCTCAGCGTGGTTTCGGTCGTCCAGAACGAACAGTTGAAGCGAGGCATTGCAGATCTCCAGAACAGCATGGTGCTCATGCAGAACCTCCAATACGGCACGCTGGCACTCTCTGGGCTTGGCCTAGGTGTGTCTATAGCCGGATTTGCGGCTACCATTGCGAAGCTGAACGCGATTGAGAAGCGGTTGGACGCCCTGGCCGAAGAGGTTGCTCTCGTTACATCTGACCGTCGCGAGGATGACCTGAAGGCGACCTTTGCTGACGTAGGCGCGGATCTTCAGAATGTCGACACGCTGATTGATCGGCGCGATCCCAAGCGCGTTGCAGAACAACTCCAGCTCTCCCTCGCCCGCTCAGCGAGACGGATCGAAGTCCACTTCATGCGCGACGCCGAAATCGGAAAACTCGAGTCCATGCCGATGGCGCAACTTGATCGCATGTGGACACTCGCTGCCGCAATCCGGCTTTGCCAAGAGGCGGCCATTCAAGCTCTCTTTGCCGCTGACGAACTAGAAGTTGCGAAAAAGCTCGGGCGCTCAGAGCTAGAGCGACAGATGGCGCTGTTGGAGCAGCTCAACCCAGACGCTTATAGCCGTCTGATTGGCCGGAGCGCTGGCGAGAATGAGGATGCGGGAGCACTTCGCCGCGAAGCTCTGTCGCAAGCACGTTTGCTTACAGAAGGGCTCAAAGGCGGAGTGCTCGGCCTCGCCAGCCAGATCAGCATCGCGGAGACCCTTCATCATGAAGGGATCAGCGGGATCGAGTATTTGCGGGCGGCAAGTGAAACTGACGAAGCGCCGCTGCTTTGTCTGACCGCTAGCGCGCCCGTGACTTGAATGACTTCGCATTCGGGAGATTTCCAAATGCACTCGCGGCGGCAGGCGGTCCAGTTCGTAACGGACAAGGCAGAGGAAGCCTTCTTGAGAACGCGGTTGATCTAAGCGTGATGCCCCCTAAGCATTCCGTCATGGGAGAATTTTGTGGGAGCGATGTCGACCATTGACAGAGTTCTGCTCGCTCATGCCACTATGCTTGCAAGGCCTTTGAGCAAGCATTATGCTTGCATTAACTTCAAGCAAGCATGAGGTCTGAGAACGGCGGCGCAATAGTCGGCCACGGTAGCGGCGGGATGATCCGGCTGCGGGCGGCGTAAAAGTCGGCCACTTTTGCCCTTTCTGGCGACGGGAGGGCGGGAGGATTTTCACCGTGGACTTGTATCGCAAGGTTCGACTTGCCTGCGCCGAGGGGATGAGCCAGCGCGAGGCGGCGCGTCACTTCGGGATTTCACGCGACAGCGTGCAGAAGATGTTGGCGTATTCGGTTCCGCCGGGCTACCGGCGCAAGGCGCCGATCAAGCGCCCGAAGCTGGATGGTTTCACCGAGATCATCAACGCCTGGCTGGAAGAGGACCGCGGCGTCCCGCGCAAACAGCGGCACACCGCCAAGCGGGTGTTCGAGCGGCTCCGGGACGAACACGGCTTCACCGGCGGCTACACGATCGTGAAGGATTACATTCGTGAGGATGACCGGCGCGGTCGCGAGATGTTCGTGCCGCTGGCCCATGCGCCCGGGCATGCCCAGGCCGACTTTGGCGAAGCGATGGTCATCATTGATGGTGTCGAGCAGAAGGCGCATTTCTTCGCCTTCGACCTGCCACATAGCGATGCCTGCTATATCCGGGCCTATCCGGCTGCGACCTCCGAGGCCTGGGTCGACGGGCATGTTCACGCCTTCGGCTTCTTCGGTCGGGTGCCGGTGTCGGTGCTCTACGACAACGACAGGTGCCTGGTGGCACAGATCCTGCCGGATGGCACCCGCAAGCGGGCCAGGCTGTTCAGCGGGTTCCTGTCACATTACCTGCTCCGTGACCGCTATGGCCGTCCCGGCAAAGGGAACGACAAAGGCAGCGTCGAGGGGCTGGTGGGCTATGCCCGGCGCAACTTCATGGTGCCGGTGCCGCGCTTCCTCCTGGGAGGCCTTCAACGCCTGGCTGGAAGAACAATGCCGCAAGCGTCAGGGCGATGTTCTGCGCGGCCATACCGAGACGATCGGCACGCGCCTTGACCGGGATCTCGAGGTGATGTCGGCGCTGCCGCCAGCCCCTTTCGATGCCTGCGATCAGGCGAGCGGGCGGGTCACCTCGCAGGCGCTGGTGCGTTACAAGACCAACGACTATTCCGTGCCGGTCGCCTACGGCCACCGCGATGTCTGGCTGCGCGGCTATGTCGACGAGGTGGCGATCGGCTGCGGCGGCGATCTGATCGCGCGCCATCCGCGCAGCTATGAGCGCGAGGATGTCGTCTTCGACCCGCTCCACTACCTTCCGCTGATCGAGAAGAAGATCAATGCCCTGGACCAGGCCGCGCCGCTGACAGGCTGGGAGCTGCCGCCCGAGTTCGCAACCCTGCGCCGCCTGATGGAAGCACGCATGCTCAAGGCGGGGCGGCGTGAGTTCGTCCAGGTCCTGCGGCTGCTGGAGGCCTTCGAGCTCGACGATGTGCAAGCCGCCGTGAAGACGGCCCTGCGCATGGGAGCCATCGGCTTCGACGCCGTCAAGCATCTGGTGCTGTGTCAGGTCGAGAAGCGACCGCCGAAGCTCGACCTCGACGTCTATCCCTACCTGCCGCGGGCCGAGGTCGGAAAGACCTCGGCGGCCAGCTACATGTGCTTGATCTCGGAGGAGGCCCGATGACCGACGCGCCCGACCTCCTGCTCGCCCATCATCTGAAGACGCTCTAGCTGCCGACCTTCCTGAGGGAATACGACAAGCTCGCGCGCCAGTGCGCCGCGGAGGGCAGGACCACGTTCGCTTCCTGGCGCGCCTGGTGGAACTCGAACTGATCGACCGCGAACGGCGGATGGTCGAGCGCCGCATCAAGGCGGCGAAGTTCCCGGCGACCAAAAGCCTCGACAGCTTCGACTTCAAGGCGATCCCCAAGCTCAATAAGATGCAGGTGCTGGAACTCGCCCGCGGGGAATGGATCGAGCGGCGCGAGAATGTCATTGCCCTCGGCCCGAGCGGCACCGGCAAGACCCATGTCGCCTTGGGCCTTGGACTGGCCGCCTGCCAGAAGGGCCTTTCCGTCGGCTTCACCACCGCCGCCGCATTGGTCCACGAGCTGATGGAGGCCCGCGACGAGCGCCGCTTGCTACGCCTGCAAAAACAGATGGTCGGATACAAGCTCCTGATCATCGACGAGCTGGGCTTCGTGCCTCTGAGCAAGACCGGCGCCGAGCTGCTGTTCGAACTGATCTCGCAGCGCTACGAGCGGGGCGCCACCATGATCACCAGCAATCTGCCCTTCGACGAATGGACCGAAACCTTCGGCTCCGAGCGCCTGACCGGCGCTCTGCTCGACCGGCTCACCCACCATGTCCACATCCTCGAGATGAACGGCGACAGCTATCGGCTTGCCCAAAGCCGCGCCCGAAACAGCGCCGACACCTGATCACATCGTTCAGGTTTGGCCCGCTGGGCCAAAGCGCCCCGGCAGCCGCCAGCTATCTGAAAAGCGCAGTTGCCGGGGCGCGAAGCGTTCCCTCCGCTTCAATCCCATGCCCTCTCTGGTGGCAGACTTTTGCTCCGCCCCGTGGCCGGTTTTTGCTCCGCCGTTGACAACCCATACGCTACAAAGAGATGCAGCTTCTTACGGACATGGTTTCGGGCATGACGGACGGATTCTGCATTGATCTTCACCAAGACCTTGAACAGCATTATCGGGCAATGAGAAAAGTCGATGGAACGTGAGCTTGAGAGCAAGGTTCAATATTTTTTCGCATCGCGATACCGCGGCCGTGAAGATGTTCGCGACACTGTGAGAGAGCTTCGTAGACACGGGCGCTTAGTGTTGGTAGGCGGCATGCTGCGCGACCTCGCTTTGTTCGGAAACACAGGTTTTAGGTCGGACTTAGACTTTGTGATCGCCCCATACGATCTCCGCAGTTTTGAAAAATACATGACGGCAATTGGGGCCCGTGTGAACCGGTTCGGCGGCTATGCCCTTCCATCCAGAAAATGGCAGATAGATGTTTGGCCGTTGGAGCGAACATGGGCGAATGTTGCCGGCCACGCCAAGGTGCGCACCGTTGGAGACCTTCGGAGAGCTACGTTCTTCAGATGCGACGCTATTCTATATGACCTTGATCATAGAAAGCTAAAGACAACGCCAGACTATTTTGGAGAGCTGAATCAAAAGGTGCTTGAGATAAACCTTCGACCAAATCCGAACCCTAAGGGTAATACAGTTCGCGCCTTCAGATACGCTTTAATGAAAGGGTTTCGTTGGGGACCTCGGCTCTCCGATTTTGTAAATGAGGTTCTCGAGCGCGAAGGCTGGAACGAACTACTTGAGGCGGAATGGCAGTCATTCCACACGCAGCACCTTGAGCGTATTCGCTTCGAAAACCTGAGAAAAGCTCTTCAAGCCCATGTTTCCGAAGGACTGAACACTCCCTTTGACGTAACGAATTTCCTCCGGAACGTGCAACTCGCGCTACCCAATCTTCACTAGGTGCAACGCCCTAAATTCCTACGCCTGTCTCAGAACTCAACGCAGAGGGCCCGTCTAGCCGCAAACCCAAATATCTGAATTACGCAATCAGATTTTCCGACACGCTACCAGATCATATCTGTTCGCGAAACGCCTTCCAACGTATGCCGAAGTGCGCCTCTCGATGGCAATTTGGACAAAGGGCAGCAGTATTTTCCAGAACGTCCATACCGCCCTCCGACAACGGGATAATATGGTGAACTTCCAAGTAGGCCCCGCCAGATATTCTCGTAAATGGCGCACTTTTTTTACAATGATCGCAGGTGCCGTTTGCTTGATACAATCTTTCAGCTACAACGTCGGGATTCCGGCTGTAAGCGACGGTCTTAACGATACGCCTCACGGGGATACTAGAGGCATTTTTGAGCCTTTTCTGGCGCACCTCTGGAAAATCCTGAAAAGAGGTATTTACTCTTTTCTGGAAGTTTTGAGAAAATAGGCTCTCGGCAGAATTACCATTTTTAGGGAGAAGCCCTTCATATTCTGAGCATAGCGCTTTCAAGCTTGGCTTATTTCCGCCATTTTTAAGAGCCTCGTAGTAGTCTATGTGCGCTCTGGTTGACTTAATTGCATTCAGAAGAAAAGGCACTCCAAAATCTGAGCCAATTTGATCGAAAAAAATGCGCGTAGTTAACAAATTCAACGTTCTATGATACAATTCACCTTTGAGCATCTGCGCTAAATTTCGGATCATGTCGCTTGCAGAGGCATTATTTACTTCAAACTCTTCAGCCAGGATTCTACGCGCCTGTGCCTCGCTGATTTCTCCTTCCCAAACTCGCACAGCCTGCTTGTAAGCAGCTAAAGCCTCTGACGTTCCAATTGTTCTTGCCACATTGTTCCCTTCTAAGCTTCTGCGCACAGACGCTTTCTTGCTGACGATGTCTAACACACAGTCTTCCATACCAGAGGAACCGCTTTCAGCAGAGCACGTAAATTGTGAAGCTTCATTCGCTCCATGGACTTCCCTCCTGAGGCTGATCATAGAGCGCAACGCTTTTGAATACGTGTGAAGTGCCGTCCGTCGCGCCATCGCGTAGTCGAACAATCTGAGCTACTCCCCATCTCTTGGACAGGATCTGACGTAATTTAAGCTACTCGTTGCACCTGCTGACCGGGTTGGTTGATATCATGTCTCTGCCAATAGACCAGCGCCGGTGGCTTGCCGCCGAGGGCTGAGTGAGGGCGCTGGTGGTTGTAGAAGGTCATCCATTTCCGGATCGCCGCCTTTGTCTCCGATCCTGTCTCCCAGGCATGCAGGTAGACGCATTCGTATTTCAGGGTTCGCCACAGCCGCTCGATGAAGATGTTGTCGAGGAATCGGCCTTTCCCATCCATCGAGATGCGCACGCCCGACCGGCGGAGCCGATCCGTCCAAGCGAAGGACGTGAACTGAGAACCCTGATCCGTATTCATTATCTCGGGCGGGCCGAACTTGTGGATGGCTTCGTTCAGCGCCTCGACACAGAAGTCGGCCTCCAGCGTGTTCGAGATCCGCCAAGACAGAACCTTGCGGGTGTGCCAGTCCATGATCGCCACGAGGTAGAGGAACCCGCGCCGCATGGGCAGGTAGGTGATATCCGAGCACCAGACCTGGTTCGGGCGATCCACCCGCAGACCTCGCAGCAGGTAGGGATAGGTCTTGTGCCCCTTCGCCGGCCTGCTTGTGTTGGGTTTCTGGTAAATCGGCATGAGCCCCATCAGGCGCATCAGTCGCCGTATCCGCTTCTCGTTCACCAGGTGGCCGTCGTTACGCAGGTGCCAGGTCATCTGGCGGACACCGAAGAACGGGGTCTCCAGGAACTGCTCGTCGATCTGCCGCATCAGGCCGAGGTTCTGTTCGGTTTCGCCCTTCGGCTCGTAGTAATAGGATGAGCGTGCGATCGACAGCAGCTTGCACTGCTGCCCAATCGACAGATCCGAATGGTTCGGCTCGATCATGCCACGCCTCACTTCCCGCCCCAAGGCTTCAGCTTTCGTTCCAAAAAGAGTTGGCCACCGCCAGCTCCCCGATCTTGGCGTGGAGCTCCTTCACCTGCTCCTCGTCGATCTCGGGCTTCCTTCGGCCCCCGCGCTCGAACACGCCCGACGCGCCTTCGAGCAAGGCCCGCTTCCATTGATGGATCATCGTTGGATGCACCCCGAACCGGCTCGCCAGCTCGGCCGCTGTCTCTTCACCCTTCAGGGCTTCCAGCGCGACCTTTGCCTTGAACTCGGGTGCGTGCTGCTTGCGTTTCGACATCTCTGATCTCCTTCTCGTCGAAGATCAGCAGACTGCAAATCGTAGCTTATGTCAGTGTCCGAATTTCAGGGGGTAGCTCAATCGACCAAGAAAGCACTGCAGCCTCCATTTTACCCGGAGGGTTCGTTCTTTCTCGATTTCTGAGCACCCGACGCTTCCCCATCAGACTGGTCGCTTATCTCTAAGACTTCGACATCCCATCTTGAACGATACACTCCCCACCCGCTCTTCAAACACTCGAGCACTACGGTCTCTGCAACACCATCGAAAGAGATCAAGAAATGAAATACCCCTTCCAAAACAGCGAAGCTGCAAAATTCATGCGTGATCGGATACTGGCGCTTGGGCACCGCAAGACCCAAGCGGAGATTGCGATCGAAGCTGGCTTCGTCAATGCGAACATGATGTCTTTGCTCAAGGCTGGCAAAACCAAAATCCCGCTGGATCGCATACCTTCATTAGCCCGCGCGCTTGAATGCGACCCCGCGTTCCTCATGCGCCTTTCCCTTGAACAGGCCGTAGGAAAGACGGCGGCCTTGGCGATCGACGAGATTTTCGGGACGGCCGTGACCGAGAATGAGCGCGGTTGGCTCAACGAACTCCGCGAAGTCTCCGAGAACAGCGACCCTCGGCTCACGGCGAAGTCTCGCCATGCTCTGCGGGCAATTTTTGGGAAATGAAGGCGTGCAAGCTTGCTTGCTCAAGGTTGCGGCCCAACGGCTGATCCCATTCTAGCGAGCAGAAGTTGGATCGCCTCGATTACTCCCCTCGAGCAATTTTTCTGGAAACCTCGCCCCGTTCCCCGCGGGCGGGGCTAACCCACGCCCATTCCTTGGCAAGCAGACCGACGTCGAAAACTGATCTGCATAGCAAATTTTTTCTTGTCAGCGCCCTTGCAATTAGCACCCTCGGATCTATTTGTGATTTCTATCGTCACAATCACATTACGAGGTAGTTTGAATGGCCATGAGCGCTGCTGAGCGTAAACGCCTGCAAGTCGAGCGTCAGCGCGCGCGCGCGCGGCAATCTGTTGATCTTGTTCAACCGATATCTAAGCCGCCTATCGGAGAGTGGTTAGAGAGCAATGCCCAAGAGGAGCTCTGGCAGCACCTTGTGATGTGCTATGATGGCATGAACAGACAGACGCCGGACTTTACGCAAGATACTGATCCGGTCTCCGCATCCGGTGCCTTTGAGTTCCCGACAACACCTGAAGGCGCACCAAGCTATACTGGAGCCTTGGGGAGGGCGGAGCTCGAAGTGGAATTGCTGCTTGAAGCTGCAAAGACCCTCGCGAAACTGATCAACCGCTACAAGCGTGAAGCAATTTCCACCAGGCTTTCGGAAATCGAGGAACAAGACCTTACAGATCCTGACAAGCGCTCAGACGGCTTGCAGCAAGCCGTCGTCCTTTCGAAGGCGATGGACAAGCTCGACCGGTCAGTTCGGACCGACGTCCCGCAATGGCAACTCCGAGGTTAACTCCATGGAGCCATTGCGAATATGCAGCCGTCAGAGAAACTTGCGTGTGAGCGCGACCGTTTGGAAAAAGCGCGCGATACGCTCGCAACGCTTGTCACAGAAGACACAATCTTCCTGCCCTTCTTCATCCGCATTGAGAGCGAGCTCATGCGCTTGAACTCTGACTGCTCTGCGCTCGAACGCGCGAGACAGCTTGCGCAAGATCAGAAGGCCACGCGCTGAATGATCGTGTGCGCCATCTCAAGGGACGCACCGGCACCATAGCGCTCCCGGTCTAGAGCGTGTCCCATAAGATCTCTGCGGACACGCTCATCCACCCCAGCCGCCAAGAGGCGATCCTCAAAGGAGTGTCGAAGGCTGTAGAGAACATGGTCTTCGGTTTCTCGTAATCCGTTTTCTCGCAAGAACTTGTTGATCGTCGCAGACAGGCCAGGCTTATCTCGATATCGAGGAAATCCGTTTCGACACTCGCGCAACGCATCCAAGCTAACTCCAGCGAGGGGAATATCTCGCTTGGCATTTCGCGTCTTGAGCTGACGCCCCTCGGGACGGATCATCACATAGGGGACGGCACCTTCCAAACGAATGTGCTGGGGTAGAAGCGCCGCTCCTTCGCTCGGGCGATAGCCTGTGTTGATCATCCCGATAAGGACGCAACGAGCTTCGACATTGAGCCCTGCGAGGGCGCCATTCGCGAGAAGCTTGTTACGTATCCAATCGCTTGAAAATGGAGGCCTGAGCTCTGCCTCATCTTCTTTGAAACTCAATCCACCGAGCGGCAGATCAAGCTTCAAGCGTTTGAGTTCATTGACACGCTTGAGAACCTTTCCAAGGTAGGTCAGATCCTTGTTCGCGGAGTTCGCGGTTAACCCTTCGCGCTCGAGCCTATCTGCCCACCATTGACGGAAGTCGAGCATATCGTCGCGAGTAATCTCATGGATCGGCTTGTCGCCTATAACCTCAATGAAGTTCTTCACCGCCTTTATGACCGGATTGCGAGCGCGACGGACTTGATCCTCGCTCTTCCCCCTCATCTCATCAGACGTAAGCTCCCAGAAAAGCTCCAGGGCGCGGCTAACCTTTTGGCCTGGGTCAGGCAACGTGCCCAGCAGAGCGCGACCTTCCTGCGCTCTCGTCTTTCGCCCTTTCATCGAAATCGCTTCAACACGCGCGATGATATCAGACACGGGTCCGGCGAGCAGATCTTTCGAGGACAAATAGTCGAACCCCTTAGATCCCGCTAACGTTCGAGCTGCGTCTAGCTTCAGTTCCGAATTGGCACCTCCGCAGGCAAGCAATGCTTCCCATTCCGAGACCTGCTGTCTCCACGCGGCTCCACCCCTCTCCCCGGCAACAGACTTCGAGTCCGTATCAAGAGAAATCCAAACCGTCTTACGGCTTTCGACCGACGCATATTTCGTTGGAACACGCTTCACGAGGTAGAGCTTTTCCCCTTTGCCCCTAGCCATTATCGACATCACGGATCTCTCCCGTCACAACCCTCAACAACCGCAAATGTGCAGCAGCTTGTGCAGCAAAATGTGCAGCAAATCGGCATAGACGACCTGCGCCGTTCGCGCCAATTTCATTATTTCTCCTGAGAAAACAACTGTCTACGCAGATTCAACGCTTGCAGCATATGGCGGAGGAGGTGGGATTCGAACCCACGGTAGGCTTTCACCTACGTCGGTTTTCAAGACCGGTGCATTAAACCACTCTGCCACTCCTCCGACCGGCTTCGCTTAGACCGCTTCACGCGATTCTGAAAGTCTTGCGCGCCGATTTCCGCGCGTGGGCGTTGGGGCAGCTTTTCACGGGCTCTGCAAATCGCTAGGATCGCGCGTAACGCATGGCGCAAGCGGTGCAGACGCGCAGGCAAGAGGCGGGCAAACCGCGCGAAAAGGGGCACAGGATGACTGAGCAGAAGAAGATGACGCGCAAGCGGGTGACGGGCTTTGCCCTGATGCTGGGCGCGGGGATCGCGCTGGCAGGCTGTCAGGAAAGCGGCGGCTCCCCGTTCGGGATGTTCAAGAAGAAGCCTGCGGACGAGACCGCGAACCCCGGCGACGCCGAAACCGTCACCGAAAACGGCCAGAAGATGATCGAGCGCGACGTCGAAGCGCCGCAGGTCTTCTCGGTCGACGAAAAGGGCCTCTGGGACGGGCGCCCCTCGCTGGGCGGCGTCTGGGTCGCGCATCCGAACGTGAAAGACCCCGAGCGGGTGATCATCCGCAACCCGTCGAACGGCAAATTCGTCATCGGTGCGCTGTTCAAGCGCGAGACCGACAATCCCGGCCCGAAGCTGCAGGTCAGCTCGGATGCGGCCGATGCGCTGGGGCTGCTGGCGGGCGCGCCGACCGAGCTCTCCGTCGTGGCGCTGCGCCGCGAGACGGTGCCGGTCAAGGAAGACAAGCCCGCGCCGCTCGTCGACAAGCCGGTGATCGCGGCACCTGAAGAGGTGGAACAGAAGTCGCTCGACGAGGTGACATCGACCGCGGCGGCCGGGATCGCGAAGGCCCAAGGCACGCCGAAACCCACGGCGAAACCCGCCAAGCCCGCAATCGGTGCGGCCCCTGCCCCGGCGCCCGCCCCCGCAGCCCCGGTAGCTGCGGCAACTCCGCAGCCGAGCACGCCGAAAATGAGCACCGGCGCAGGCTATATCCAGATCGGCATCTTCTCCGTCGAGGCGAATGCGAAACGCGCCCAGAGCCAGATGGCCAAGGCGGGCGTGATCGCCGAGATCAAGAAGGAACAGAGCCACTCCAAGACCTTCTGGCGCGTGATCGCGGGCCCTGCGCCCACGAAATCCGACCTCGACGCGCTCAAGACCAAAATTCACGGGCTGGGCTATCCCGACGCCTACCCCGTCTCGAAATAGGACTACGCAGAAGAAATGACCTTCATTCGCCAGATCGCCGCCACGCTTGCAGCCTGCCTGTTCGCCCTGCCCGCCGCCGCCTTCGACACCAAGGCCCATGCGGCTTGGGTCTATGACCTGTCGACCAAGACCGTCTTGATGGCGAAGAACGCGGACATCCCGCTGCCCCCGGCGTCGATGTCGAAGCTGATGACGCTCGATCTGCTGTTCGAGGCGCTCGAAGATGGCCGGGTCACGATGGACACGACTTTTCCGGTCTCGGAACATGCGCAGTCGATGGGCGGCTCGACGATGTTTCTCAATACGACCGACCGCCCCACCGTGCGCGATCTGATCCAGGGCATCATCATCAACTCGGGCAACGACGCCTGCGTCGTGGTGGCCGAGGGGCTTGCGGGCTCCGAGTCCTCCTTCGCCGATCTGATGACCGAGCGCGCGCATGAGCTGGGCATGAAGAACTCGATGTTCGCCAACTCGAACGGCTGGCCCGACCCGGGTCAACGCATGTCGGTTCATGATCTCGGCATCGTCGCGAGCCGGATCATCACCCATTTCCCGCAATATTATCACTTCTTCAGCGAGACCCACTTCAACTACAAGGACCGCGCCCCGGCCAATGCCGAGAACCGCAATCCTCTGCTGGACATCCGCGCCGCCGACTGGAAGGCCGATGGCATGAAGACCGGCCACACGCAGGAAGCGGGCTACGGCCTCGTGGGCTCCGCCGTGATGGGCGAGCGCCGCATCGTCTTCGTGCTGGCAGGCATGCCCTCCGAGCAGTCGCGCCGGTCCGAAGGCGAAGCGGTCGCGAACTGGGCCTTCCGTCAGTTCGTGATGAAGGACGTGGCGAAGGCGGGCACCCAGCTTGCCGAAGCGCCGGTCTGGCTGGGCGGCAAATCCACCGTCGGCCTTGCGCCGAAAACCGATCTGTCGCTGCTGGTTCCCGCGGGTTCGAAGGACAAGGTGACCGCCGAGGCCGTGTTCAAAGGACCGCTGCAGGCTCCGATCAAGCAGGGTCAAGAAGTCGGCAAACTGGTGATCACCGTGCCGGGACTCGACAATGCCAACGAAGTGCCGCTCGTCGCCACCGAGGACGTCAAGAAAGGCGGCTTTGTCGTGCGCGTGAAAGCGGCGCTGGCGCGGCTGTCGGGCAAGGCGTTCGAGGCGGCGATGGAACGGGTGAACAGCTAAGCGCGCATGTTCATCAGCTTCGAGGGGATCGACGGATCGGGTAAATCCACACAGGCGCGGATGCTGGCCGAAACCCTGCGGGACGCGGGGCGCGAGGTCGTTCTGACGCGCGAACCCGGCGGCTCTCCGGGGGCCGAGGAAATCCGCCGTCTGGTGCTTGAGGGCGATCCCGACCGCTGGTCCGCGGAGACCGAGATCCTTCTGTTCACCGCCGCCCGCCGCGACCATCTGGAGCGCGTGATCGAACCAGCGCTCGCCGCAGGCAAGGTGGTGATCTGCGACCGTTTCGCGGATTCCACGCGGATGTATCAGGGCCTCTCGCGCGGCGATCTGCGCGCGGTGGTCGATCAGCTGCACGCCCTGATGATCGGGCGCGAGCCGGACCTGACCGTGCTGATCGACATCGACCCCGCTGTGGGGCTGTCGCGCGCCAAGGGGCGGCAAGGCACCGAAGAGCGGTTCGAGGATTTCGGCGTCGGTCTGCAGGAAAAGATGCGCGCGGGTTTCCTGTCGCTGGCAAAAGAATTCGCGCCCCGCTTCCGCGTGATCGACGGCGCGCGCGAGGCCGATGCGATTGCCGCCGATGTGCTAAGCGCCGTGCAGGCGGAACTGCAGAACTAATCGCCGGACCGGCGCGGCCCGGGGCTGATCGCCCCGCGCCAACAGCCTTCCGCAAAAACCCCGCTGGAAACCGCCCGCGCGCGCAACTAGAGTGCCGCCATGAGCCTCGCCGACCTTCCCGATCCGACCCTTGCGCCCGGTGCGCGACACCCGCGCGACACGCTGCGTCTGGTCGGTCAGACGCGGGCCGAAGAGGACTTCCTCGACGCGTTCAACATGGGGCGGCTGCATCACGGCTGGCTGCTGACCGGACCGCGCGGCGTGGGCAAGGCGACGCTGGCTTGGCGGATCACGCGCTTCCTGATGACGCGGCCCGAGGATGACGGCCCCGGCCTGTTCGGCGAGCCGGAACAGCCCACCAGCCTCGATCCCGATCCGAACCACCCGGCGCTCAGCCGTATCCACGCCGGATCGGAGCCGGGCATCTTCGTGCTCAAACGCGGCGCGAACGCCACCGAATCCGCGCTGTCGCAGGACATTCGCGTCGATGAGGTGCGCAAGCTGCGCTCCTTCCTGCATCTGTCTGCTGCCGAGGGCGGACGGCGCGTGGTGATCATTGACGCCGCCGACGAGATGAACACCCAGGCCGCCAACGCGGTGCTGAAACTGCTCGAAGAGCCGCCGCCGCGCGTCACCTTCCTGCTGATCGCGCATCAGCCCGCGCGGCTCCTGCCGACGATCCGCTCGCGCTGTCGCGAATTGCGGCTGGGCACGCTCACGCCCGATCAGATGGAAGCCGCCATCGCCGCCGCCGAGGAGGAGGGCGAGCCGCCGGATCTCGACCACCACGCGCTGGCCGCGCTGTCGGGTGGCTCCGTGGGCGCCGCGATCCGGCTGATCAATCAGGACGGCATGACGACCTATGCCAAGCTCGTCGATCTGATGGGCACCCTGCCCCGGCTCGACCGGCTGGGCGCGCTGGCGCTGGCCGAAAGCTGTGTCGGCAAGGCGAACGAGAACCGCTTCATCCTCGTGCTGAACCTGATCGACCTGTTTCTGTCGCGTGCCGCGCGCGCGGGCGTGATGGGCCCGCCCCATCCCGAGGCAGCCCCCGGCGAGGCGCAGCTTCTCGCACGATTGTCGCCTGACGATCAGGCAGCGATGAAATGGGCTGCCCTCCATCAGAGCATGGGCGCACGCGCCGCCCACGGTCGGGCGGTCAACCTTGACCCTGCCGCGCTCGTGATGGATATCGTTTTGGAGATCACAGCCGCCGCCTCCTGATGCGGCGCGAAAGGAGCCGATTTTGACCCTCCCGCCCGAGATCACAGACAGCCATTGCCATCTCGATTTCCCCGATTTCGACGGTGAGCGCGATGATATCATCGCACGCGCGAACGCCGCCGGAGTGACGCGGATGGTGACGATCTGCACCAAGCTGAAGAACGAGCCCTCCGTGCGGGCCATCGCCGAGGCGCATCGCGGCGTCTTCTACGCCGCAGGCACGCATCCGATGAGCGTGGCCGAAGAGCCGATGGCCACGGTGGACGAGCTGGTGGCGCTGGCGAAACACCCGAAATTTGTCGGCATCGGCGAGACCGGGCTCGATTATCACTACACCGCCGAGAGCGCCGAGGTGCAGAAAACCTCGCTTCGCCTGCATATCGAGGCCGCGCAGGAAACCGGCCTGCCGCTGATCATCCATTCGCGCGATGCCGACGAGGACATGGAAGCGATCCTGACCGAGGGGATGAAAGCCAAGCCCTATTCCTGCGTCATGCATTGCTATTCGTCTGGGCCGCGCCTCGCGCAGGTCTCGGTCGATCTGGGCTTTTACCTGTCGATGTCCGGCATCGCGACCTTCCCGAAAAGTCAGGAAGTGCGCGACATCTTCGCCGCCGCGCCGCTCGAGCGGATCCTCGTGGAAACCGACAGCCCCTATCTCGCGCCGCCGCCCTATCGCGGCAAGCGCAACGAGCCCGCCTACACGGCCCACACCGCGAAAGTCGGCGCCGATGTCTTCGGCTTGCCGCTCGAGGAATTCGCCGCCGCGACGCAGGCCAATTTCGACCGCCTGTTCTGGAAAGCCGCCGAGCATGGCGAGCGGGGGAGCATCGCTGCATGAGTCGGATGCGCTTCACGATCCTCGGCTGCGGCTCCTCGGGGGGCGTGCCGCGCCTTGGCAACAATTGGGGCGAGTGCGACCCGGCGAACCCGAAGAACCATCGGCTGCGCTGTTCGATGCTGGTCGAGCGGGTCTCGCAATCGGGCACCACGCGGGTGCTGATCGACACCACGCCCGACATGCGCCAGCAGCTGCTGACCGCGGGCGTGGGCGAGCTGGATGCGGTGGTCTACACCCACAGCCATGCCGATCACGTCCACGGGCTCGACGATCTGCGCCAGATCGTCTTCAACATGCGCACCCGCCTGCCCGTCTGGGCCGATTCCGACACCGAGGCCGCCCTGCTCGACCGCTTCGCCTATGCCTTCGTCCAGCCCTCGGACAGCAATTACAAACCGATCTGCGAGCTGAAATCGATCCATCGCGAGCGGCCCTTCCAGATCACCGGCGCGGGCGGCTCGATCGAGTTTCAGCCCTTCCGGGTCGAGCACGGCAATATCGACGCGCTCGGCTTCCGGATCGGCGGGCTGGCCTATCTGCCGGACGTCTCGGACATCCCCGAAGAGGCGTGGAAACATCTCGACGGTCTGGATTGCTGGGTGCTCGACGCGCTGCGCCGCACGCCGCACCCCACGCATGCGCATCTGGCCCGCGCGCTGGAATGGATCGAGCGTGCGCAGCCCGCGAGCGCGGTGCTGACCAACATGCATATCGACCTCGACCACGACACGGTCGCCGAGGAAACGCCGGATCACATTCGTCCTGCCCATGACGGGATGGTTCTGGATTTCGGCCTCTGATGAGTGTTCTGATCGACGTCATCCTGCCGGTCTTCCTCGTCATCGGCTTCGGCTATGTCGTGGCCTGGCGCGGGCTGTTCTCCGAAGGCGCGGTCGACGGGCTGATGCGCTTTGCGCAGAACTTCGCGGTGCCGGTGCTGCTGGCGCGCTCGATTGCCAATCTCGACCTGACGCAGAGCTATAACTGGGCGATGATGGCCGCGTTCTACTCAGGCGCACTGATCTCTTTCGCCATCGGCATCACCGGAGCGCGCATGATAGGCCGCAACGGCCCTGAGAGCGTCGCCATCGGCTTTGCCTGCCTGTTCTCGAATTCGCTGCTGCTGGGCGTGCCGATCACCGAGCGCGCTTACGGCACCGATGCGCTGTCGGGCAATTTCGCGATCATCTCGGTGCACTCGCCCTTCCTTTATACGATCGGCATCCTCGCGATGGAGATGGTGCGCTCGTCGGGCACCGGCACCTCGCTCGGGCGTGTCGGGCTCAACGCTCTCATCGGCGTGCTGCGGACGCCGCTGGTGATCGGCATCCTGACGGGCTTTGCGATCAAAATCCTCACCACGCTGACCGGCCAGCCCCTGCCCCATCCGATCCGCGAGGGGATGGATATGATGGCGCGCGCTGCGCTGCCTGCGGCCCTGTTCGGGCTGGGTGGCGTGCTCTATCGCTATCGTCCCGAGGGCGACGCGAAGGCGATCGCGATGGTCACCGGCCTGTCGTTGCTGCTGCATCCGGCGATCACCTATGGCCTCGCGCATTTCGCCTTCAAGGTGGACACGTCCGCGCTGCGTTCCGCCACGCTGACGGCGGCGATGGCGCCGGGGGTCAACGCCTATCTCTTCGCGAATATCTACGGGGTGGCGCGCAGGGTCGCGGCCTCGGCTGTGCTGATCGCGACGGCGCTGTCGATTCTGACGATCTGGGGCTGGCTCGCGATCCTGCCGTGAGGTTTTAGGGGCTCTGCCCCTTTGGCCTACGGCCATTCACCCCGGGATATTTAGGGCAATTGGAAGAAGGGCAGCTTACGCCTTGCGAACACGGATTACCACGTCGACGCGGGTGATCTCGGCGCCCTCAGGAGCCTGCGGGATCGAGGCGAGTTTCAGTTCCTCGGCCGGGGCATCCGACAGACGGTTGTCGTCTTCCCAGAAGAAATGCGGGTGGTCGTCCATGCGCGTGTCGAAATAGCTGCGCGCGCCATCCACCGTTATCTCATGCATCAGCCCGGCATCGCAGAACGCCTTGAGCGTGTTGTAGACGGTGGCGAGCGAGACCTTCTCCCCTGCGTCACACGCAGCGGCATAGAGGCTTTCGGCCGTGACATGACGATTTTCCCCATCGCCCACGAGCAATGTGGCCAGCGCCAGTCGCTGACGGGTGGGGCGCAGCCCGCCACGGCTCAGCCAGTCCTGCCCGCGGCGCTGTTCGGTCGAATTCGTCACAGCCATGTCATGTCTCCTCGGTACCTATATGAGACTTTTCCACTCAGGTTTCAATGCAACCGCGCAGGGGCGCGGCCTGTCACCGTCGCCCTTGCGCCACGCGGCCACGCGGTGATAGAGGGATGCAAAAGCACGCCAAAACCGGGAAGGAGCGCCGATGGCTGGGTTTCCGACGAGCTTCGGGAAAGAAGATCTTCTGAAATGTGCACGCGGGGAGCTGTTTGGCCCCGGCAATGCACAGCTTCCGGCGCCGCCGATGCTGATGATGGATCGCATCACCGACATCTCGGGCGATGGCGGCAAGCACGGCAAGGGTCATGTGGTCGCCGAGTTCGACATCACCCCGGACCTGTGGTTCTTCGAATGCCATTTCCCCGGCAATCCGATCATGCCCGGCTGCCTCGGTCTCGATGGCCTGTGGCAGCTGACCGGCTTCAATCTGGGCTGGCGTGGCTGGCAGGGTCGCGGCTATGCGCTTGGCGTGGGCGAGGTTAAGCTCACCGGCATGGTCCGCCCGGATCGTAAAATGCTGACCTACAAGGTCGATTTCACCAAGGCCATTCAGACCCGTCGCCTGACCATGGGTGTCGCCGACGGGATCGTCGAGGCCGACGGTGACGTGATCTACGAGGTCAAGGACATGAAGGTCGCGCTCTCCGAGAGCTGACCCCCATAGACAGACAAGACAGGAGGCCCGCATGCGCCGCGTCGTCATCACCGGTTTGGGCATCGTCTCGCCCATCGGCAACAATGCCGAAGAAGTCACCGCCAGCCTGAAAGCCGGCAAATCCGGCATCGTATTCGCCGAAGATTACGCCGAGCGCGGCTTCCGCAGCCAGGTCAAAGGCCAGCCGAAGATCACGCTCGAGGACCATATCGACAAGCGCAACCTGCGCTTCATGGGTCCGGGCGCGGCCTATAACTTCATCGCGATGGAGCAGGCTCTGGCCGATAGCGGTCTCGAAGAGAGCGACATCTCGAACCCGCGCAGCGGCCTGATCATGGGCTCGGGCGGTCCGTCCACCTCGAACTTCTTCGAGGCGCATCGCATCGTCATGGAGAAGGGTTCGCCCAAGCGGATGGGACCGTTCATGGTCACCCGCTGCATGAGTTCGACGAACTCGGCCTGTCTGGCCACGCCGTTCAAGATCAAGGGCGTGAACTACTCGATCACCTCGGCCTGCTCGACCTCGGCGCATTGCATCGGCAACGGCACCGAACTGATCCAGATGGGCAAGCAGGACATCGTCTTCGCCGGCGGCGGCGAGGAACTGGACTGGACGCTGAGCTGCCTCTTCGACGCGATGGGCGCGATGTCGTCGAAATATAACGACACGCCCGAGCTGGCCTCGCGCGCTTTCGACGCGACCCGCGACGGGTTCGTTATCGCGGGCGGCGGCGGTGTCGTCGTGCTGGAAGAGCTCGAGCACGCCAAGGCGCGCGGCGCGAAAATCTACGCGGAAGTCACCGGCTACGGCGCGACCTCGGACGGCCACGACATGGTGGCGCCGTCGGGCGAAGGCGGCGAGCGGTCGATGAAGCTCGCGGTCGGCACCCTGCCCGAAGGCCGCAAGATCTCCTACATCAATGCGCATGGCACCTCGACGCCCGCAGGCGACGTGACCGAAGTGCAGGCCGTGCGCCGCGTCTTCGGCGAGGAAAACGTGCCGAAGATCTCCTCGACCAAATCGCTCACCGGGCACTCGCTCGGCGCGACCGGCGTGCATGAGGCGATCTATTCGCTCTTGATGATGGAAAACAACTTCATCACGGCCTCGGCCAACATCACCGAGCTCGACCCGGAGATCAAACCCGAAGAGATCGCGATGGAGCGGATCGACAATGTCGAGTTCGACTCGGTCCTGTCGAACAGCTTCGGCTTCGGCGGCACCAACGCGTCGCTCGTGATGAGCAAGTATCGAGACTAACGGCAAGAACAAACGGCGACAGAAACGGCGGCAGGGACGGGAATGGCGGAACTGATGAAGGGTAAGCGCGGCCTCGTGATGGGGGTCGCCAACGAGCGCTCAATCGCTTGGGGGATCGCAAAGGCACTGGCCGAGCAAGGCGCGGAGCTTGCGTTCTCCTATCAGGGCGAAGCCTTCGGCAAGCGGGTCGAACCGCTGGCCGAGAGCGTGGGCTCGAAATTCCTGCTGGATGTGGACGTGAATGACGACGCCTCGATGGACGCCGCCTTCGCCAAGCTGAAAGAGGAATGGGGTTCGATCGATTTCGTCGTGCACGCCATCGCCTATTCCGACAAATCCGAACTCGCGGGCCGGTTCATCAACACCACCCGCGAGAACTTCAAGAACTCGCTGACGATCTCCTGCTACAGCTTCATCGACGTGGCCAAGCGTGCCTCGGAACTGATGAACGAAGGCGGCTCGATGATCACGCTGACCTATATGGGCTCACAACGCGTGACGCCCTATTACAACGTGATGGGCGTGGCGAAAGCGGCGCTGGAATCGGCAGTGCGCTATCTGGCAGCCGATCTGGGCCCCGACGGCATCCGCGTGAACGCGATCTCGCCCGGCCCGATGAAGACGCTGGCCGGTGCTGCGATCGGCGGCGCGCGCAAGACCTTCCGCCACACGGAGCACAATTCGCCGCTGCGCCATAACGCGACGCTGGAAGCGATCGGCGGCACGGCTGTCTATCTGCTCTCGGAGTACGGTGCGTGCACCTCCGGCGAGATCATCTCGGTCGATAGCGGCTATCACGTCATGGGTATGCCCGCGGCGGAGAACCTGTAAGAAGCTTCGCGCGCACGATCCGCGCCCGGAACGCGGCGAAGCCGCAGGGCGCGCGCCGGCCCGTCCCGACGGGCTGGCGCATTGCCCCCCGCGCACACCGCTCAAACAAGCGAAGAATGTGGCTGGGCTAAAGTGCCCAGCCCCGAAGTCATGGTGCGCCACCCCACGGGCCGCCGCGCGCCCTGCTACCCATTCCTCCCTTCCCCATCCCCTGCCCCGCGTTAGGCTTTCCCGAACACGCAGGGAGGCGCGCATGGCACTCGATTTCTCTATCGGCATCATCGGCTCAGGGATGCTCGGCGCAGCGATTGCCGAGGCGCTCTGGCGCGCGGAGCCGAAATCGCTCCTGATGGCCAACCGCTCCGGCGCGCGGCCTGACATTGACGGCTTCCCGCCGGAGAACGTCCTGACCGACCCGCAGGCGCTGACGGACGCATGCGACGTGGTGATCCTCTGCGTGCCGCCCGCCGCTGCCCGGGACCTCAGGATCGATGCGAAAGACAAGCTGGTGATCTCCGTCATGGCGGGCGTGCCGCTCTCCGAGCTCACCCGCATCAGCGCCAGCCCCCGCGTGATCCGCGCCATGTCGAGCCCGGCGGCAGCAAAGGGCCTCGCCTATAGCCCATGGTTCGCGAGCGATGCCGTGACCGAAGACGACCGCGCGCGCACCCGCGCTCTCTTCGAGGCCTGCGGGCAGACGGACGAGCTGCACGACGAGGCCCAGATCGACCTCTTTACCGCCATGACCGGCCCGGTGCCGGGCTTCGTCGCCGCCTGCGCCGCTGCGATGGCGCGTCATGCCGAGGATCAGGGCGTCCCGCCCGAGATCGCCGATCGCGCGGTGCGACAACTGTTCCTCTCCGCCGGGCAGATGATGGCCGAGGGCCCGACGCCTAAGGCTCATGTGCAGGAGATGATCGACTACGCGGGAACGACGGCCAAGGGCCTCACCACGCTGCGCGACAATGGCTTTGCCGAGCGTCTGGCCGAAGGGCTCGCCGCCGCGACGCAAGCCTCGCGCGAGATCTACTGACCCTTGCACCCGGCCCCGCCGACGCTAGGGTGTGGCTCGGGAGGAAATATCATGTCCATTCAGCTTTGCGTCTTCGACGCCTACGGCACGCTCTTCGACGTCGACGCCGCCGCGCGCAATCTGGCCGCCGAGGAGCCGCGTCTGACCGAGATCTGGCCGCGCCTTGCCGCCGATTGGCGCCGCAAGCAGCTGGAATATAGCTGGCTGCGCGAGGTGATGGGCGATTACGTCGATTTCTGGCAGCTGACCCGCGACGGGCTCGATTGGGCGATGGCCGCACAGAATCTCGACGATCCCGATCTGGCCGAGCGGCTGATGGCGCTTTACCGTGAATTGCCCGCCTTCCCCGAAGTGCCCGAGATGCTCGACGCGCTGCATCATCGCGGTGTGGGGCGTGCGATCCTGTCGAACGGCGCGCCGGACATGCTGGGGGCTGCGGTCCATGCGGCGGGCGTGGGGCATCTGCTCGACGAGGTGCTCTCGATCCACGAGATCGGCCACTACAAACCCCGCGCCGCCGTCTACGACATGATCGCGCAGAAGATGGGCGTCGATCCTGAGCATACCTGTTTCGTCTCGTCGAATGGCTGGGATGCGGCAGGCGCGGCCAAGGCGGGCTTCCACGTCCTTTGGGTCAACCGCGCGGGCGCCCCGGTCGAGCGCCTGCCCTACAAACCCGCGGCGATCCTGACGGACCTGCGCGCGGTGCCCGACCACCTCTGAGAGGCGCTCACTCGTCCATCTCGCGCAGCGCGCGCCGCAACCGCATCGTCTGCGCCTGAAACCCTTCCGCATCCGTGTATTCCACGAAATCGCGGTAGCGCAGATGCGGCCCCTTCACCCGATGCGCGTGCTTGATCGGGCACCAATATTGCTCGGTCCGCGCGGCGATCTCGTAGGCATAGCTCAGAAGTCCGTTGCAATAACCGCAATAGACGCAGTTCAGCTTCTGCAGCGCGTTGAGATAGGCCAGATGCTGACGGTCGACCACGATATGATCGGAGCGCTTCACCTTGGCGATGCGGTAGATCGGAAAACAGATCGCCTGATAGAGGCTTACGAAGAGGTCGAGAAGCACGAAGGGCACGATCAGCGAATAGATCACCGGGGCGGTCAGAATGACCATCGGGCGCGCATAGGACAGGAAGCGCAACAGCCCCACCCGCGCCTGCCGATGCGCATCTCGCACGCCCGCCTCGAACACCACCCGGTTGTGATCGAGCCGGAACGCCATCGCCTCGCGCCTGCGCTCCCATTCCGCTTCGATTTCGTCTTCGAGCGCACTCAGTCTTTCGTGTAATCTTTCCAGCGTGTCAGCCATGGCGATCTCCCTCTAACGCACTATGATCGCTGACAGGTCAGCAATCCAGAGAGGAGCGGCGTAATGGAATTCTTTACCGCGGATGATGGCGCGAAGATCGCGTATCGCGACAGTGGCAGCGGCGTGCCGGTCTTGGCCCTGTCCGGGCTGACGCGAAACACCCGCGACTTCGACTACGTCGCCCCGCATCTCAAGGACGTGCGGCTGATCTGCATGGACTATCGCGGCCGCGGCGAGAGCGACTGGACCGGTGAAGCCACCTATACCGTGCCACGCGAAGCGGCGGATGCGCTGCAACTGCTCGATCATCTGGGAATCGAGAAGGCCGCGATCCTCGGCACGTCGCGCGGCGGGCTCGTGGGGATGTATCTCGCGCTGACCGCGAAAGAGCGCATGACCGGGCTCGCGCTGAACGATGTCGGACCTGTCCTTGACGAGAAGGGGCTGAACAAGATCTTCGACTATATCGGGCGCAACCCGGCGGCGAAGAGCTATGCGGAAATGGCTGAAAAGCTGCCCGAGGCGATGATCGGTTTCGACAAGGTGCCGCCCAATCGCTGGGCGATGGAGGTCCGCCACCATTACGTCGAGACCGATGACGGGTTGAAGATCAATTACGACCCGGCCCTGCGCGATGCCTTCCTCGGCGCCTTCAAGGGCGGCGTGGAGCCAGCCTGGCCGCTCTTCGAGGCCACCGAAGGGCTGCCGATCGTCCTGACCCACGGCGCGAATTCCGATCTGCTGAGCGACGCCACGGTGGACGAGATGCAGCGCCGCCGCCCGGACATGATCTATGCGCGCGTCGCCGACCGCGCCCATATCCCCTTCCTCGACGAACCCGAGTCGCTTGCAGCCCTCGAAGCGTGGGTCGAACGGATCAAAGGGTGAGCGAGGCCCGTGTCACCCTCATCGCCAGCGCGATCACGCTGATCACGGGCGCGCTCTGGGGGCTTTATTGGCTCCCGGTGCGCGCGTTGGACGGACATGGTCTGGCGGGCGCCTGGGGCACGGTTGCGATCACCCTGGTCGCCTGCGTGGCGATGGCGCCCGTCGCTTGGGCTAAACGCGATGAACTCGCCGCCGCCACACCAGCCGCGCTGATCTCGGTCGCGCTCGGCGGGGCGGCCTTCGCGCTCTATTCGATCGGCTTTCTCTACGGCCGCGTCGCGCTGGTGATCCTGCTGTGGTTCCTCACCCCGGTCTGGTCGGTGCTGATCGGGCGGTTCGTGCTGGGCTGGCCGGTCTCACGGCTGCGACTGGCCGCGATCGTGATCGGCCTGTCGGGGCTCGGCCTGATGCTGGGCGCGAGCGGTGGCCTGCCGCTACCCAGCAGCTTGGGCGAATGGATGACGCTTGTAGGCGGCGTGATCTGGTCGGTCGCGACCACGGGGATGCGCACCAGATCGACGCTTTCGCCCGGCCCCGCCACCTTCGTCTTCGCGGCAGGCGCGGCCCTTACCGCACTTTGCCTCGCACCGTTCCTTGCGCCGCTGCCCGCAAACGGGGTCGATTGGGCGGCGTCGGTTGGGCTGATCGGTGCCGCCGGGGTGTTCTGGTGGGGCGCAGCGACGGCCGGGCTTATGTGGGCGACCGTGCGGCTCGAACCGGCGCGGATCGGGATATTGCTGATGAGCGAGGTGCTCGTCGGCGCGGTCTCCGCCGCGCTGATCGCGGGCGAACAGCTCGCTGCGCTGGAAATCGCAGGCGGCGCGCTGGTGCTGGGCGCCGGGCTGCTGGAGGTCTGGCCTGCGCGCCCCAAGCAACACCCCGCCTGACCCACACACCCCATTCGCAAACAAAAAAGGCGCCCCGCAGGGCGCCTTTTCTATCAAATCGCGGCGAGGATCAGTCCTTCGCGCGCTCCACGTACGTGGTGTCTTCGGTGTTGATCACGATGCGCGTGCCCACGCCGATATGCGGCGGCACCATCACGCGAATCCCACCGGTGCAGATCGAGGGCTTGTAGCTCGACGACGCGGTCTGACCCTTCACGACCGGCTCGGTCTCTTCGACTTCGACGGTGACCTTCTGCGGCAGGTCGATTGCGATCGCGTTCTCCTGGAAGGTCTTGAGGTGAACGCGGATACCGTCGCGCAGGAACACTTTCGCGTCGCCGATCACGTCATCCTGCACCGCGAGCTGCTCATAGGTCTCGGGGTCCATGAAGTGATAGCCTTCGCCATCCTCGTACAGGAAATCGTACTCGCGCTCTTCGACATGGGCGCGTTCGACCTGCTCGGTCGTGCGCCAGCGCTCCGACACCTTCGTGCCGTCCGAGATGCGGCGCATGTCTACCTGCGTGACAGGCGTGCCCTTGCCGGGATGGATGTTCTGCGCGGTGATCACGACGTAAAGCTTGTCGTCGATTTCAAGCACGTTGCCCTTGCGGACAGAGGAAGCGATGACTTTCGCCATGAAAGGACCCCTTTGAATTCGGATGAAACAGGCTCTGGCGCCCGGGTTGCTGGTCGCCTAAACCATTTGCGCCCCGATTTCCAGCCTGAAAGGCCTGTCATGCCCCCGTTCTGGACGCCCGAGCGCCACGCCGACCGCCGCCCCGCCCTTCTCGCGCGCAACCGCATTCAGGCCGCGATCCGCGGCTGGCTCGCGACAGAGGATTTCGTCGAGGTCGATCCCTGCGCGCTGCAGGTCTCGCCCGGCAACGAGGCGCATCTGCACGCCTTCGCCACCGAGATGATCGGCAATGACGGCGCGGCGCGGCGGATGTATCTGCACACCTCGCCCGAATTCGCGATGAAGAAACTTCTGGCGGCGGGTGAGCCGCGCATCGCCGCCTTCGCCCATGTTTGGCGCAACCGCGAGGCAGGCAAGCGCCATTCGCCCGAATTCACCATGCTGGAATGGTATCGCGCGGGCGAAGACTATACCGCGCTGATGGCCGATTGCGCGGCGATGCTACGGCTGGCAGCCGAGGCCGCGGGATCGTCGGTGCTGCGCTATGGCACCGCCGAATGCGACCCCTTAGCCGAACCCGAACGACTGTCGGTCGCTGACGCCTTCCAGCGCCATGCCGGGATCGACCTGCTCGCCACCTGCGACGGGGCCGAGACCGACGCGGAAGCCCTGCGCCTGCAATCCGAGGCGATCGGCTTTGCAGTGGCCGAGGCGGATAGCTGGTCGGACATCGTCTCGAAACTGCTGGTCGCGAAGGTCGAGCCGCATCTGGGCCACGGCCGCGCGACGATTCTGGATCGCTACCCGCTGGCCGAGGCCGCGCTGGCCCGCCCTGCCCCGGATGACGGCCGCGTAGCCGAACGGTTCGAGCTTTACGCCTGCGGGGTCGAACTCGCGAACGGCTTCGGCGAGCTGACCGATCCGGCCGAACAGCGCCGCCGCTTCGAGGGCGACATGGATCTGAAGGAAGAACTCTATGGCGAGCGTTACCCGATCGACGAAGATTTCCTCACCGCGCTCGAGATCATGCCCGAGGCGTCCGGCATCGCGCTTGGCTTCGACCGGCTGGTGATGCTCGCCACCGGCGCGCCGAAGATCGAGGATGTGCTCTGGGTGCCCGTAGGCGGCGCGACAGGCTGAGCCTCAGCCCTTCCCGCCCTTCTTCTCGGCCGCATGATCGGCCAGCATCTTGAACGGCACCACCCGCAGCGCATCGCGATGGGTCGAAGCCAGCATCACCTCGGGCGCGCAGCCCTCCTGCACCGCCTGCAAAAAGCGCGAGGCGCACAGGCACCATTGGTCGCCCGGCTTCAGCCCCGGAAAATCATATTCCGGGCGCGGCGTGCTCAGGTCGTTGCCAAGATATTTCGAGAAGGCGAGAAATTCCGCCGTCATCACCGCGCAGACCGTATGCGAGCCGCTATCCTCCCAGCAGGTGTTGCAGCTGCCATCGCGGAAGAACCCGGTGCGGGGCTTGAGCGAACAGGGCTGCAAGGTTCCGCCCAGCACATTGATCGCCTCATACATCTGCATCGCGCGGCCCTCCCTGTCAGGAAACCTCTGCGATGCGGCGCAACATGGCAAGGTTTTCCTCCTCGACGCCCTCCTCCTTGAAACGCCAGTCGGCAGCGTTGATCGCGATCACCGTGTCGGTCGCAGGGCTGACATAGATATGCTGGCCATAGATGCCGCGTGCGAAATAGTCGCCGCCGTGCTCCGCAGTGTCGACCGGCACCCACCATTGATAGCCGTAGCCCTCGCCCTTCGGCGCCTGCAGCGCGGTCGATTTCGCAACCCAGTCCTCGGGCACGATCTGGCGCCCGTTCCAGAAGCCCTTTTGCAGGAACATCTGACCGAAACGGGCATAGTCCCGCGTCCGCAGGTTCAGCCCGCCAAGGACGAAGCTGACGCCCAGCCCGTCGGTTAGCATCACCGGCGCGGCCTCCAGCCCCATCGGCGCGATCAGCAGCTCTCCCATCACCTCCGCCGGATCGGCCCCGGTCGCGCCGGCGATCACCATGCCCAGAACATGCGTGTCGATCGAGACATAGAGCATCCGCGCGCCCGGCTCCGCCTCGCGGATCTTGAGCGAGGCGGCGAAGGCGTCCATCGACCGGCCCATCGCGAGAACCCGGCCCATCTTGTTGATATCCGAATGGAAATCCAGATAGTCCTCGTTGAAGGCCACCCCCGAGGACATCACCAGCGCGTCGCGGATCGTCACGCCCTCATAGCCCGAGCCCTTCAGCTGCGGCGTAAAGCGGGTGAGCGGCGCGTCGAGATCGGGGATCACGCCCTGATGGTGCAGGATGCCCAACGTGGCCGAGAGGAAGCTCTTCGCCATCGACCAGGAGATGCGCAGATCTTCGGGTGCGGTGCCGCGGAAATAGCGTTCATGGGTGATCTGACCATGGCGCAGCTTCACCAGCGCGGTGACCCACCGCCGGTCGATCCAATCCTCGACGCCCTCGGGCAGCGCCTCCTCCGCGCCGCGCGGCAAGTCCGACACCGGCCCGTCGCCACGCGCGATCTCGCGCGAATGAAACAGCGCGGGCATGTTGGAGAAATTGCCGACGATCCGGTCGGGTTCGAACAGCCGGTTCACCGCGCGCAGCCGCGCGATCTCGTCACGCTTCCACCATGCGAGCCCCGCAATCGGCAGCGCCGCCGCCATGCCCACCCGGATCGCCCCCCGCATCGCCTTTTGTCCAAGCTGTTTCATCGCGCGTCCCCTCGCCGCATATCGTCACGGCAAGGAAGCACGCCCCACGCCGTTGCGGCAAGGAGAACCGGGCGTCATCGCGCAGATGCGATTGAAGCAGAGGCTCAGTAGATATAGCGGATCTGGTCGGTCCAGTAGCGCTCCATCCGGCGCAGGGTGTGGTTCATCTCCTCCATCGCGTCGAAGGTGATGACGCCGCGCGTCTCCATCCCGCAGGCGTGGCGCTCGAACAGGGTCGCCACATTCTCGCGCAGTTCGCGCCCCTTCGCGGTCAGGCGCACCCGCACCGAGCGTCGGTCGATCTCGCAGCGCTGATGGTGCATGTAGCCCGCCTCCACCAGCTTCTTGAGATTGTAGGAGACGTTCGAGCCCTGATAATAGCCGCGGGTCTTCAGCTCCCCCGCGGTCACCTCGTTCTCGCCCACGTTGAACAGCAAAAGCGCCTGCACCGGGTTGATCTCGAGGATGCCTAGCCGCTCGAACTCGTCCTTGATGACGTCGAGCAGCAAGCGGTGCAGCCGCTCCAGCAGCGAAAGGCTGTCCAAGTATCCCGCCATCAGCCCCGGCGTCGCCGGGACGGGCGTCATGTCGCTTGCAGATTTCTGCACGGTCATAGCATTCTCCGCCAGTTTCGCTGCCCCTGACGCAAGACAGTGGCGGGAAATGACAAAGATACCGTTAAGCGGCCCGAATTCTCCGAAAATTCGCGCAAAACCCTATGAAATCCGGGGCTTCCGCGCCGTTTTCAGGTTTTCGTAATGTGCCGTTCGCGGGCGAATTGGCCGATTACGGACAGCAATTCGAGGTATTTCGGCGGGCAAGGCTGTGCGCCCGAGACCCACGGATACAGGTCCTGATCATTCTCTTCGAGAAGCTCGTCATAGAGATCGAGAGTGGCGGCATCCAGATCGGGCAGGCACGCATCGGCGTAAGGCCCAAGGATCAAGTCCATTTCCTTGATCCCGCGCCGCCAGCTGCGCATCTTCATCCGTTTCAGCCGCGCCTCTCGCGTCTCTGTCATCAACTCTCTCCTGCCACCAAGCGCTTCTCCAGCCGTGCCAGCCGCACATCGAGATCTTCGAGCCCGGACCGCACTTCCCGGATTTCGCGCACGAGGGCGCGTTCCGCCTTTGCGTCTTCTCCCTGTTCGGGCGGGCCGTCAAGCCCCTCGCCCGATCCGGTCAGCAGCCACATCAGCGTCACGTTGAGCATCCCCGACAGCATCTGCAGCCGGTTCGCGCGCGGCTCCAGCACGTCTTCTTCCCAAGCCTGCAGCGTCTCGAGCCGGACGCCCAGCTGCGTTGCCAGATCCTCCTGGCTCAACCCTGCCGCTTCGCGCGCGCCCGCAAGCCGGTCGCCGAACGTTGCGCTCGCCTCGCCATACCAATCGTCGACCATGTCTCTCTCCCGCTTTCGCTTGAACGCTTCTGGTGCCGAGCCTAGAAGTTTGCCGAACGAGTTACAAATCAAGGGCGACGCGATGGCATTCCTTTCCGACACGCTTGCACGGGTGAAACCTTCGCCGACGGTCGCGATGACCGGGAAGGTGGCCGAATTGCGCGCCGAAGGCCGCGATGTGATCGGTCTTTCGGCGGGCGAGCCCGATTTCGACACGCCCGAGTCGATCAAGGACGCCGCGAAAGCCGCGATCGACGCAGGCAAAACCAAATACACCGCCGTCGACGGCATCGCCGAGCTGAAACAGGCGATCTGCGCCAAGTTCGCCCGCGAAAACGGCCTCAACTACACCCCCGAGCAGGTCTCTGTCTCCTCCGGCGGCAAGCAGGTGCTGTTCAACGCGCTGATGGCGACGCTCAATCCCGGCGACGAGGTGGTGATCCCGACCCCCTACTGGGTCAGCTACCCGGATATGGTGCTGATCGGCGGCGGCACGCCCGTCTTCGTTCAGGGCGATCCCGCGATGGGCTACAAGATCAGCCCCGAGGCGCTGGCAACCGCGATCACGCCGAACACCAAGTGGTTCCTCTTCAACTCGCCCTCGAACCCCTCGGGTGCTGCCTATTCGCGCGAAGAATTGAAGGCGCTGACCGAGGTACTGATGCGCCACCCGCATGTCTGGGTGATGACCGACGACATGTATGAACATCTCACCTTCGACGGGTTCGAATTCACCACGCCCGCGCAGGTCGAGCCCGCGCTCTATGATCGCACGCTGACGGTCAACGGCGTCTCCAAGGCCTATGCGATGACCGGCTGGCGGATCGGCTATGCGGCCGGCCCGAAAGAGCTGATCGCGGCGATGCGCAAGGTGCAGAGCCAGTCCACTTCGAACCCCTGCTCGATCTCGCAATGGGCCGCCGTCGAGGCGCTGAACGGCCCGCAGGATTTCATCGACACCTTCCGCACCGCCTTCAAGCGGCGGCGCGATCTGGTGGTGGCCGGGCTCAACGCCTGCCCCGGCCTCTCCTGCCCGACGCCCGAGGGCGCGTTCTACGTCTACCCCTCGATCAAGGACTGCATCGGAAAGACCTCCGCTGGCGGGCGCAAGATCGAGAGCGACGAAGATTTCGCCAATGCGCTGCTGGAGGAAAACAACGTCGCCGTGGTCTTCGGCGCGGCCTTCGGGCTTTCACCGAATTTCCGCATCAGCTACGCTACATCGGACGCGGCCCTGAACGAGGCCTGCGCCCGGATCAAGGCCTTCTGCGAAGGGCTGTCATAAGGCGGAACGGCCGAGGGAGACTGGCGAATGACTGACTTGCCCGAGTATTATTTCCGGGTGAAGGAAAACGGCGCGACGGTGTTTCGCATCGATACCGAGAACCGTCAGCGCCGGATCGAGATGGACCCGATCGCCAATATCAACATCCGCAACGGCGAGATCAAACCGCAGGGCGACAGGGTTCTGACCGAGGAAGACCGCGCCGAGATCGAGGCGTGGATGGCGCATCGCCGCGAGGTGCTCGCCCAGCGCGATGTCGACGACATTCTGCGCGCGGTCGATCACCTCAATCTCGTCGCGCAATGGGCGCAGTCGAAGGCGACCGACGCGCAGCTCGAAGAGATCACGGATACGCTGTTGCTGACGATGCACGACCTGCGCAGCGTGCTGGTGCGCAAGAAGGCCGAGCGGCTGACCAGCGAGGGCTGAGCCCTCGTTTCAGCCCGCTCCGGCCTCAGCCTTTCGAGATGAACCCGGTGATCGGATAGACGCGGCCCAGCGCGCCGGGATTGCTCATGACGCGCACGCGGCTCCAGTCATTCTTCTCGGAGACATCCACCACGACCATGTCGAGCGACACCTTGTTACGCTCCCAATTCGCGTGATCGACGCGAATCTGACGCGGCGAGTCGACGCCCGACACCACCGCGATATGACCCAGCGGATTGCGACCGGTCGCCGAGAACGCCATCACCGCACCGACCTTCGGCTGATGACCGCGCGCATAGAGCCCCTTGGCCTGCGACCACCACGTCTTGGCATTGCCGCGAATGTCGATCCCCGAGGCGTTGCGCGCAAACGGCACACACCAGACACGCTGGCGCTTGGCGCGCATCTGCTTGGCCACTTCGACCGCATAGGCGCGACGTTCGAGATTGACCGCACCCGCCTGATCCCGCGCGCTGGCAAAGCCCATCCGGTCGCCGGTGGTCGGGGTACAGGCCGAGACGGTCAGCGCCGCGATCAAAACAAGCGAGAGGGGGGCCGCGCGGCCCGCAAGGTCAGAGATAGAGAGCATGGGCGATCACTGTCGATGTCGAATTGTTGCGTCTTCGTTACCTCCTCCATAGCCTCGAATACCCTCTTCACCGAAGGAGAATTTCGCCGCGCATCAGCGGGTTGGCAACAATCCGCTTACAGGAATGTAATCTTGGGAACCTTTTGCGATCTCGCGATGCGCGTTCTACGGATGACGGTCCGAGGGACAGCGCGCATGCAGGTAAATCTCGACCCATTCAAAGCCCGGATCGATTCCCCGCTCGGCCAGCCACGCCTCCTGCAAACGGTAGGCCTCCGGCTCGGCCGCCGCCGGACAGGGCCAGTCGCGCGCATGAAACTGAGCGCGGTGGATCAACTCATGCAGGAGCGAGGAAAGCTGCATCGGATCGTCTTCGGACCACGGCCCGACGAGGAAGATTCGATCCTCCACCAGATCATAGGCCGCGCGCAGATCGGAATCGACCAGAAGGTCGTGCCCCTCATAGGTGATGACCTCCCCGCTTTGGCACATGAAGATCGCAGGCGCGCCCTCCGGCACCGTGTAGTCGCTATGCGCCTCGATCCACGCGGCGAGCGCTTCCGTCACCGCATCGGGCACAGACATAGGCAGCGGCGCGGGACAGGCCCCGACCGCTGCCGGACATAACAGTGCAAGCCCTATGACGATGGCTCGGATCATCACGCCTCCTCTCCAGACAGGATAGCAGCTGCGTGCGGATCTCGGAATTGATGCCGATCATTCGGGCCGATTGTGCAAACCGCTCCGCCCTAGTTCGGCATCATCGGCGGCGCCATCACGATATAGGGCGTCGTCGGGGCCTCCCCCGGCGGCAAGGCCTCGGGCATCGGCTCCCCCGGTTCCCCGAGCGATTTGATGTACTGGTAAAGCGAGCGCAGATCGCTCTCGGGCATTGCATGCACGTTGTAGAACGGCATCGGCGGCTTGGCGTCGAAGGTCTTCGCGTATTCCACGAAACCGTCCTCGTCCATGTCCTTGATCTCGAGGCGCAAATTGACCGCGTAGGTCGTCCCCCACGGCCCCTGCCAGCCAAGCGGTACGCCTTTGAGCGCCGCTTCCGGGTCGATCTTGCCGCCGGACTCGTTGTAACCGGCCGTGTGGCAGTCGTGGCATCCCGAGATGATCGAGACCAGTTTGCCCCGCTCCACCGAAACCTCCTGAGCAACAACAGCCGAAGAGCTGGCCAGCGCGCCAAGCGCGGCCAGAATAAGAACGCGTTTCATGGGTTTCCCCCTCCCTAACAGACGCGCCCCTCCCGGCGCGTCTCTCCCTGAGGTCCGGCCTTACGTCCAAACAGACCTGACCTTGCGGAAAGGATGCGCCTAAAGGGGCGAGTCGGGCAATTAGATAAAAGACAGGGTCTCGCAGCCGTGTTCAGGCAACGGATAGCGATGAGGCACGAACCTCGCGAAGGCGCGGAGCGGGCTGCGCCGTCTGCCTCAGACGCTCACAACCTCGCGCAATGCCTCACGCGTCAGGATCTCTTTCGTCCCTCCATCGCGACCGCGCCGCGCTTGAGCACGTAGAAGCTATCGCCCAGATCATGCGCGAAGTCGAAATACTGCTCGACCAGCACGATCGCCATATCGCCCTTCTCGCGCAGGTAGGAGATCACCCGCCCGATCTGCTGGATGATGTTGGGCTGGATGCCCTCGGTGGGCTCATCCAGGAGCAGCAGCTTCGGCTTCATCAGCATAGCGCGGGCAATCGCCAATTGCTGCTGCTGCCCGCCCGAGAGGTCCCCGCCCCGGCGATTGAGGAAGTCCTTCAGGATCGGGAAGAGCTCGTAGATCTCATCCGGAATGACATGCTCGGATTTCGGCAGGCAGGCGAAAGCCGTCTCCATGTTCTCGCGCACCGTCAGCAGCGGGAAGATCATTCGGCCCTGCGGCACATAGCCCAGCCCCGCCTTCGCCATCGCCTGCGGCGGCACGCGGCCCATCTCGGCACCATCGAGCGTGACAGACCCGCCCGAGCGCAGATGCGTCCCCGAGATCGCCTTCAACAGCGAGGTCTTGCCCACCCCGTTGGTGCCCATGATGCAGGTCACCTCGCCCGCGCGGGCCACCATGTCGATTCCGTGCAGAATCTGGCTGCCCCCGTAATGGAGCGTCAGCCCCTCGGTCTTCAGCATCGCGGGTTTTGTCAGATCAGCGGCCAAGATACACCTCGATCACGCGTTTGTCGGCGGTCACATGGTCAAGCGAGCCTTCCGCCAGAACCGACCCCTCATGCAGCACCGTCACCTTGCAGTTCAGACGGCGCACGAATTCCATATCGTGCTCGACCACGACCACGGCATGATCGCGCGCCAGATCGACCAGCAGCGCAGTCGTTTGCTCGCGCTCTGCCAAGGTCATCCCCGCGGCGGGTTCATCGACCAGCAGCAGCTTCGGCTCCTGCGCCAAGAGCATCCCGATCTCGAGCCATTGCTTCTGCCCGTGGCTCAGCTCGCCCGATTTGCGCGGCAGTTGATCGGCGAGGCCCACCTGCGCTGCGATCTCTTCGACCCGCGCGCGATCCGCATCGCCGGCTTTCCAGCCCAGCACCGCGAAGGGGCTGCGATTGGCCTTCAGCGCCATCATCAAGTTCTCGGTGACGGTCTGATCCTCGAACACGGTGGGCTTCTGGAATTTCCGCCCGATCCCGATCCGCGCGATCTTCGCCTCGTTGAGCCGCAGCAGGTTGGTCGAGCTTTCCCCCCACAGCACTGAGCCCTCATCGGGCCGGGTCTTGCCGGTCACGATATCCATGAAGGTCGTCTTGCCCGCCCCGTTCGGCCCGATCACGGCGCGCAGCTCGGTCGGGCCGATATTGAAGCTGAGATTGTTGATCGCCTTGAACCCGTCGAAGCTGACGGAGATGCCCGAGACCTCCAGCAGGGTCTGCGCCCCTGCCCCCGGTTTGATCGCGACATTCATTCCTGCGCCTCCTCTTCCCGGAAGGAGCCCTTATCCGGCCCGAGCGGCGCGCCATGGCGGTTCGGGCGGCGAATGCCCTCGAACAGGTCGATCAGCCCCGACAGTCCCTTCGGCGCGAACAAGGTCACCAGCACGAAGGCGAGCCCCAGCAGCACCTGCCACCAATCGACCCAGTCGATCGTGTAGAAACCCAGCGGCAGATCGGGCACGCGGCCGCCGGTAAACCAGCTCGAGACGATGGAGACGAAGGCCGCCCCCATCACCGCGCCATAGAGCCGCCCGCGCCCACCGATCGCGACCCAGACCGCGAGGTAGATCGACGCGATGGGCGCCATCTCGCCCGGGTTGATGATCCCCGCCTGCGGATAATAAAGCGCCCCCGCAATGGCCGCGATCACCGCCGTCAGAGTGAAGACGAACAACTTGTAACCCTCGACCGAGTAGCCAAGGAAGCGCACCCGCGCCTCGTCGTCGCGAATGCCGCGAATAACCGAGCCGAACTTGCCCGAGACGATCAGCGACGCGGCGATATAGCCCAGACCCAGCGCCAGAGCCGAGGCCCAGAGGAACCAGATCGACAGATGATCCTGCCCGGCGCTTACGCCCGGAATATTCTGCAGGCCCGAAAGACCGTTATTGCCGCGCAGCCCGCTCTCGTTCTGGAACAGGTAGAGCGACAGCGCCAGCGTCATCGCCTGCGTCAGGATCGACAGATACACGCCCGTCACGCGCGAGCGAAACGCGAGCCAGCCGAAGATCAGCGCCAGCAGTCCCGGCACCAGCACCACGAACAGCAGTTGCATCGGCAGATTGCCCGCGAAGGTCCAGATCGCGGGCAAATCGGACCCGCCGACCACGCCGAAAATCTGCGTGCCGATGGCGTCATTGACCTCCTGCGGGGTCATCGGGAACTCGCCTGCAGATTTCAGCACGATGTCGCGGGTGCGCTCATACATGAGCCACATGCCGATCATGTAGCCGCCCAGCCCGAAGAAGGCGAAATGGCCGAGCGAGAGAATGCCCGTATAGCCCCAGACCAGATCCATCGCGATGGCGATCAGGCACAGGCACAGCGTCTTGCCCAGCGTCTTGACCATCGAGGTCGAGATCGCCCCCGGCCCGTAGGCATGGGAGAGGAAGGTGACGCCCAGCGTGAAGACCGCAAGGACCAGAAGGAACCACAAGACGGAGGGGTTCTTGGCGAGAAATCCGGATTTCATATCTGCACCTCGCGCCGAAGCTGGGGGGCCAGCCCCCCAGACCCCCCGGGATATTTCAGGCAATTGGAAGGGAAAGCGGTCTGTCTCATGTTCAATCCCCCGCGGCCCGGCCCTTGAGCGCGATGATGCCGCGCGGGCGGAACTGGATGAAGATGATAATGAAGAGGATCATGTAGGTCTGCGCCGCGAGCGTGTTCGACGGGTTCAGCCATTCGATCCCCTTTTGCAGCACGCCGATCAGCGTGGCGCCCGCCAGCGTGCCGAAGATCGAACCGACGCCGCCCACCACGACCGTCATGAAGCTCTGCACGATATAGTCCTGCCCCATCTCGGAGGTGACTTTCGCGAAAAGTCCGATGGCGACGCCCGCGATCCCGGCGATACCCGAGCCGAACCCGAAGGCGAGCATGTTGATGCGATCCGGGTTGATGCCCATAGACGCCGCCATCGACGGGTTCTGCGTGACCGCGCGGACCTCGAGCCCGAGGCGGGTCTTGCGCATCACCCAGAGGTAGAGGGCGAGGAACACCAGCGCCAAGACGAAGATCGCGATGCGGATATAGCTGATCGACACCACGTCATTGAGCGTCCACGCCCCCTCCAGCCACGGCGGCGAGGTCAGCGGACGCGCCTGCGTGCCGAAGATATTCTTGAACAGCTGTTGCAGCGCGATCGAGATACCGAAGGTCGCGAGCAACGTCTCCAGCGGACGTTTGTAAAGGTACCGGATCACCAACCGCTCCATCGCGACGCCCGCGCCGAAGGTGATCGCAAAGGCCAGAGGAAGCGCGATCAGGATCGACAGCGTGTAATCGGGCACGAAGAGCTGCACGACATAGCCCGTATACGCGCCCATCGTGATGAACTCGCCATGGGCCATGTTGATCACGCCCATGACCCCGAAGGTGATCGCAAGACCGATCGCGGCGAGAAAATAGATCGAGGCGAGCGAGAGCGCATCGAGGCCGAGATCGACCGTCTGCATCCCCGCCACCGTGCGGCTCACCCGGGTCAGCGCAGCCTCGGCGGCGGTGGTCACCTCCGGGTCGGGCTCGGCATAGATATCGGCGTATTGGTGATCGGCGACGAGTTTCTCAGCCTCTGCATCGGTCAGACGTGTTGGCACCTCGCCGGCAGCGGCCAGCGTCGCATAGGCCTCCTCGCGCTTGACCGGATCGGACATCGCGGCCAGAGGCAGCCCGCCCACCTGACCGTTCTCGACATGCGCAGCCAATGCCTGCTGCATCTCGGATGCCGAAATCCGCGCGGGCGCCATATTGGCCGAGACCAGCATCGCATAGGCCTCATCTTCGGGGATATCGCGGCCCGGCTTGAGCGTCTCCGCGACATTGCCCTCGGGCGCGCCCTCGAACACCTTGCGGGTCGTCGCCACCAGCGGGTTCAGCGTCGCCCGGAAATCCAGCCCCAGATCGGCCCCGAAACTGTCGATCGCCGCGACGCGCTCCTCGGCATCCTTGCCGAAGCGGATCGTCAGCAGGCGTTCCAGTCGCTGTTTCTGCGCCTTGATCGCGGGATCGGGCTCGTCGGGGATCGACGCGCGCAGAGGCTCCAGATGCGAGGCCTCGCCATTGCGGTCGATCGCGGTCAGCGCCTCGCGGCGTTTCTTCGGATCGGGGTCGCTCAGCAGAAACCGCACCAGCGCCACGCCAATCTCGGCCCGCACGCCGGAATTCGGCTTCACTTCCTTGATGTCGGATTTCGGCGCGGTGCCGGCGGGCTCTCCGGTGACCGGATCGCTCAACTCATAGTCGCTGCCGGATTTCTTCACGATGAAGAAGGCGCCGTCGCTTTCGCGCAGCCCCACGCGCTTGTCGGACCAGGCCTGCAGGAAGCGCGAGGCCCCCTCGCCCGAACCGGCGACCGCCTCGATGACCGGGCCGATGGTGCGGCGCGACGGCTTGGCGATCTGCTTGGCATAGTCCTGAAGGACGGCGCGCAGCCCCGTGGCTTCGCTTTGCGTGGCCTCCGCCTGCGGCGCGTCGCCCGCATCCTGCGCCAGCCCCGGCAGAGCCAATGCCAGAACAATCCCGAGCGCGATCAAAAACTTGCGCATCCCGTCCCCTTAGGATGAAACGGCCGGGAGAGGCGCACCCCTCCCGGCCAAGACACGATCAGTAGTTCGATTTCTTCTGAACGCAGGTTTCGGTCTCGGTGTTGTACATGCCGCAATCGAGACCCTGCCAATCCGACTTGAGCACCGCCGATTCCGGCAGGAAGTCGGTCCAGGCGTCGCCCGGCACGGGGTCGGTCTGCGAGATGATGTCGAACTGACCGTCTTCCATGATCTCGCCGATGAGGACCGGCTTGGTCAGGTGGTGGTTCGGCAGCATCTTCGCGGTGGAGCCGGTGAGGTTCGGGAATTCCTGCCCCGGCATCGCGGCGATGACTTCGTCGACATTGGTGGAGCCGACCTGCTCGACCGCCTGCACCCACATGTTGAAGCCGATATAGGTGGCTTCCATCGGGTCGTTGGTCACGCGGCTGTCGTCGCCGGTGAAGGCGTGCCACTGCTTGATGAAGGCCGCGTTCTCGGGCGTGTCGGCGCTCTCGAAGTAGTTCCACGCGGCCAGCTGACCGACAAGGTTCTTGAGATCCGCCTCACCCAGACCGGACAGTTCCTCTTCGCCGACCGAGAAGGCCACGACGGGGATGTCCTCGGCGGTGATGCCCGACGCCGCCAGCTCCTTGTAGAAGCCGATATTCGCGTCGCCGTTGATCGTCGAGATCACGCCGACCTTCTTGCCGTCCGCGCCCAGCGCCTTCACGTCGGAGACGATCTTCGACCAGTCCGACTGACCGAAGGGGGTGTAGTTCACGAAGATATCTTCCTTCGCGATGCCTTTGTCCTGCAGATAGGCTTCGAGAATGTTGTTCGTGGTGCGCGGGTAGACATAGTCGGTGCCCAGCAGCGCGAATTTCTCGACGCCAAGCTCTTCGAGGAAGTAGTCGACCGCCGGGATCGCCTGCTGGTTCGGGGCCGCACCGGTGTAGAACACGTTGCGCGAGCTTTCCTCGCCCTCGTATTGCACCGGGTAGAACAGCAGACCGTTGAGTTCCTCAAGAACCGGCAGAACCGATTTGCGCGACACCGAGGTCCAGCAACCGAAGATCACGTCGACCTTGTCCACGGTGATCAGCTCGCGCGCCTTTTCGGCAAACAGCGGCCAGTCGGAGGCCGGGTCGACCACGACCGCCTCGAGCATCTTGCCGTTGATACCGCCCTTCTTGTTCTGCTCTTCGACCAGCATCAGGACCGTGTCCTTCAGCGTGGTTTCCGAGATCGCCATCGTGCCCGACAGCGAGTGCAGAACGCCAACTTTGATCTTGTCGTCCTCCTGCGCGAAGGCAATGCCCCCGCTCATCGACATGGCCCCGGCCAGAGCCGCAGACATCATGAGTTTACGCCGATTGATCATTTCATTTCCCTCGTTAGCGTCGACCCTGCGCGGCCCTTGATGGGCTCATTCTGCAGGTGCCGAACCTCCACTATTGGTAACGGTCGAGGCCATCCCTCCGACCAAGGGCGCACAGCCGAGCGCCTCCGACATCCAATCCCTCGCGCTGCGATGCGGCAAAAAATTCCGGCACCACGCAGCAAAAAACCCGCCGAATGGGCGGGTCTGCCGAAGTTTTCGCACAAATTGTGAGTTTTCGCCCAATAAATGGGCAACTATTTCGTTATCAGGCTGGAATCGATTTCAGCGCCAAACCACCCTCGCGCTCGAGAAATGCGACGATCTCCTCGATGCCCGCACCTTGGCGCAGCCGCGCCATGACATAGGGTTTCGACCCACGCGCGGTTTGCGTATCCGCCTCCAGCTGCGCCAAATCGACGCCAACATGCGGCGCGAGGTCCACTTTGTTCACCACGAGAAGGTCGGACTTGGTCAGCCCCGGCCCCCGCTTGCGCGGGATGTCCTGCCCCGCCGCCGTGTCGATCACATAGATCGTCAGATCGGCCAGCTCGGGCGAGAAGGTCGCGGCCAGATTGTCGCCGCCGCTCTCGATCAGCACCAGTTCCAGATCGGGGATTTGCGTCGTCAGGTCCGCAATGGCCGCAAGGTTGATCGACGCATCCTCGCGGATCGCCGTATGCGGGCACCCGCCCGTCTCGACGCCGCGGATCCGTTCGCCCGGCAACACCTGCGCGCGCATCAGCGCCTCGGCATCCTCGCGCGTATAGATGTCGTTCGTCACCACCGCCATCGACACGCGCGACGCCAAGGCCCGCGCCAGCTGCTCGGTCAGCGTGGTCTTGCCCACGCCCACCGGTCCGCCGATTCCCACGCGCAAAGGTCCGTTGCCCATATCCTCACCTCAAGTCTTGAAGAGACGCACATCGAGCGTCTCGTGTTTCATGGCCGAGACCTCGGCGCGAAAGGCGCTGAAGCTCAGGTCCGTCAGTTCCGCCTGCGCCGCGCGTGCCGCGATCTCGGCGATTTTTCCGTGCAGGTCGCTCAGGACCGTTTGTCCGGCGATTTGTCCCAAAGGAACAAGCCGAATCGCCGCAGAGACGAGGTTCGACGCAAACGAATGCTGGAAAAGTGAAATAACCTGCGCGGCCGGCAGGTCCAGGTCGCGCGCCGCCTCGGCCAGTGCGACCGGCAAGATCCGCGGCGGCAGCTCGACGCCCCGCAACCCCACCTGCGCCAGCGTGAAGGCCGCCCCCTGCTCCGCCGTCTCGCGCAGCCGCTCGGCCGAACCCGCCATCGCGCGCCCCAACGCATCCAGCTCGTCGAGATCGCCACCGCGCAGCCCGCAGGCCAGCAGCACCGCATCCGACCAGCCCGCGCCATGCTCCAGCACATCCCCAGCCAAATGGCGAACCCCGCCGCACCCCCGATCTCACCCGCCGCCACCGCCTGCTCAAGCCCGTGAGAATAGGCGAACGCCCCGGTCGGAAAGGCCGGGGAGAGCCATTGCATCAGCGAGAGGGACGCGGTCGGATCAGGCATGGTCGTGATGATGGTCGTGGCTGTGCGAATGGGAATGCCCATGGTGATGCGAATGCCCGTGCTCATGCCCCATCGTGCGCCCCATCCCGTAGGCGCCGCCCTCGGGCTGGAAGGTCTCGACCGCGGGCGCGACCTCCGCGCCCAACTGCTTCAGCATCGCTTCCAGCACATGATCGGCCCGGATCACCAGCCGCTCCGCCTCGATCTGGCACGGCGTGTGACGGTTGCCGATATGCCAGGCCAGCCGCGTCAGATCGCCCGTCACCACCAGCACCGGCTCCAGCGCCGGACGCACCTCGATGAACCGCCCGTCCTCCAGCACGAAGGCTTCGCCGCCCGTGAGGTTCGTCACCTCCGGCAGATCCACCAGAAACCCCGCGCCCGAGCCCGCAACCAGCCGTTTGCGGCGCAGGAAACGCCCCTCGTAATCCAGCGCCACATAATCGACCGCCGCCTGCCAGGCACCTTTCGGCGCGAATTTCTCGGCCTTGGGATAATCGCTCATTCTCTCGGCTCCCCTTAACGCTTTCTCAAACCTCCGACCGCAGACTGCTCTGCAGCAAAGGAGTCTTTCAATGTTCCACCATTGCTTCGAACCGCGCACTCCCGCGGACGAGCTGGCCCAGATCCGCGCGCAGATCGCACAACTCAAACGCCGCGAGGCAGAGCTGCGCGAGGCCTATCTTACCCAGCCAGACATGCCCTGTCTCGGCCGCTGGACGAAGGTGGAGATCGTCACCAGCCGCCGCCAGGTGCTGGAGCCGCGCCTGCTGCCGCCCGAAATCCGCTCCGACCCGGCCTTTCAGCGCGAGAAAGTGACCCGCACGCTGCAGACCCGACCGCATGATCCGACGCGGAACCGCCTGCCCGAACTCGTCCGGGACAGACCCGTCAACGTCGGGCTGCGCCTCGTATCCGGCGGCTGACGCCATCCTCAGAAGAGGAAGTAACGCTGTGCCAGCGGCAGAACCTCCGCGGGCGCGCAGGTCAGCAATTCGCCATCCGCGCGCACCTCATAGGTCTCGGGATGCACGTCGATCTCGGGCGTCGCCGCATTGTGGATCATCTGCGCCTTGCCGATGCCGCGCGTACCCTCGACGGCAAGCGTCTGCTTTTGCAGACCAAGGCTCGCCGCCAGCCCGTTGGCCTGCGCCGCCTGACTGACGAAGGTGACGGAACTCGCGTGCCGCGCGCCACCCAGCGCCCCGAACATATTGCGCGTATAGAAAGGCTGTGCCGGGATCGAGCCGTTCGGATCGCCCATCTGCGCCGAGACAATCGAGCCCCCGATCAGCACCATCTCGGGCTTCGCGCCGAAGAAGGCCGGGTTCCACAGCACCAGATCGGCACGCTTCCCCACCTCGATAGAGCCGATATGCTGGCTCATCCCGTGGGTGATCGCCGGATTGATCGTGTACTTCGCGATGAACCGCTTCACCCGCACGTTGTCATTGTCGCCCTGCTCTTCCGGCAACCGCCCGCGCTGTTTGCGCATCTTGTCCGCCGTCTGCCAGCAGCGAATGATCACCTCGCCCACGCGCCCCATCGCCTGACTGTCCGAGCTGATGATCGACATCGCGCCCATGTCATGCAGGATATCCTCGGCCGCAATCGTCTCTTTCCGGATGCGGCTTTCGGCGAAGGCCACATCCTCGGGCACCTTATTGTCGAGGTGATGGCACACCATCAGCATATCGAGATGCTCTTCGATCGTGTTGCCGGTATAGGGCCGCGTCGGGTTGGTCGAAGACGGGATCACATTCGGCGCACTCACCACCTTCAGGATGTCCGGCGCGTGGCCGCCCCCCGCGCCTTCGGTGTGGAAGGCGTGGATCGTACGTCCCTTGATCGCGGCGAGCGTATTCTCGACGAAGCCGCTCTCGTTGAGCGTGTCGGTGTGGATCATCACCTGCACGTCCATGTCGTCGGCCACCGACAGGCAGCAATCGATCGCGCCCGGCGTCGTGCCCCAATCCTCGTGCAGTTTCAGCGCGCAGGCGCCGCCCTCGACCATCTCGACCAGCGCCTCGGGGCGCGAGGCATTGCCCTTGCCCGACAGCGCGAGGTTGACCGGCAGCGCGTCGAAGCTCTGCAGCATCCGCGCGATGTGCCAAGGCCCCGGCGTGCAGGTCGTGGCCAGCGTGCCATGCGCGGGGCCCGTGCCGCCGCCCAGCATCGTCGTCATCCCCGACGCCAGCGCATCCTCGATCTGCTGCGGGCAGATGAAATGGATATGCGCGTCGAACCCGCCAGCGGTCAGGATTTTCCCTTCCGCGGCAATAACTTCCGTCCCCGGCCCAATGATGATGTCTACATTCGGCTGCGTGTCGGGATTGCCCGCCTTGCCGATCGCCACGATCTGCCCGCCTTTCAGGCCGACATCCGCCTTGTAGATGCCCGAGTGGTCCACGATCAGCGCATTTGTGAGGACCGTATCGACCGCGCCGCCCGCGCGGGAAATCTGGCTCTGCCCCATGCCGTCGCGGATCACCTTGCCGCCGCCGAACTTGACCTCCTCGCCATAGGTGGTCAGGTCGCGCTCGACCTCGATGATCAAATCGGTATCGGCGAGCCGCACCCGGTCGCCGGTGGTGGGACCGAACATATCGGCATAGGTGCTACGCGAGATCGTGGCCGGCATCAGAGCGCCCCCATAACTTTCTGATTGAATCCATAGACTTCACGCGAGCCGCGATAAGGCACCAGCCGCACTTCGCGGCTCTGGCCCGGCTCGAACCGCACCGCCGTTCCGGCCGCGATGTCCAGACGGTAGCCGCGCGCGGCGTCCCGGTCGAACTCCAACCCCGGATTGGTCTCCGCGAAATGGTAATGCGAGCCGACCTGCACCGGGCGGTCGCCGGTATTGGCGACCATCAGCGTGATCGCCTCGCAGCCCTCATTCAGCGTGATCTCGCCCGCCGCGGGCAGGATTTCTCCGGGGATCATCGGCTCACTCCTTGTTGCGACGCAGCGCGCGCGCCAGTTCCGGCCCGACATAGGCGACCGCTGCGAGCGCAAGCAGCCCGATCAGCGGACCGTCGTGGAAGAACCATGTGCTCCCCGCGCTGTGGCCGGGATGGGCCAGCGCGGCAGTGGGCGCGAGGACGGCGAGAGCAGCTAGAAGTTTCATCGGACGGCCTTTCATTAGAAAAACTTATTTCGGGTCGGTCTGTATAAGCTGAACTTATCTCAGCGGATCGGATGGTGGACGGTGACGAGCTTCGTGCCGTCCGGGAAGGTCGCTTCAACCTGAATGGAATGGATCATCTCGGGGATGCCCTCCATGCATTGATCGGCCGAGATCACCCCTGCCCCCGCCTCCATCAGATCGGCGACAGAGCGCCCCTCACGGGCCCCCTCGACGACGAAATCCGAAATGATTGCAATGGCTTCCGGGTGATTGAGCTTCACGCCGCGTTCCAGCCGATTGCGCGCGACCATCGCAGCAACGCTGATCAGCAGCTTGTCCTTTTCCCTCGGTGTCAGGTTCATCGTATTCCCTCAGATCTGCCACACGCGCGGCGCCGCTTCACCGCGTCGCAACGCATTGAAAAGTCGTATAATTTGTCGCCGCATCGGCCAGCCGTCCCGCGCGAGAAGGCGAATGACGCATTTCCCGTCGAAGCCCGAAGCCGCGCCTTCGACGCCCGGCTCATCGAGCACCGCGCGCAGAGGCTCCACCGCGTCTTCCGCACCTTGCTGGCACAGGACGAGCGTCGCGAAAGCGCGCGCCTCGCCTAGAACCGCACTGCGCGCGCCCTTGGCCAAAATGTTGGAATTCAGCAAGAAGGGTTCAAAAAACACAGGCTTTCCGGCGCGATCGATCCGGCGCATGTCGAAAAACTGCAAGTCCTGCACCCGCTCGCCCATTGCGATCCGGCCCAGAACCACCGCCTCGAGCATCAGGCAGGACGCATCGGCGGCCAGCGAGATCGTCGTGTCGCGCGCAAGTTTCGAGCGATCGAACAGGATCGTCTCCTGCGGCAGCCAATCGAGATGGCACCCGGTCCCTACGTTGTGATGCACCTCGACCTGCGCCTGATCACCGTCGGCGCGATAGGCGCGCTCGGCGGCTTGGGTCGTCGCCACGAGCTTCGCGCCATTTTCCAGATCGGTCTTGTAGGAAAGCCGGTCCCCAGAGGCCAAGCCACCGGAAGTATTCAGAAAAACCACTTCTGCCGCGCCCGGAACGCGCGGCAGAATGGCTTTCGCGGACCCGCTTTGATGGAGGCCGGTCAGCCGCGCACCGGAAAAGGCGGCCCGCGCCACGCCGCGCGAACGCTGCATCTCGACTGCAGCCGTAGTCTGTATTTTCGCGTCGAACATGGGTCCCTCCCTCCCGATCCAAAACCGCACCAACGGAGCGGTCCATGCCTTGCTCGCGCAGATTTGGCTTTGACCAAGGCACAACGGCAGCTGCGCCCATTTCACGCGCAGTTTGCCCAATTTTTCAACTGTAATGAATCAGCCGAAGGGGCCGGGGCGGCGTTCTTCGTTGAGCAGCACATTCGCCTCGACCTGCCCGACCCCGGGCAAGGTCATGATCCGACGCCGCAAAACCCGTTCGAAATCGGGCAGATCGCGCGCAGTGACGCGCAGCCGGTAATCGAAGAGCCCGAGGACGTGCTGCACGAGCTGCACCTCCGGGATCGCGGTCACCGCGCGTTCGAAATCCTCAAGGCTGACGCGGCCTTTCGCGGCGAGCTTCACGCCCAGAAAGACCGTCACGCCGAAACCGAGCGCCTCGGGATCGACGATCACGCGGCGCCCCGCAATCACGCCCGCCTCCTGCATCCGACGGATTCGGCGCCATGTCGCGGGCTGAGAGAGCCCGAGCTTGCGCCCCAACGCGCCCGCGCTCTGCGTGGAATCGCGGCTCAGCGCCCGCAGCAGCTGGCGGTCGAAATCGTCGAGATCGAGACTCATATCGGCAGCTCCGCACTGGATTTGATCGTCGAGATCAGCATCAGAGCATCGAGCTCGGCGATATGCGGCAGGGTCAGAATGCGGTTGCGGTAGATCTCCTGATAATGCGCCATGTCGCGGGCGATGACCTGCAGGCGCATATCCGTGGAGCCGAGGAAGCTTTGGATTTCAATGACTTCCGGAACCTCGCGCGCGGCGGCGGTGAACTCGTCGAAGGCGCGCGGATTGGTCTTATCCAAGGTAAAGCGCAGAGACACCTCGACCGCCCAGCCGAGCGCGTGCCAGTCGATCAGCGCCTCTTCCCCGCGGATCACCCCGCCTTCGCGCAACTTCTCGATCCGGCGCCAACAGGTCGCGGGCGTGACGCCCGCGCGCTCGGCCAGTTCGGCCGAGGGAAGACCCGGCTCCGCCATCATCTGACGCAATATCCGCCGGTCCGTATCGTCAATCTGCATGAATTTTCCGTTTTAATCCCGAAGTGCGAATGACTTTTATCCACTTTGGCGAATACACTCAACTTCTGAACGCATATTCGCGCAGAACCTTCTATTCTCAGCCTCAGAAAAGAAGGAGGAACGCCATGCGCGTCTATTACGATCGCGATTGCGATGTGAACCTGATCAAGGACAAGAAAGTCGCCATTCTGGGCTACGGCTCGCAGGGCCACGCCCACGCGCTGAACCTGCGCGACTCGGGCGCGAAGAACGTGGCCGTTGCGCTGCGAGACGGCTCGCCCTCGAAAGCGAAAGCCGAAGCCGAAGGCCTGCAGGTAATGGGTATCGCCGAAGCAGCTGCCTGGTGCGACGTGATCATGTTCACCATGCCCGACGAACTTCAGGCCGAGACCTACAAGAAGTATGTCCATGACAACCTGAAAGACGGCTCGGCGATCGCGTTCGCTCACGGCCTGAACGTGCATTTCGGCCTGATCGAGCCGAAGCCCGGCATCGACGTGATCATGATGGCGCCGAAAGGCCCGGGTCACACCGTGCGTGGCGAATACACCAAGGGCGGCGGCGTGCCCTGCCTCTTCGCGGTCGAAAACGACGCGACCGGCAAGGCGCAGGACATCGCGCTGAGCTACTGCTCGGCCATCGGTGGCGGCCGCTCGGGCATCATCGAGACCAACTTCCGTCAGGAATGCGAAACCGACCTGTTCGGCGAGCAAGCGGTTCTCTGCGGCGGCCTCGTCGAGCTGATCCGCATGGGCTTCGAGACCCTCGTGGAAGCCGGTTACGAGCCGGAAATGGCCTATTTCGAGTGCCTGCACGAAGTGAAGCTGATCGTCGACCTGATCTATGAAGGCGGCATCGCGAACATGAACTACTCGATCTCGAACACCGCCGAATATGGCGAGTATGTCTCGGGTCCGCGCATCCTCCCCTACGAGGAAACCAAGAAGCGCATGAAGGACGTCCTCACCGACATCCAGACCGGCAAATTCGTGCGTGACTTCATGCAGGAAAACGCCGTCGGCCAGCCCTTCTTCAAGGCGACCCGTCGCATCAACGACGAGCACGAAATCGAGCAAGTCGGCGAGAAGCTGCGCGCCATGATGCCCTGGATCTCCAAGGGCAAGATGGTCGACAAGTCGCGCAACTGATCTGCACGACAGCGACGAGATTGGACCCCCGGCCTATGCGCCGGGGGTTCTTTTATATGTGGGGTTACACCCAGTAGCTGGCGCCGTTGGCCATGTTCATCGTCACGCCCCAGGCGAGGTAGAAAAGCCACACGCCAGTCAGCAGCTGGAACACGCCGCCCGCTTTTTCCGCCGTCTCGCTATTGGTCCAGCGCGCGCCGAATTCGGCGAGGTAGATCAGCATCAGGCCGATGAAGAGGATCGCGGCGGGGATGTCGCCATTGCCCCAGAACGAGATCGTGCCCATCGCGCTCAACCCGAACAGCGGGATCGCCATCCATGCCTCGGGACCGGGATCGGAATGGGTGTAGCGACGCAGACCGATGACGAACCAGTGGATGCCGTAGAGCGAGAAGGCGACAGCCGCCATGTAGAGCGGCGCGGCATTGGCGAAGACCGGAAACCATGTCAGGCCGATCATCAGATAGATTCCGGTCAGAAGTTGGCCGAACCCGCCAAGGAAGATGCCCCAGAGGCCCAAGGTGCGCTCCTGCGCCAGCGGGTCGCCGGACCAGCTCGGGCCGTTCGCGACCGCTGCGCCGCCCTGGACGAAATAGTTGATCGAGAGCGATAGGAAGCCGATCGCGAGCGGCCAGAAATCTGATGTGGGAAAAATGGATGATTGGTCCATGACGCACCTCCGGTAAATATCGCCCCTCCATTGCTCCAAAGCCGCGGAAAGCCTTGAAGTTCAGTCACGTTTTGGTCACTCCAGACGCTGACCGCGGCAGCGCGTCGCCTTGCGGGGCTACGGGTTTCTTGTCACAGTTCCGCGAATTGAAAGGGAAGCAGATGGCCGAACCCGACCACGAGGAACTCGAAGCGATCTTCGAGGAGCGCGCAAAATTTTTCACCCCGAGATGGTTCGGCGATCTCTTCGCCGGGCGGCTCGCGCCGGGAGATACGTTCTGGGCCGGAAATTACGGGCCCGCGCTGGTGGTGGTGCCGTTGATCGTGATCCTGGCGCTGTTCACCGCGCTGATCTCGCCGGGCCATCTTGGCGCGTTCTTCGGAAGCTTCGCCGTGGCCGCCGGCGTTTACCGGATCGCGGTGCTGATCGGTCTGGTCCGCTCGGTATGGCGCGCGGAGGCGGGGCCGACATTCTGGCGCTGGGTCGGCGTGCTCTGGACCGTATTCGAAGCGGTCGCCCTGATCTGGCTGGGGCTGGACCTCTTCGGCGGGTAAGAAAAAAGGGGGCGCGCGGCCCCCTCTACTTCGCTCTTTCAAAATATCCCGGGGACGGCCGTAGGCCGGGGGCAGAGCCCCCTCATTCTCAGGTGATTGTCGCCCTACGGCGACAGGGGCAGAGCCCCCCTTACGCGGTTTCGGCCTCGACGGCGGCGACGATGCTGTCGACGGTCGCTTCCAGCAGACCCTCATCCTCGCATTCAGCCATCACGCGGATCAGCGGCTCGGTGCCGGATTTGCGGATCAGCAGACGGCCCTGACCGTTCAGACGGGTCTCCGCGTCCAATATCGCTTTTGCAACATTATCGGCGCTCAGAGGCTCCTGCCCCGCCTGATACCTTACATTTTTCAACATTTGCGGCACGGTCTCGAATTGCCGCACGAGGTCGGAGGCGCGCAGCCCGGTCTCGACCATCGCGGCGAGGAACTGCAGCCCCGCCATCAGCCCGTCGCCGGTCGTGGCGTAATCGGTCATAACGATATGGCCCGATTGCTCGCCGCCCAGATTGAAGCCGCCTTCGCGCATCCGCTCGACCACGTAGCGGTCGCCGACCTTGGTGCGCTCGAGCCGCAGCCCCTCGGCCTCAAGAAAACGCTCCAGACCGAGGTTAGACATCACGGTCGCCACCAGCGCGCCGCCGGACAGTTGACCGGACTCGGCCCAGCGTTTCGCAAACAGCGCCATGATCTGATCGCCATCGGCCACATGGCCGGTCTCGTCGATGATCATCACCCGGTCCGCGTCGCCGTCGAGCGAGATCCCGAGATCGGCGCCATGGGCCACCACGGCCTCGGCGCAGGTGCTGACATGGGTCGAGCCGCAGCCGTCGTTGATATTGCGCCCGTCGGGCGAGACGCCGACCGGGATCACTTCGCAGCCCAGCTCCCACAGAACCGCCGGCGCCGCCCGATAGGCCGCCCCATTGGCGCAATCGACGACCACTTTCAGGTCGGGCTTGCGCAGTTTCGGGAAGGTGGTCTTGGCATATTCGACATAGCGCCCCAGACCGTCGTCGATCCGCTTGGCGCGGCCAATATTCTCGGGGCGCGCGAGGCGGATATCGGTGTCGAGCATCGCCTCGATCTCGGTCTCGGCCTCGTCGCTGAGCTTGAACCCGTCGGGACCGAAGAACTTGATCCCGTTATCCTTGGCCGGGTTGTGGCTGGCGGAGATCATGATCCCCATGTCCGCGCGCATCGAGCGGGTCAGGTAGCCCACGGCGGGCGTGGGCACCGGGCCGAGCAGCAGAACGTTCATCCCCGTCGAGGTCAGACCCGCCGTCAGCGCGTTCTCGAACATGTAGCCCGAGAGCCGCGTGTCCTTGCCGATCACCACGCGGTGGCCGCGCGAGTCGTCCTGCCGGAAATAGCGGCCCGCCGCAGCGCCCAGTTTCAGCGCCATCTCGGCGGTCATGTTGCCGGAATTGGCCTCGCCGCGGACACCATCGGTGCCAAAAAGCTTCCTGCTCATTCCTCAAAACCTCTTTTGATCGCGTCCCAGAGCCGGATGCCTTGGGCGATCTCGGCCACATCGTGGACGCGGTGAATTTGAATGCCCTGATCGAGCCCGGCGAGCGTCACGGCCAAAGTGCCGGGGGCGCGGCTATCGGCCTCCTCGGCGCCGCCCACGGCCCCGATGAAGCGTTTGCGCGACACGCCGAGCAGGACGGGGCAGCCCAGCCCGTGAAACAAGCTGAGACCGCGGATCAGGGCGAGATTGTGCTGCGCGGTCTTGCCGAAGCCGATACCCGGATCGGCGATGATCGCCTCGCGCGCGATGCCGTAATCCTCGGCCAGCGCGATGCGGTCTTCGAGATAGTCGTAGACGTCGAGCAGAACATCCGTGTAGCGCGGATCGTCCTGCATCGTCTCGGGCAGCCCCTGCGCATGCATCAGGCAGATCGGTGCGCCGGAGACCTGCGCGACCTCGACCATCGCCGGATCGAATTCCATCGCGGAGACGTCGTTGAGCATCGCAGCCCCCGCCTCCAGCGCCTGATCGGCGACCAGCGACTTGCGGGTATCGATGGAGATCGGCGCATCGAAATCGGCATCGCGCAGCGCCGCAATCACGGGCGCGGTGCGGGCGATCTCTTCGTCTTCCTCGACTTCCGTGGCGCCGGGACGGGTCGACTCGCCGCCGATATCGAGAATGTCAGCGCCCATCTTGCGCAGCGCAACGGCGCGCTCGATCGCGGCGTCCTCGACGTCGAAGCGCCCGCCATCGGAGAAGCTGTCGGGGGTGACATTCAGGATGCCCATGATCCGCGGTGCATCGAGCGTGATCCCGGCGACCGGGGTGCGCGGATTGCACAGCCGCTCCATCACCTCTTCGGGCAGATGGGCTGCGGGGATGATCTCGGGCTCGCCATCGCGGCGCAGAATCTCCACCTCATCGAACCAGCACCAGCCCCCGGCGAGGGTCAGGGCCGTGTCGGGACGGGCGGAGTCGGTTCGGGCGACGGGTCGATAATAGAGCTTCTCCATGCGCACCATTCACCCGATTGCGCCCGAGAGTTCAAGCCGTTCAGAGCGGGCGCGTCTCGACCGGCACGCGGCTTCCTGCCGGGGCTGAAACAGTCCCGTGAACTTCCAGCCGGGTCGCGGCCATCTGCTCGGCCAGCCACAGCGCCAGCGCCATCGCGTCGCGCGCGGGGCTTTTCGGGCCGTCGGTCGCGTCCAGCACGATCTTGGAGGGCGCCCAGACGACCATCTGGCCGTGGCGCATCGCCCAGTCGATCTCGGTGCGGGTGGCAACCACAACGCAGCGCGGATCGCGCGCAGCGAGCCGCCAGGCGTTCTGCTCGATCGCGAGAAGGTCGATGCGGCGCTGCGTGGGCCCCTGCCCGCTTTCGGGCACGGCGCCGTCGGGCAGCCCCACGGCAAGGATCACGGGATGGCCCGTCTCCTGCAGCACGTCTAGCCGCGCCGCGAGGTCCGGCGCGTCGATGGCCGCGTTCGACAGATAGGCGACGACCGGGTGCAGGCTTTCCTCCACCCCACTCTCGTCCACGCTTTTCACCGGCACGGAGGCGCGGGAGCGCACGATCTCGACGCCAAGCGCGCCGGGGCCGCGGTCGAGCTTTTCGATCCGTACGAAGACGCGCATCGCCTGCGGGCTGGCGAGGATACGCTCTGCCACGCCGGCTGCGAGCGTCTCCAGCAGGTTCACCCGCTCTTCCGCCAATTCCGCCGCGATCGCCTCGGTGATCCGGTCATAGGAGAGAATGCGATCCACATCGTCTTCGAGCGGCTCCGGCGTGGGCCGCACCTCCACCACCACGTTGAATTGCAGGCGCTGCGTATGTCCGCGCTCCTGCTGGAAGGCACCGATATCGGCCTCCACCACATGGTCGCGCAGCGAGATGCGATCCCGGGGGTCAGTCGGCGCAGAGGCCGCCGCCCGCGCTTCGGGATGCGAAAAGGCGAGGGAAATATCGGAACTCATGCGCGCCTCGGGAATTTTTCAGTCATGTCGAGCATAGAAAAAGGGCGGACCGAAGCCCACCCTCAACCGTCATTTCATCGCCCGCCCGCGACGCGGGCCCCTGAAAGCGCGGCCTCAGTTCGAGGCGGTGCGCACCGGGTTGGCGTAGAAGATGTGATGGCCGATCGACGCGGTTTTCGCGAAGCGGCGCGACCAGCTCGGGCGCACGGCGCGCGTGTGGAAGTAGGTCGCCCCGTCGGTCAGCGAGCGCGGCGCGCCATCGATCATCGCCCGGGCGACTTTCGCGACTTCGGCGTAGGCGCCCTTGTTGCGGACGGTGTCGGAGCGACCGTCGCAATACCAGCTGAACTGGCAGGCGCGCGAATTGCCCTGATGGACAACGCCGCAGATCGAGCCCGGGAAGCGCGGATCGTCGACACGGTTCAGGATAACCTCGGCGACGGCCTGCTGGCCCTTCACGCCTTCGCCACGCGCTTCGAAGTAAAGCGCCTGCGAGAGGCATTGGAACTGCTCGCCACCCTTGGCAGCGGGTTGCGCGGCCAGCCACTTGGCCGAAAGGACTTCCGGCAGAGTCGCATGTTTTTTCGAGCGTTCCGGCGCCATGGTGAGCGCGGTGACGCGTCGTTTGTCGATCGCGCTCATCGCGGAGCGCTCCGTCCACAGGACCGACATCAGTCCTTGTTCGGCGACCTCAGTGGGGTCGTTCGACTGGCTTACCGTGACTTCGGCACGCAAGCCTCCGGCGAGGGCGAGGAGGATGGCAGCACCCCCCGTCCAGCTTTTCAGCAGTGACATGGTTTTCTTCCGATAAGGTCAATCGCCGCGCACCCCCCATTGAGCCGCGACGGCGCATCGCTTACCCGAGCGAGCTATCCATGTCTAGGTTTTCACGAAAAAATGCGCGACCCCCTACGGAGTCACGGCGGATTCTTGCCAAAATGCACGGTGATTTGCGTGCGATGTCCCTGTCGAATCGCATATCGCGACGCGCGAAGATTTGCCAATGGTATTTGAGAAAAACGGCCAAATTTTCGCTTCTGTGACCTTACCTCTAGGGAAAAGATCGACCGCGCGGCGCAAGGAGTGCGAAATGGGCAGCGGCGAGACGAGCGACCGGCACCCGGAAAGGCGAACAGGAGACATAATCGAATCCCGCGGCCCGGCAGAAGGCGATTGATTCGGGGTTTCCGCCATGTTCGCCGCAGACCGAGATCGTGACATCGGGCCGGGCGGAGCGTCCGCGCGCGGCCCCGATCAGCAGCAACTCCCCTACCCCTTCGACGTCGAGGATATGGAACGGGTCTTCGCTATAGACCTGCTGGTTCACATAGGTCGACATGAAGCGGCCCGCATCGTCGCGGGAGAGCCCGTAGGTCATCTGAGTAAGGTCATTGGTCCCGAAGGACAGGAAGGCCGCGTGTTCGGCGATCTCACCGGCGCGCAGGGCCGCACGGGGCGTCTCCACCATCACGCCGAGGCGGTAGGTGAAGTCTTCCTTGGTCTCGGTGCGCACGGCGGCGGCAACCGCATCGACCCGGGTTTTCACGATCTCCACCTCGCGCGAGGCGGAAACGAGCGGGATCATGATCTCCGGCACCACCTCGGCGCCACGGCGGAGCGCCTCCACTGTGGCCTCGAAGATCGCGCGGGCCTGCATGTCGTAGATCTCGGGCACAGTCACGCCCAAGCGCACGCCACGCATCCCCAGCATCGGGTTGAACTCGGACAGGGCCTCTACCCGGCGCGTGACCTCGGACAGCGGACGGTCCAGCGCCTCGGCCAGTTCACGCATCCCCTCGCGGTCATGCGGCAGGAATTCGTGCAGCGGCGGGTCGAAGAGACGGATGCAGACCGGCTCCCCCTTCATCAGTTCGAACAGAGCCCCGAAATCGTCCCGCTGCATCGGCAGCAGCCGGTCGAGTGCTGCACGGCGATCTTCCGGTCCATCGGCGAAGATCATCTCGCGCATCACCGTCAGACGGTCTTCGTCGAAGAACATATGCTCGGTCCGGCACAAGCCGATCCCGTCCGCCTCGAACATCAGCGCGGTGCGTGCATCCTCCGGCGTGTCGGCATTGGCGCGGATACCGATATCGCGCACCAGATCGGCCCAGCTCAGAAGCGTGCGGAACCCGTCATCCAGCGCGGGCGCGAGCATCTCTGCCGTCCCCACCAGCACCTCGCCATTGGTCCCGTCGAGCGTGATCGTGTCGCCCTCGCGGAACAGCCGTCCCTTGGGACCGCGGAACTGACGCTCGCGGCTGTTGATCTCGATCTCGGCGCCGACGATGCAGGGCAGGCCCAGACCGCGCGCGATCACCGCCGCGTGGGAAGTCATCCCGCCGCGTTCGGTCAGCACGGCGACAGCGGCATGCATCCCGCGGATATCTTCGGGAGAGGTTTCGCGACGCACGAGGATGCAGGGTTCGTCCCGCGCCGCAGAGGCCTGCGCGGCCGCCGCAGAGAACACGATCTTGCCCGTCGCCGCCCCCGGAGACGCCGCGATCCCGCGCGCCAGCACGTCGCGCGGCGCACGCGGATCGACCTGATAGTGCAAAAGCTCCGTGATCGCGCGCGGCTCGACCCGGAGCAGCGCATCCTCGCGCGAGATCACATCGTCGTTGGCCAGCGCCACCGCGATGCGCACGGCAGCCCGCGACGAGCGCGGCACCCGCACCGCGTCGATCACATGGACCTTGCCGCTTTCGATGGTGAACTCGATCTGCATCTCTTCGCGCAGCTTCACCCGGCAGCGCGCGCCGTAATCCTTCAGCGTGTCGAAGACGCGGCCATCCGCCTCTTCGAGCGAGGCCCCGCGCGGATCGCGCGTGAGATAAAGCGTCTCGACCGCGCTGGTGCGGCCTTGGCTCTGGCCGCGGAACCGCCCGGTGATCTGCGGAGCCCCGGTCACGCTATCGACGAATTGCATCGTGCCCGAGCCCGACAGGCCCGGCCCGATCCCCAGCGCCATCTCCTGCACCAGAAGCCCCAGCACCGCATCGGGCGGCGCGCCTTTGGCCTGACGCAGCAGCCGCGCCGTCGTGCCCTCCCAGGCCCGCGCCATGGAGCGCAGCACCTCGGCCAGCTGCTGGGCGCCCGATTGCGGGAACCGCTCGTCGGTTTCCTCTTCATAGGCGTCGAGCGCGGCTTCCAGTGCACCCGGCCCTGGCTCCTGCTGAAACATGTCCGGATCGAGCCGCGCGACATGGATCGAGTAAAGCTGAACGAAGCGCAAATAAAGCGCATCGGCGGCCTCACTCCCATGGGTATTCGACAGCACCGCATGCATGTCGTCATTCATGCCGACATTGAGCACCGTGCCCGGCCCGCCCCATTCGGGATTTTCCGGGCTCGGCCGCACCGAGACCAGCATCTGCGGCCCGAAGCAATCCGCGATCGCGGCCATGTCGAAAACCTGTCCCGACGCGATCGCGCGCACCGTTTCGGCGGGCAGAGCGACGGTTTTCGGGACGGGAAGGTCGAGCCGGATCAGCCGCTGAAGGCATTTCGCACGCCAGCCGTGACGCGCCTTATCGACCGACGCCGTGGGCGTAAGGGTCACAAAATCAGCGTTTTCAACGGGTTTCTGCATTGCAGCGCGCCTTCTCTCTCGACGCAGGATAGGCTGATTCCCCGCCCTCGCAAGTGTGACATTCGGACAGAACACCTGGCGTCACTGGCCCGCCCTGTTTCGGCCTTGCGACAGGAGGCGCCGTGGGGGCGCCTCCGGCGGGGATATTTACACCAAGAGGAAGGATCAGCCTTCGATCTTGGTGAGGTCGGCCACATCGAGACAGATCTGCCGGATGCGCGAAAGCAGGTTGAGACGGTTGCGCCGCAGGATCGGGTTGTCGGCGTTGATCTGCACCGCTTCGAAGAAGGCGTCGATCGGCGCGCGCAGGTCGGCCATCGCGGACATCGCGGCGGCGAAATCTTCGTCTGCCATCGCCGGGGCGATCTTGGCTTCGGCGGCGTCGAGCGCGGCGAAGAGGGCCTTTTCCTCGTCGGTTTCCGCGAATTTCGGATCAGCACCGAAGCTGTATTCCACCCCGTCCTTTTCCTCGGCCTGCGTGAGAATGTTGTTCGCGCGCTTGAAGCCCTGGATCAGGTTCTCGCCATCGTCGGTCTTGAAGAAGTCCGACAGCGCCTCGGCCCGCTTCACCACGAGGGTGAGATCGTCGCTGCCCGGCATGGCGAGCACGGCGTCGATCACGTCGTGACGGATACCCGCATCGCGCAGGTGGACCTTGAGGCGGTCGTGGAAGAAGGAGAGGAGGTCGGCTTGTCGAGCGCGCCCATCGGTCAACGAAAGATTCAAGGTCGTGGTTAGAACCGTGTTCGAAACGTTAATCGCGTCGCCGAGCAGCGACAGCCGCAGCCCATTGCTCAGCACCAGCCGAATAACGCCCAGCGCCGCGCGACGCAGTGCGAAGGGGTCTTTGCTCCCCGTGGGTTTCTCGTCGATCGCCCAGAAGCCGGTCAGCGTGTCGATCTTGTCGGCGAGCGCAACGGCGACCGAGACGGGCTCGGACGGCACATCGTCGGACGGACCAAGCGGCGCGTAGTGGTCGCGGCAGGCATCGGCGACGGCGTCGGACAGCCCCGCCTTTTGCGCGTAGTAGCGACCCATGACGCCCTGCAGTTCGGGGAATTCATAGACCATTTCCGAGCGCAGATCGGATTTGGCGACGCGGGCGGCCTCGGCGGTGAGGTCGGGCTTCGCGCCGACCAGAGGCGCGATTTCACGCGCGAGGCTTTCGATGCGGCGGATGCGGTCGCCCTGCGAGCCCAGCTTGTTATGGAAGGTCACGGCATCGAGCCCCGCGCCCATCCCTTCGAGCCCGTGGGCCTGAACGGTGCGCAGGTCGTTTTCCCAGAAGAACTTGGCATCCGACAGACGCGCCGAGAGTACCTTCTGGTTGCCCGCGAGGATGGTCGCGCCGTGATCGGCGGTCTCGCGGTTGGCGACGGTCACGAAGCCTTCGATCCGGGCGGTCTTGGGGTTCTTCACCGAGAAGAATTTCTGATGCTCTTTCATCGAGGTCTGCAGCACCTCGGGCGGCAGGTCGAGAAATTCGCCGTCGATCTCGCCCATCAGCGTGACGGGCCATTCGACGAGGCCCGAGACCTCGGCCAGAAGACCCTTGTCCGGCACCACTTCCCAGCCCTTGGCGAAGGCCATCTGCGCGGCATCGTGGTCGATCGCCTCGGCACGCTCATTGGGGTCGAGCATGACCTTGGCGGTTTTCAACTGCTTGGCGTAGCTCTCGTAGCCCGAGACCTGAAGCACGTCGGGCGCCATGAAGCGGTGGCCGCGCGTGGTGTCGCCCGCCTTTATGCCGTCCACGTCGAGCGGCACGACGGTCGCGCTGGCCTCGTCGGTCAGGATCGCGAGGATCGAATGCAGCGGGCGCACCCAGCGCAAGCTGCCCTCGCCCCAGCGCATCGATTTCGGCCAGGGGAAGTTGCGGATCGTTTTCTCCAGCACCTCGGCCACGATCTCGGTCGCGGGGCGGCCGGGCTTTTCGATCACCGCGAAATAGACCTGCCCCTTCTTGTCGTCGCGCGCCTCGAGCTGATCCATGCTCAGCCCGGTCGAGCGCAGGAAGCCCTCGATCGCCTTCTCCGGCGCATCGGTGCGCGGGCCCTTGCGCTCTTCGCGGAGCGTCGGCGAATTCGCGGTCAGCCCCTCGACGGTCAGCGTCAGGCGGCGCGGGGTCGAGAAAGCGCCGGCGGAGGCATAGGTCAGACCCGCCTCGACCACGCCATCGGTAATCAGTTTCTTCAGATCCTCGCGGGCCTTGGGCTGCATCCGCGCAGGGATTTCTTCGGAGAACAGTTCAATCAGAAGATCGGGCATGTCATTTCTCCGCTTCGTCGTTCAGTTGGTGCCAGACATAGGCCCGGCCATCGGGATAAAGAGCCACGACGCGGTCAACGCCGGGGTGGATATTGTGTTGCGACAGGAAGGCCACCGCGCGGCCTGCCTCAAGGTCCGCACCGATGGTTTTCGCATCATAGCAGTCGAACCATTTCGGGCCGATCAGCGGGGTCGGTCGGTCATAGACCTCATAGGTCTCGGTCGCCGTTGCAATCGACAGATCGGTGTCGAAGCAGGCCCGGTAGCGCAGGGGCGAGCTGTCCGCGTCGATCCCCTTGTAGCCCTCGGCCTGCAGCTGGTCCTGCGTCGTGCCGTCCAGCTCCATCAGCGAGACTTTCGCCGCGTCGGAGCCCGGCGCGATCTCGTCGTAATAGCCGTATTCCTGCGAATAATAGACCACCGCGCCGAAGACGAGCGCGATTACCACGATGCCGCCTCCGATGAGCTTACCATTCACGCGACAGCCTCGTTGGCTTCATTCAGCGAGGCCCCGCCCGCTTCGGTCTGCACGAAAGCGTCGGCGCAGGCCTTGGCCAGCGCACGGACGCGGCCGATATAAGCCTGACGCTCGGTGACCGAGATCACGCCGCGCGCGTCGAGCAGGTTGAAGAGATGCGACGCCTTGATGCACTGGTCGTAAGCAGGATGCGCCATGATGATCTTGCGGCCCGCATCGTCCGCCTCGGGCGAGGCGAGGATACGTTCGCATTCGGCCTCGGCATCCTCGAAATGGCGCAGCAGCGTCTCGGTATCGGCCACGTCGAAATTCCAGCGCGAATATTCCTGCTCGGTCTGGCGGAACACGTCGCCGTATTTCAGCGCGATCGGCGCTGACGGGTCGTTATAGGGCATGTCCATGACGTGATCGATGCCCAGCACATACATCGCCAGACGCTCGAGCCCGTAGGTCAGCTCGCCCGAGACCGGTTTGCAGTCATGGCCGCCGACCTGCTGGAAATAGGTGAACTGGCTGACTTCCATCCCGTCGCACCAGACCTCCCAGCCAAGCCCCCACGCGCCGAGCGTCGGGCTTTCCCAGTCGTCTTCCACGAAGCGGATATCGTGCAGTTCGGTGTCGATCCCGATTGCGCGGAGCGAGCCGAGATACAGCTCCTGCAGGTCCGGCGGGCTCGGTTTGATCAGCACCTGATACTGATAGTAGTGCTGCAGGCGGTTCGGGTTCTCGCCATAGCGGCCATCGGTCGGACGGCGCGAGGGCTGGACGTAGGCCGCCGCCCACGGCTTGGAGCCGAGCGCGCGCAGCGTCGTCGCCGGGTGGAAGGTGCCTGCCCCCACTTCCATGTCATAAGGCTGCATCACCGCGCAGCCTTTCGAGGCCCAATAGCTCATCAGGCGCAGGATGATTTCCTGAAAGGATTTCGGGGCGTCCGGGTTTGCCATATTTCGCACCTTCCGTTGAAGCGCCTTCTCTCTAGGCAAGGGGCGCGGGGGCGTCAACGCCCTGCAAGGATTAGGGCGGACGATCTTCGGCGCTCGACGTGCAAAGCTGAGGCCCCCGCCCCACAACGGCGGATTTCATGACCCGATCGGGGCCGTTTGGGGGGTGACCTCGCCCCTCGTTGCGCTAAGGTCGAGGGAAAAGCAGGTATTACGGGGGCAGCAATGCGGGCAATTTCACGGACAGTTTCGATCGTCGTCGGAGCCAGCCTCACCGGCATGGTCTGGACCGGCACGGCCTGGGCCGAAGCCTGGGTGCAGATCGAGGCGAAAAGCTCGCTTGCCCAAGCCGAAGCGCGCGCCCGCGACTGGGCGGGCATGTTCCCCGACACGACCGGTTTCCGGCTCGATTCCGGGTGGTATGCGATCGCGCTTGGCCCCTTTGCCGACGATGCGGAGGCGAATGCGCGCCGCCGGGTTCTGCGCCGCGAGGGGCTGATCCCGCGCGACAGTTTCGTGGCCGATGGCAACAACTTCCGCCAGCAGTTCTGGCCGGTCGGCGCGACCCTGAACGCCCCCGCGCAGGCGCCCGAACAGCCCGCCCCGCAAGCCGACACGCAAAGCGACGTGCGCGGCGCGCCGATGCCCGCCCCGATCGACGTGGAGCCTCTGGACGGGCCGGATGCGACCGCGCAAACGGATGGCCAGACCACGCCCCCAGACACGTCCGCACAAGACACCGCCACCGCGCCTGAGCCGCTGAACCCCGACACCACAGCGACAGCCGACACCCCTGCCCCGCAAGAGGTCACTCCCGCGCCCGAACCGGTCGAGACGCTACGGGATTCGCGCCGACTGGAAGCTGCGCTCGCTCCGCAAACCAAGCGCGACATCCAGACCGCGCTGGAATGGGAAGGCAGCTATCAGGGAGCTATCGACGGAATTTTCGGCCGCGGCACGCGCAATTCGATCGCCGACTGGCAGATGAAGAACGATTACGAGCCGACCGGCGTGCTGTCCTCGACCCAGCAGGCGGCGCTTCTGGACAAGGTCGCCTCCGAGCGCGCGGCGCTGGGGCTGCAGACCGTGACCGAAGATCAGGCCGGCATCCGGATCGACCTGCCGATGGGGCTGGTGAAATTCGACCGCTACAACGCGCCCTTCGTGAATTACGCGCCCAAGGATGGCAGCGGCGTGCAGGTTCTGCTGATCTCGCAACCCGGCGATGCGGCCCGGCTGCGCGGTCTTTATGACGCGATGCAGACGCTCGAAATCGTGCCGACGGGGGGCGAGCGCAACATTCGCGGCAACAGCTTCACCATCGAAGGCCAGAACACCGCGGTGCAGTCCTACACCCATGCGGAACTCTCGCGCGGGCAGATCAAGGGCTTCACGCTGGTTTGGCCCGCCGGGGACGACACGCGCCGGGCCCGCGTGCTCGACGCGATGAAAAAGAGCTTCACGCCCATCGGCACCTCGTCGCTCGATGCGACGCTCGGCCAGCCGATGTCGGTGACGCGGGCCGCCCTGATGGCGGGGATCGAGAAACGCGCGCCGATCTTCTCGCGCTCGGGCTTCTTCATCGATGCCGATGGCCATGTGCTGACCGCCGCCGAGGGGCTCGACCAATGCGGACGGATCACCATCGAGGATCACCCCGCCTCGCTCAGCTTCGACGGCGGCGCCAAGGGCTATGCGGTCCTGACCCCGAAAGACACGCTCGCGCCGAAGGAAGTCGCGAAATTCAACCCCGATGCCCCGATGGCCGGGAGCAAGGTGGCGGTGGCGGGCTTCTCCTATCCCGAAGCGCTCTCCGCGCCGGTGCTGAATTTCGGCACGCTCTCAGCGCTCAAGGGGCTGGAGGGGCAAGACAGTCAGGCCCGGATCGAGGCGCAGACCCGCGCGGGCGACGTGGGCGGGCCGGTGCTCGACGGCACGGGCGCGGTCGTGGGGATGTTGCTGCCCTCGGGCGGCGACGCGAACCGCGTGCTGCCCGACAACCTGACTGTTGCGCTGCAGGCGAAGGCGATGGCGCCGGGCCTGTCGGACAATGGCTTCACCCCGAAAGCCGCAGGCATCTCGGCCAATCGCGACCCGGAAGACCTGCAGCAGATCGCGGACGGGATGGTGGTGCAGATTTCCTGCTGGAAGTAATCAGCCCCGCCAGAAGCGCGGCAGCAGCAGCACGAGCACGCTCATCAGTTCGAGCCGCCCGAGGCACATTGCCGCGCTCATCAGCCATTTCGCGCTGTCAGGGAAATCCGCGACAGAGCCGTTCGCAGTGATCTCCGGCCCCCATGCGGGGCCGATATTCGCGATCGAGGTCCAGGCAGCGGTCATCGCAGTCTCCGTCCCGAGGCCGGTGAAGGTCAGCGCGATGATCAGCAACCCGAAAATCAGGATGAACAGCGAGAAGAAGGCCATCACCGAGTTGACCACGCTATCCTCGACCGGGCGGCCGTCATATTGCACTTTCAGCAGACGGTGCGGCGAATAGAGCCGCTGGATCTGTGCCTTGATCGCTTCGAGCAGGATCAGGTAGCGGAACACCTTGACCGAACAGGCGGTGGAGGCCGTGCAGCCCCCGATCAGCCCGGAAATCAGCAGGATCGTGAAGGCCAGATGCCCCCATTGGGTCACGTCCTCCGAGGCATAGCCCGTGCCGGTGAAGGTCGAGACCACGTTGAACGTCACCTCGCGCAACGTCGGCCAGAAGGACGCCTCATGACGGATCATGCGGTAAAGCACGATGATCGCGATCGCATAGCCCATCCAGCGCAGGAAGGCGCGCACTTGCGGGTCGCGCCAGAGCGGCATCGTGTCGCCGCGCATCACCTGAACGAAGCGGATGAAGGGCATCGCCGCCAGCGCCATGAAGACCGAGGCCGCGTATTCCGGCGCGCCCTTATAGGTGGCGAAGCTGGCGTCGTAATTGGAAAACCCGCCCGTGCTCATCGTGGTGAGCGCATGCATGATCGCGTCGAACCCCTTCATGCCGAGGCCGAGATAGGTCAGCGCGCAGGCGATGGTCAGCCCGACATAGATGCGGATCAGCGCGGTCGAGATATCCATCGCGCGCGGCAGGATTTTCCCAAGCGTATCAAACCCTTCCGAGCGGAAGAACTGCATCCCGCCGACCTTCATCACCGGCAGGAAGATCATCGCGACGATGATGATCCCCAGACCGCCCAGCCATTGCAGCAACCCGCGCCAGAGGTTCACCCCCGGCGGCAACCCGTCGAGATGCGGAATCGCGGTGGTGCCGGTCGTGGTCAGCCCCGACATCGCCTCGAAATAGGCATCGACCAGCGACAGATGCGGCACGCCCAGCATGAAAGGCAGCGCCCCGAAGAAGGGCAGCGTGAGCCAGACGAGCGAGGTCAGAAGAAAGCTTTGATGGATCGACAGCGTCCGAGCCAGCCCGTCACGCGAGGCCAGCGCCAGCAGCGCCCCCGCCGTCGTCGTCAGCACCGCGCTTTCGACGAAGACCAGCCAATGCGCTGCGCCATAACCCAAATCCACCGCCGCCGGGATAAGCATCGTCAGCCCCAGCACGGATGTCAGCATTCCGATGATATATCCAACCGGGCGCAGATCGATCATGCGCCCCACCTTGCCCAGAGCGCCGGTCTAGTCAATCCCAGACGGGCCGGGACAGACCTGCGGTCGCGCAGCGTGACTTTGCAAACCCGAGCGGTTTGGTCAGTAAATTTGCCCAACTTTGCAGGTAGGCCCTTGCGCTGCGGCGCGGCAACTGTACCGTAGCGGCCACTTTCGACAACAGGGAGAACGCTATGTTCAACAAGATCCTCGTGGCCAACCGTGGCGAGATCGCCATCCGGGTGATGCGCGCCGCCAACGAGCTGGGCAAGAAGACGGTCGCCGTCTACGCCGAAGAGGACAAGTTGGGCCTGCACCGCTTCAAAGCCGATGAAGCCTATCGCATCGGCGAGGGCCTCTCCCCCGTCGGCGCCTATCTCTCCATCGAAGAGATCATCCGCGTCGCCAAGGAAAGCGGTGCCGATGCGATCCACCCGGGCTATGGCCTGCTCTCGGAAAACCCCGATTTCGTCGAAGCCTGCGACGCCGCCGGCATCACCTTCATCGGCCCGAAGGCCGAAACGATGCGCGCGCTTGGCGACAAGGCCTCGGCGCGTCGCGTGGCGATCAAGGCCGGTGTGCCGGTCATCCCCGCGACCGAGGTGCTGGGCGAGGATTTCGACGCGATCAAGAAAGAGGCCGCAGAGATCGGCTACCCGCTGATGCTGAAAGCCAGCTGGGGCGGCGGCGGGCGCGGCATGCGCCCGATCCTTGGCGAGGACGAACTGGTCGAGAAGGTCCGCGAGGGCCGTCGCGAGGCCGAAGCCGCCTTCGGCAATGGCGAGGGCTATCTCGAGAAGATGATCATCCGCGCGCGCCACGTCGAGGTGCAGCTGCTGGGCGACACGCATGGCAATCTCTATCACCTCTACGAGCGCGACTGCACCGTGCAGCGGCGCAACCAGAAGGTCGTCGAACGCGCCCCTGCCCCCTATCTCTCGGACGAGCAGCGCGAAGAGGTCTGCCAGCTCGCGCTGAAGATCGGTCAGGCGGTCGGCTATGAATGTGCCGGCACGGTCGAATTCCTGATGGATATGGACTCGGACAAGTTCTACTTCATCGAGGTGAACCCGCGCGTTCAGGTCGAGCATACCGTGACCGAAGAGGTCACCGGCATCGACATCGTGCAGGCCCAGATCAAGATCGCCGAGGGCGCGACGCTGGCAGAGGCCACCCGCGCCAAGTCTCAAGACGAGATCGAATTGTCCGGCCACGCCCTGCAATGTCGCGTGACCACCGAGGATCCGCAGAACAACTTCATCCCCGATTACGGCCGCCTGACCGCCTATCGCTCGGCGACCGGTAACGGCATTCGCCTCGACGGCGGCACCGCCTATGCGGGCGGCGTCATCACCCGCTATTACGACTCGCTTCTGGTGAAGGTCACCGCCTGGGCGCAGGACCCCGATCAGGCGATCCGCCGGATGGACCGCGCTCTGCGCGAATTCCGTATCCGCGGGGTGAGCACGAATATCGACTTCGTCATCAACCTGCTCAAGCACCCGACCTTCCTCGACATGAGCTACACGACGAAGTTCATCGACACGACGCCGGAGCTGTTCGACTTCAAGCAGCGCCGCGACCGGGGCACCAAGATCCTGACCTATATCGCGGATATCACCGTGAACGGTCACCCCGAGACCGCGGGCCGCAACAAGCCCCATGCGGAGGCGAAACCGCCGCGCCTGCCCGCCTACAAGGATGAGGCAAAACCGGGCAGCCGGAACCTGCTGGAGAAGGAAGGCGCGAAGGCCGTCGCCGACTGGATGAAGGCGCAGAAGAAGCTGCTGCTGACAGACACCACGATGCGCGACGGCCACCAGTCGCTGCTTGCGACCCGGATGCGCTCGATCGACATGATCAAGGCCGCGCCCGCCTATGCCTCGAACCTCAGCGACCTGTTCTCGGTCGAATGCTGGGGCGGCGCGACCTTCGACGTGGCCTATCGCTTCTTGCAGGAATGCCCGTGGCAGCGCCTGCGCGACATCCGCGAGGAAATGCCCAATATCCTGACGCAGATGCTGCTGCGCGCCTCGAACGGCGTGGGCTACACGAACTACCCCGACAACGTGGTGCAATTCTTCGTTAAGCAGGCCGCGGAGAGCGGCGTCGACGTGTTCCGCGTCTTCGACTCGCTGAACTGGGTCGAGAACATGCGCGTTGCGATGGATGCGGTGATCGAGAGCGGCAAGATCTGCGAAGGCACGATCTGCTACACCGGCGATATCCTCGATCCCGACCGCGCCAAATATGACCTGAAATACTATATCGGCATGGCGAAAGAGCTGGAGGCCGCAGGCGCGCATGTGCTGGGTCTCAAGGACATGGCGGGCCTTCTGAAACCCGCCGCCGCCCGCAAGCTGATCGCGGCGCTGAAGGAAGAGGTCGATATCCCGATCCACTTCCACACCCATGACACGAGCGGTATCGCGGGCGCGACCATTCTCGCAGCCGCCGATGCAGGCGTCGACGCGGTGGATGCGGCGATGGACGCGTTCTCGGGCGGCACCTCGCAGCCCTGCCTCGGCTCGATCGTGGAGGCGCTGGCCCATACCGAGCGCGATACCGGCCTCGATATCCACGCGATCCGCATGATGTCGAACTATTGGGAGGCCGTGCGCCACCAATATGCGGCCTTCGAGAGCGGCCTCGAGGCCCCGGCTTCCGAGGTCTATCTGCACGAGATGCCCGGCGGCCAGTTCACCAACCTCAAGGCGCAGGCGCGCTCGCTGGGGCTGGAAGAGCGCTGGCATGAGGTGGCGCAGGCCTATGCCGATGCCAACCAGATCTTCGGCGATATCGTGAAGGTCACGCCGTCCTCGAAAGTCGTGGGCGACATGGCGCTGATGATGGTCGCGCAGGGCCTGTCGAAAGAAGACGTGCTCGACCCGGCCAAGGATGTCTCCTTCCCGGATTCGGTCATCGACATGATGCGCGGCAATCTCGGCCAACCGCCCGGTGGCTGGCCCGAGGGTGTTGTGAAGAAGGTGCTCAAGGGCGAGCATCCCTCGACCGAGCGCCCGGGCAAGAACCTGCCCCCGGTCGATCTGGAAGCGGCCCGCAAGGAGGTCTCCGAGCAGCTCGACGGGCGTGAAATCGACAATGAAGATCTCGCGGGTTACCTGATGTATCCCAAGGTCTTCACCGATTACGCCAGCCGCCACGAAGCCTATGGCCCGGTGCGCACCCTGCCGACCCCGGTCTTCTTCTACGGGATGGAGCCGCAGGACGAGATCTCCGCCGAGATCGACCCCGGCAAGACGCTGGAAATCCGCTATCTCACCACCGGCGAGACCGACGAGCTGGGCGAAGTTAAGGTCTATTTCGAACTCAACGGCCAGCCCCGCGCCGTGCGCGTCCCGAACCGCGCGGTGAAGGCGACGACGGCGGCGAAGCCGAAGGCCGAGGCAGGCAATGCGAACCATATCGGCGCGCCGATGCCGGGCTCGATCGCCTCGATCGCGGTCAATGTCGGCCAGAAAGTGAAACCGGGCGATATGCTCCTGACCATCGAAGCGATGAAGATGGAGACGGGCATCCATTCCGACCGCGAAGCCACGGTGAAGGCGATCCATGTCTCGCCGGGTGCGCAGATCGACGCGAAGGATCTGCTGGTCGAACTGGAGTAATCCGCAATCCCCAAAGCAAAAACGCGCGCCGAGGCCCGCCCCCGGCGCGCGTTTTCGTTTGTTGGCCAGATCGGGCCCTGAACGTCGTTGGCGACACGGAGGCCCCTGTTTCTTGTCGACCGCCCTACCGGTAGCGTTGACAAGACCGTCCCGGATTATAGGATCGTAACGAATTTTACCGGCACCTTAATCTATTCATAATTTTCAGAAAGATTTGTGAATGACGACGATTAGAGCGGAGTCCGACTGCGCGAAAGCAGGCATCAATTTCGAGAAAATTTCGCGCTGGCAATATCTCCTGACACAACGTGAGATTTCGGACACGATCCTGAAGCGATACAGTTTCGGCGGCTGGCACCTTCATGTCGGCGACGGAGTATGCGTTTCGAAGCTGGAAGATGCCAAGGGCCGTGCGATCGGCCTTTTCATCGGTATCGGAGTCGATAACGAGACCTTGGTGAAGGGCACCCATAAAATCCCGTCACTCGATTTGGATCGCGATAGCTTCTTCGAGGATTTCGAAGACTGGCTCTTTTACGTTTCCGGTCGGTATAATGTATTTATTTCCAAAGGCGGTTCAAAGCGATTTTACAGTGACGCAGTCGGTATGAATGGCATGGTCTATGACCGTGAAGAGCGACAGGTCGCGTCGAGCCTTGCCCTTTGCATCGAGCGCGACACAACACCTCATCCGCTATACGACCATTCTCTTATCGAGCGCGGCGAAGGCAATTACAGCCTGTTTCATACCTACGATAAGGATGTCCGTCGCGGTAATCCGAATTTCTACCTCGATCTCAATGACTTTTCCGAAACTCGCTTTTGGCCGCGCGATGAGGATTTCACGACAGATCGATCGCATGACGATATTTACGGAGAAATAATTCAACGCACCTCGAAGGTTATCGGAGAGATCAACGCCAATTTCAAAACTGCGCTCCCGTTATCGGGAGGGCAGGATAGCCGCTTGCTCGCTTCGATATCGCGCACGAACCTCGCGGGCTTCGACCAATTTTTCACCCATATCCATAATTACGCGAGCAGGATCGACGCAACGATCGCTGGAACACTCGCGAAGGTCCTGCAGGTCGACCATGAAATCCACGACAAGCGGAATATCAAGGTCTCTGAAGAGGATGTTTCGCGGTTCGAAGCCGAATTCCATGCCGCGCTCGGCTTCAAGAAAAAGCTGACCCGAGAAGTCGCTCACGGGCTGCATGAATGCCTCGAGGATAGGATGGTGATCCTGCGCGGCCACCAAACCGACTTGCTGCGTGCCGTGTTCATCGACAAGCTGGGCGAGGACGGAAGAAATAACCTACGCTGGCAAATCAAACGCCTGCTGATCGTTCCGGGCAAAGCGTTCGACCGCAAGACATACAGGACGTTTCTTCCCGAGTATCAGAACTGGGTCGAAACGCTTCCCGAAAACGCTGCGAAGCGCCAAGTCGATCTCATGTTCCTCGAAATATACTATAGCTCGACAATCGGGCTCATTTTCCCGGCACTTACGCGAAACTTCTTCATGTCGCCCTTCAACAGTCGACATCTGATATCCCTGTCTCTTTCAATCGAAGAGGGTTATCGCAAAAACAGCTTTGCGGTTAACGATATTATTTTCCAGGTTGATCCTGAGCTTCACGACGTCCCGTTCGATTACGAATTCGGCGGCGCCGATCTCGGGCGCATCGACGACCAACAGGCGATGGCGGAGCTGACAGCCGCGCGTCGCAAAGCCAGCGAAACGCGCGTCGCACTCAGGACGCAGCACCCAGATTTGGCGGCGTCCGAGGACGTCCTCGTGCCCTGAGCGACGAGCTCGCGCATGAAGCTCGAGGGACGAGGGTCACCGTAGAGGGCTGAACTTCCGTCTCGCGGCGTCGCAAAACGTGTCCGCGCGCATCCAGAGGTCGGCAACGGTCAGACGTGCCGCCAAACACCCTCTTCACGTTCGACAGATGGCGGACGCTCAGGGGCGCCCGCCTCTGATTGCGATGTCTTGTCGGAATTCTACGACGAAGAGGCCGCGCCACCTGCCCCGGCTCGAATCTCATGGATCGGATCGCAGGAGCCCCATGCCGTCTCAGACCGATAGCCTCGCGGGCGCACCGCGATCGAGGCCTTACCGCTGGCCTTCAAACGGGTCACGCGAAACTCGACGCGCGGGGTGTAGTAGTTGCGCTTGGTCTTGAGCCTGTCGACCTTCCAGCCAAACGTCGTGCGCTTTGGATTGTCGACAAGCACCTGCACCGGCTGCAACGGCAAGTCGAAATGATGGAGGAACGTGTCATAGACCTTCCATTCCCCGCCCGGGATTTTCAGCAGATCGACCTCGCCGGGTGTCGAATTCGACAGATGGCCGGTCTCGAAGGTGCAACGCATCACCTACGTCCCGCGCGGCAGCTTCGGCTGCTCGGGATTGGCCAGAACCGGGCCAGCGGAAAAGACGACGAAAGCTGCGAAAAGAAATGGACGGAACATATGGCCTCGACAAATTAATCGGGCACGAAGCGGCCCGATTAATGCAAGACCAACGCCCGGATGTTAAAAGAGATCGCTGCCCTCGCGGGCGGAAACTTCAAGCAGTCCCATAACATAGCCGGCAACAGAGCGGAAAGATATGAGTGAGATTTCACTTTCCCCGGAGCGCCAGAACGCGGCTGCGACTTGCGCTGTGCGGGAGCGGCGGATCTCGCCTTCGGGCAGGGTCGCGATATCGGCGGGCGAGAGCTTCATCACCACCTGATCCGCCTTGTCCCCACGGATGGTGAACATCGCGCGGGCGTCGGAGACGTTGACGACCAGCGCATGATCTGCGGCAAGCGCCTTGGCCAGCCGGTCGGTCAGCGCGGGCGCCTCGTCATGAGCGCAGATCAGCAACAGCTCATCGGGGCTCATCCAGGCGATCGAGCGCCCGTCTGCGGTCTCGATCCGGCGCGGGCCGGGGACGGGAAGCCCCTCGGCTTTGAGCGCCTTGGCGAGCCCCTTGGCCTCCAGATCGGAGCGGATCGAGATCATGCCCACCAGCCCGGCCTCGGACACGGTGACGAAACCTTCGTGGGTCTGGCCCGAAAGGGCGCTGACGGCCTCAGACATTCTGCTTCTCCCCGTCCTTATCGTAGAAGACCGGATCGACGATCCGCGCCTTGACCATTTCCTCGCCCTCACCGGTGAACTCGATCACCTCGCCCATACGGTCGGGCCCGTTCAGCACCAGCCCCATCGCGATCCCTTTGCCAATCGTCGGCGAGTAGTAAGTCGAGGTGACGCGGCCCTGCGTGTGGCGCTGGCCGTTAGCGTTGAACCCGTCGGCGGGCGCGTGGCTGCCATCGGGGATCACCGAGCCGTCGAGCGTCTCCAGGCCGACCAGCTTCCAGCGGTTCGGGTCGGTCATGTGGGACCGCTCCTGCGCGCGCTTGCCCAGATAGTCGGTCTTCTTCTTCGAGAGCGCCCAGTTCAGACCCAGATCCTGCGGGATCACCGTGCCATCGGTCTCGTCGCCGATCATGATGAAGCCCTTCTCCGCGCGCATCACGTGCAGCGCCTCGGTGCCGTAGGGCATCACGCCAAGCGCCTCGCCCTCAGCCATGAGCGCCTTCCACAGCGCGAGGCCTTGGCTCGCGGGCACCGCGATTTCGTAGCTCAGTTCGCCCGAGAAGGAGATGCGGAAGATGCGCGCGTCGAACGTGCCCAGCTTGCCCTCGGTCCATTTCATGAAGGGCAGCGTCTCCTTGCTGACATCCATGCCGCCCAAGCGCTCCAGCAGCTCGCGCGATTTCGGACCGACAACGGCGATCTGCGCGTATTGCTCGGTCAGGTTGGCCGTATAGACCTTCCAGTCCCACCACTCGCATTGCAGCCAGTCTTCCATCCAGCCGTGGATGTGATCGGCCCCGCCCGAGGTCGTGTGGCACAGCCACGTATCCTCGTCGAGCCGCGCCACGACGCCGTCATCCATCAGGAAGCCGTTCTCGTTGCACATCAGCCCGTAGCGGCATTTGCCCACCGACAGGGTCGACATCATGTTGGTGTAGAGCATGTCGAGGAACTTCCCCGCATCGGGCCCTTTCACCACGATCTTGCCCAGCGTCGAGGCGTCGAGCATGCCCACATTCTTGCGGGTATTGGTGATCTCGCGATTGACCGCGTCGCGATGGCTCTCGCCCGATTTCGGGTAGCAATAGGGACGACGCCAATGGCCGACCGGTTCCCAATGCGCGCCCTTGGCCTCGTGCCAGGACTGGATCGGGGTGCGGCGCAACGGCTGGAACAGCTCGCCCTTGGCCTCCGCCGTCACCGCACCGAGCGAAATCGGCGTGTAGGGCGGGCGGAAGGTGGTCGTGCCAGTGGCCGGGATCGGTTGTCCAAGCGCGTCCGAGAGGATCGCGAGCCCGTTGATATTGCTCAGTTTCCCCTGATCGGTCGCCATGCCGAGCGTGGTGTAGCGCTTGGTATGTTCGACCGACTCGTAGCCCTCGCGCGCAGCGAGTTGCACGTCGGAGACCTTCACGTCGTTCTGGTAGTCGAGGAAGCTCTTGAAGCGCAGCGCGTCGGGCGCGCCTGCGGGCATCATCCAGACCGGGGCGAGCGGCGCTTCTTCCTCGGAAGCTGCGCCGATACCCAGACCGCCCATCGCCTCGGAGAGCGTCAGATCGCCATTGGCGGCCCCCACGACCGTCGCCATGCCGGTCCCGTCCGCGCCGGTCGGCGGACGGTTGGGATCGGGGCGGAACATCGCGCGCGCATCGTCCCAGGTTAGCTTGCCGCCGCAATGGGACCACAGGTGCACGACCGGCGACCAGCCGCCCGACATCGCGACGCAATCGCAGTCGATCATCTCGACCGCACCGCCCTCGCCTGCCTGTGCGCAGATCTCGACGCCGGAGACGCCCTTGCGGCCCAGCACTTTCGCGATGCCGCGCCCTTCGAGGACACGCACGCCGCGCGCCTTCACGGCTTCGGGCAGTGCCCCATGGGTTTCCTCGCGCGCATCGACCACGGCCGAGACCGTCAGACCTGCATCGAGGATCGCGAGCGCCGTGCGGTAGGCGTCGTCATTGTTGGTCACGAGCACCGTGCGATCACCGGGCGAAACCGCCCAGTTCACGATGTAATCGCGCACCGCCGAGGCCAGCATCACGCCGGGCACGTCGTTGCCCGCGAAGGCGAGCGGGCGTTCGATCGCGCCGGTCGCGGTGATCGTGTGGCCCGCGCGGATGCGCCACAGACGGTGGCGCGGACGGCCATCACCGGGGGTGGTGTCGCCGAGGTTCTCGTAGCCGATGACATAGCCATGATCGTGCAGACCCGCCGCCATCAGGCGGGTGCGCATCGTGACATTCTCCATCGAGGACAGTTCGACCAGCGCGCTGTCAATCCACTTCTGCGCGTCGTGACCGTCGATCTGACCGCCATCGACCGGGGTGCGCCCGCCCCAGTTCGGGGTCTGCTCGATCAGCCAGACGCGCTTGCCCGCGCGACCTTCCTTGAGCGCCGCGGCAAGACCCGCCACACCGCCACCCACGACGAGCACGTCGCAATGGGCATAGACCTGTTCATAGCGATCCGGGTCGGCCTCTTTCGGCACACCGCCAAGACCTGCGGATTTGCGGATGATGGGCTCGAACAGGTGCTTCCACGCAGCCCGCGGCGCCATGAAGGTCTTGTAGTAGAAACCCGCGGGCAGGAATTTGTAGAAGGTGTTGTTGATCTCACCGATATCGAAGTCGAGCGACGGCCAGTGGTTCTGGCTGGTGGTCTCGGCGCCTTCGAACAACTCGGTCGTGGTGGTGCGCTGATCGGGCTCGAACCGTGCGTTACGACCCAGACCGACGAGCGCGTTCGGCTCTTCCGCGCCCGACGCCACGATGCCGCGCGGGCGGTGGTATTTGAACGACCGGCCCACCATGACCTGACCGCCGCCCAGCAGAGCCGAAGCCAGCGTATCGCCCGCAAAGCCGCGCATCGGCTTGCCGTTGAAGGTGAAGGCGAGCGGTTTCGCGCGGTCGATCAGACGACCACCCTTGGAAAGACGCGTGCTCATTTATAGCCCTCCCAGTCGGGGCGTTTCGCTTTGATCTTCGCGATCACATCTGCGGGGGGCTCGGCGGTCTGCGCCTTGTAGGTCGCAAACACCTCGAGCGTGTTGGTGTCGCGTGCAGCCAGGAACCACTTGCCGCAGCCATAGGCATGCCGCCAGCGCTCGAAATGGACGCCTTTCGGGTTCTTGCGGGCGAACAGGTAGCCCTCGAACTCGTCATCCGACGAGCCCGGCCCGAAGCGCTTGAGATGCGCCTCGCCGCCCGGAGCGAATTCGGTTTCCTCGGCGATGACGCCGCAGCAGGGACAGGTGAGGGTCAGCATTTGGGATGCACCTCGCAGTTGGAGAGCGCCGGGAGGGATTTGAAGCAGGTCGAAAGGGAGGTCGTCTTCATCAGTGCGCCACCCCTGCGGCGACGCTTTCGTCGATGAAGCGGCCTTCCTTGAAACGGTCGAGCCCGAATTGGTCGGTCAGCGGCGAGTGGCCGCGCGCGATCAGCTCGGCCATGCCATAGCCGGAGCCCGGGATCGCCTTGAACCCGCCAGTGCCCCAGCCGCAATTGACGAAGATGCCCTCGACCGGCGTTTTCGACAGGATGGGCGAGCGGTCGCCGGTCATGTCCACGATGCCGCCCCACTGGCGCAGCATCTTCAGGCGCGAGATGATCGGGAAGGTCTCGACCAGCGCGCGGGTGGTTTCCTCGACATGGTGCCACGAGCCGCGTTGGGTGTAGTTGTTGAACCCGTCCGTGCCGCCGCCGATCACCATCTCGCCCTTGTCGGATTGCGACATGTAGCCGTGCACCGTGTTGGCCATCACGACCACATCCATGCAGGGTTTGATCGGCTCGGAGACCCAGGCCTGCAGCGCAACGCTCTCGATCGGCAGACGGAAGCCCGCCATCTCGGCCATGACCGAGGAGTGCCCCGCGACGACGATGGCGAGCTGTTCGCAGTCGATCTCGCCCTTGCTGGTCGAGATGCCCTGCACCTTGCCGCCCTCGGTGCGCACGCCGGTCACTTCGCATTTCTGGATGATATCCATGCCCATATCGGAACAGGCCCGCGCATAGCCCCAGGCCACCGCATCGTGCCGTGCCGTGCCGCCACGTTTTTGCAGCAAAGCGCCCAGCACCGGGTAGCGCGGCCCGTCGATATTGATGATCGGCACGAGATCCTTGACCTGCTGCGGCCCGATCCATTCGGTGTCGATGCCCTGCAGACGGTTGGCGTGCACCGTGCGCTTGTAGCCGCGCACCTCATGCTCGGTCTGGCCCAGCATCAGAAGACCGCGCGGCGAGAACATCACGTTGTAGTTCAGATCCTGGCTGAGATCCTCGTAAAGCGCGCGGGCTTTCTCGTAGATCGCGGCCGAGGGGTCCTGCAGGTAGTTCGAGCGGATGATCGTGGTGTTGCGGCCCGTATTGCCGCCGCCCAGCCAGCCTTTCTCGATCACCGCGACATCGGTGATGCCATGCACCTTGCCGAGGTAATAGGCGGTGGCGAGGCCATGCCCGCCCGCCCCAACGACGATGACCTTGTAGCGTTTCTTCGGCTCGGGGGAGCGCCATGCTCGTTCCCAGCCGCGATGGAAGCGCATCGCCTCACGTGCAACGGCAAACATCGAATAGCGTTTCATGAGCGCGCCTCCGAGCAATCTCGACTCTTTCGCCTTTGTGATGGACCGGGGCGGCGGACGAAAGCCCCCCTGTTGCGGCATCGCAGGGAAAAAAGCGACATGGGCCTGCGACATCGAGTTCCATTCACGCGCTAGACCCTTTCGGCGCGGCCTCATCTCGCCTAAATGGGGAACGAAGGATGAGGAGACGCCATGCTGTTCTGGATTATCGCCGCCGCGCTCGTTGCGGTCATCGCGCTTTTGTTCGCCCTTGCGCTGCTGCGTGGGCGCGGCGAGGACGAGATGGCCCCTGCGGCCTCGTATGACGTGCAGGTCTATCGCGACCAGCTGCGCGATCTGGAGCGCGACGTTGAACGCGGCGTCACCTCGCGCGAGGAAGCCGACCGCGCGAAGCTGGAAATTTCGCGCCGGATGCTCGAGGCCGACCGCAAGGCACAGGCAGGCTCCGATCTGGGCCGCGCGCCGAAAGGGGCGACCATCGCAGTTGTGCTTGGCGTCGTCGTGATTTTCGGCGGGGCATTCGCGCTCTACGATTACGTGGGGCAGGACGGGTACGAGGACCAGCCTATCGGTGTGCGTCTTGCAGATGCCGACAAGCTCTATGACAGCCGCCCCTCGCAGGCCGAAGCCGAGAAAATGGCAAAAGCCCGTGCGACCGCCCCTCAATCCAACCCGGATCCGCAATTCCTCGCACTGATGAAGAAGCTGCGCGAAGCCGTGGCGAAAAAGCCCAACGATCCGAAAGGTCTCGAACTGCTGGCACGCAACGAGGCGACTCTGGGCAACTTCGATGCCGCGTGGAAGGCGCAGCAGCGTCTCGTCGCGACCAAAGGCGATTCTGCGACGGCGCAGGATTACGCCGAGCTGGGCGACATGATGGCCGTGGCGGCAGGCGGAATGATCACCCCCGAGGCGGAGAAAGTCTTCGCGACCGCACTGACGATGGATCCGAAGAACGGGCTGTCGCTCTATTATGTCGGCCTGATGATGCTGCAGAACGGGCGTGCCGACCGCGCGTTCCGCTTCTGGGACAGCGCGTTGCGCAACTCGGAGAATAGCGACCCCTGGGTGCCGATGATGCGGCAGAACATTAACGACCTGGCATGGCTCGCGGGCGAGAAGGACTACACCCCGCCCAGACCGCGCGGTGCCCCCGGTCCGTCGCAGGCAGACGTCGCGGCGGCAGCGGATATGTCGCCCGAGGCCCGTCAGGACATGATCCGCTCGATGGTGGAGCGGCTGAACGACCGGCTCGCGCAGGAAGGCGGCAGCGCGGATGATTGGGCACGTCTGATTTCGTCGCTGCGCATGATCGGTGAGGTCGACCGCGCCGATGCGATCTATGGCGAAGCGAAGGGCAAATTCGGCTCCCGCCCGGAAGACATGGCGAAGATCGACGCAGCCCATCAGGCGCCCGCCGGTCAGGCGCTCAAGGATATGGGCGGCGCCTCGGCGGGGCAAAGCGCACCGCAAGCGGCCCCGGCCCTCCCCGGCCCGAGCGCCCAGCAGATGAAGGACGCGCAGTCCATGACGCCCGAGGAGCGCCAGCAGATGATCCAGGGCATGGTCGACGGTCTCTTTGACCGGCTGACCACCGACGGCGGCACGCCGCAGGAATGGGCGCGCGTGATCTCGTCGCTCGCGACACTGGGCGAGAACGCACGCGCCAAGGAAGCTTGGGGCGAGGCGCAAAAGGCGCTGGCGGACAATCCGGACGCGCTGGCTCAGGTCGAGGCGGCGGCGAAATCGGCGGGTGTGGCGGAATGATCTGCGAGACGATCGAAGAGTTCGCCGAAGCGATCCCCCGCATGGGCGGGGTCGCGGGTCTCGATCTGGGCACCAAGACCATCGGCGTCGCGGTGTCCGACGGGCTGCGCTCGGTCGCGACGCCGCTCTCGACGATCAAACGCAAGAAATTCGGCCTCGATGCCGAGGCGCTTCTGAAGATCGTGGCGGAGCGCGAACTGAAGGGCCTGATCCTCGGCCTGCCGAAGAACATGGACGGAACCGAGGGCGCGCGTTGCCAATCGACCCGCGCCTTCGCCCGCAACCTCAGCCGTCTCACCGATCTGCCGATCGGCTACTGGGACGAGCGGCTGAGCACGGTCGCCGCCGAACGTGCGATGCTGGAGGCCGACATGTCGCGCGCCAAACGCGCCGAGGCGATCGACCACGTCGCGGCGAGCTTCATCCTGCAAGGCGCGCTGGATCGGCTGCGCTATCTGGGGGCGGCATGAACAATCCTTCCGACAGCGACGGCATCTGGAAACGCGCCGAGATCGAGAGCCCCTGCGTCAAGCTCTGCCAGATCCACCCCGAGGCGCGAATCTGCATCGGCTGCTACCGCACGATGGACGAAATCGGCGCATGGTCGCGGATGACGCCCGAGGCGCGCCGCGAAGTGATGGCGGAGCTGCCCGAGCGCGCGCCGCAACTGCGCAAACGCCGGGGCGGACGCGCGGGGCGGCAGGACCGCTGAGCGCTTAAGCGCCAGCCCCTTTCGCCGGGAAGACGAAGCAGCGGTCGCGGCGGATCATCAACCACATCGGCGTGCCGGGCTTCGGCAGGAAGACGTTCGGGACGCTGGCGCGCAGGATCGTGCCGTCGAAATCCATCCGAAACTCGACGAGGCTCTCGCGGCCCAGGAAGCGCGCGCGTTCAACGACGCCACGCGCGGGCGTTCCGTCCTGCGGCGTCGGGGCCGGGCCGCGCCCTGCCCGGTCGAAATCGATCTTCAGATGCTGCGGGCGGATCACGATGTCGATCTCGGTCCCGTCCGCGTGGCCCGGCGTCAGGAAATCACCGAAGGGCGTCACGGTCAGCGCGTCGTGCACCTGACCCTTGAGCACGTTCACATCCGAGAAGAACGCCGCCGCCGCGCGATCCACCGGCGCGTTGTAAAGGTTGTAGGGCGCGCCGCGCTGCACGATCTTCCCGCCGCGCATCAGCAGGATTTCATCGGCCATCCGCATCGCCTCATGCGGCTCATGCGTGACCAGCAGAACGGCGGTGTTTTCCTCTTTCAAAAGCGCCAAGGTCTCGTCGCGGATATCGTCGCGCAGACGCTCGTCCAGTCCCGAGAAAGGCTCGTCCATCAAGAGGATACGCGGCCGGGGCGCCAGCGCACGCGCGAGCGCCACGCGCTGCTGCTCGCCGCCCGAAAGCCCGTGCGGATAGCTGTCGCGATGCCGCGTGAGCCGCACCTTCTCGAGCAATTCCGTCACACGGGCGCGCTTCGCCGCTGAATCGCCCTTGAGGCCGAAGGCGATATTCTCGGCCACCGTCAGATGCGGAAACAGCGCGAAGTCCTGAAACATCAACCCGATCGCGCGCTGCTCGGGCGGGATACGAAACACCGTGTCGCAGATCAGCTTACCATCGACGTAGATCTCGCCCGTATCCTGCATGTCGACGCCCGCGATCAGCCGCAGCGTCGTCGATTTGCCGCAGCCCGAGGGGCCCAGCAGACAGGTCACCTGCCCCGCGGGGATCGCGAAGGACACGTCATCGACGACGGCCCGCCCGTCGAACACGCGGCCAAGCGCGCGAACTTCGAGGCGCGGAGGGGGTAATTGTGCGCTCATGCAGCGAAATCTCGACCGAAAGTGTCAGGCAATACAGGGCGGGAGATAACAGCCCCCCGCCCCCCAAGCAAGCCCGGCAGACCGGCAGGTCCGTCTTAGATCGAGATGTTGTTCAGCCCGCCGTCGAGCATCACGTTCTGCCCGACCATGAAACCCGCATGAGCCGAACACATGAAGGCACAGGTCGCGCCGAACTCCTCGGGCGTGCCGTAGCGGCGCACCGGGATCGTCGCTTCGCGCTGCGCTTTCGCCTCCTCGACCGAGATGCCCTTCGTCTTCGCCGCCGCCGTATCGAGCGACACCGCACGGTCGGTCGCATGCAGGCCCGGCAGCAGGTTGTTGATGTTCACGCCATATTCGGCGACCTGCCGCGAGGTGCCCGCAACGAAGCCCGTCAGGCCCGAGCGCGCGGAGTTCGACAGGCCGAGCTGCGCGATCGGCGCGCGCACGGATTGCGAGGTGATGTTGACCACCCGGCCCCAGCGTTGCTCGATCATGGCAGGCAGAACCGCCTGCATCATCGCGATCGGCGCGAGCATGTTCGCGTCGAGCGCCGCGATGAAATCGTCACGCGACCAGTCGCGCCAGTTGCCCGGAGGCGGCCCGCCCGCATTGGTCACCAGAATGTCGACCTCGCCCGCCGCGCTCAGCACCGCCGCACGCCCCTCGGGCGTGGTGATGTCGGCGGCCACGGGCGTCACGGTCACGCCGGTCGCGGCCATGATCTCGTTCGCGGTCGCGGCCAGCGCATCGGCGCCGCGCGCGTTCAGCACGATCTCGACGCCCGCCTGCGCCAGCGCCATCGCGCAGCCCCGTCCAAGCCCTTTCGACCCCGCACATACGATCGCCTTGCGGCCCTTGATCCCAAGATCCATCGCGCCCTCTCCTTTACTGTCATTCTCCGGCGTGCTCCGGCGGGGCCCCTCGCACGAAACACCGCGCGCCGCCCTGCCAGCTTCGCCTCGGACAGTAGCTTGCGCGCGGGGGAGGACAAGCGCGCTGTCGCCGCTTGACCATCGGGAGCGGCCCGCGGTAAGCCGATGCGATCCATCAGTTTCAGACGGCCCGGCAGGGCGAGGGAGAGCGCGTGTCCAACCCGAGCCAGATCGTTCACGTCTTCGAGGCCGAGGATATCTGGGTGACCTCCGGGGCCAATCATGGCGACGCGCTCGGTCTTGCCGAAGACTGCGAACCCGGCGACGTTTATCAGCTTCATCGCGCCGCCAAACCGCGTCGCCTCGTGCTGGCCCAGCAAGGGACCGCGCCGATCGTGGCAACCGGCTCCGAGATCGGCGCGCCGGGCGATGCGCTCGCGCTGATCGCGCGGCACCTGCTGATCACGCCCGAGGGCGACACGGTCGATATCCTGATGATCCGCCACGACGCCACGGACGCGCTTTATGCGCTGCCGCTTTCACCGATGGCGGCGCGCTTCGATTACACGCTTCTGGAAGCCAGCGAAGACCCCGGCGAGGCGCTGCTGTCGGACCTCGTCTGCGTGGCCTTCACCACCGGCACGATGATCACGCTGGCAGGCGGCGCGCAGATGCCGATCGAGCAACTCACCCCGGGCGCGCGCGTGCTGACCCGCGACAACGGTCCGCAGCCGGTGAAGCTGGTGGCGAAGGCGACGATGCGGGCACTGGCGTCTTTCGCGCCGGTCGTGATTTCGGCGGGCGTGCTGGGCAATGAGGGCGATCTGGTGATCTCACCCCATCATCGCGTGTTCCTCTATCGCCGCGGTGTGCACAAGCTGGGCGACACGTCGGAAATCCTCGTGCAGGCCAAGCATCTCGTCGATGGCGAGAATGTCTGGCAGCGCGAGGGCGGTTTCGTCGATTACTACGCGCTGGTCTTCGACCGGCACGAGATCATCTACGCCGAGGGCATTCCGGTGGAGAGCCTGATGGTCTCTGAGGCGACACTCTCGCTGCTTCCCGAAGAACTCGGCCGCGAGATCTCGAACCGCCTGCCCGACCTCGCCCATCGTCAGCATTTCGGCACGGAAGCCACGCGCGAACTGCTGGACCGGATCGGACGCGAGAAGCTGTTCCGCAAGCGCAAGGACTGAGGGTGGAGGGGCGCTGCCCCCGCTCTTCTCTGCCCTCCGCTCGCGCTTCGGGCGTTCGGCGGGGCGTCCTTCCACTGGAAGGCCGCTGATCCCGCCTCACCCCCCGGGGTATTTTTGCCAAGAGGAAGAGGTTAGCCGTTCAGCACGTCGAGCGCGGCGGCGTGGATCTCGGGCGACGCGGCAGCAAGCACCTGCCCGCCGCGATGGGCCGGGCCGCCCTGCCAGTTGGTGACAAGGCCGCCCGCCGCCTCGATCACCGCGATCGGGGCCGCGACGTCATAGGGCTGCAACCCCGCCTCGACGACCAGATCGATCTGGCCGGCGGCGAGCAGCGCATAGGCATAGCAATCCATCCCGTAGCGCGTCAGTCGCACCTGCTGCGACAGCCGCGCGAAGGCCGCGCCTTCGTCGGGCGTGCCGACTTCGGGGAAGGTGGTGAAAAGCGTCGCGCTGTCGAGCCCGCGTCCGGAGCGCACGCCGAGATCGCGCCCGCCATGCGGCCCCTCCAGCGTCGCGCGGCCGAAGCCACCGGTGAAACGCTCTCCGATATAGGGCTGGTCGATCACGCCCATCATCGGCGCGCCGGGACCATCCGCTTCCTCGGCGCATAGCGCGATCAGCACGCCCCATGTCGGCGTGCCCGAAAGGTAGCCGCGCGTGCCGTCGATCGGGTCGAGCACCCAGGTCAGGCCGCTCTCGCCACGGGTCACGCCATGTTCTTCACCGTAGATGCCGTCTTGCGGGCGGCGTTCCGCGATCAAGGCGCGCATCGCGGCCTCGGCGGAGCGGTCGGCCTCGGTCACCGGATCGAAACCGCCTTCGAGCTTGTTATCCGCGCCGATCCCGCCCACGGGCCGGAACTGCGCCAGGGTCTCGCGACGGGCGCAATCGGCAAGGTCATTGGCCAGCGCGGCGAGCGCCGCACGGGTATCGGTATCGAGATCAAGCATCGGTGTCCTCCCAGGGCCGTGCCGTCACCGCAACCGCCCCCCAGAAATGAGATAAGGGGAGCGGTAACCGCCCCCCTTCTCCGGGTCAAGCTGCCGACCGCCCCACATTCGGTCGCCAGTTGCGCCTAAACTCGTCCGCGTGGCGCTCAGGCCGCGTCGGACAGAACCTTGGCCAGTTCGAACAACCGGCGGCGCTGCGCCTCCGGGATCGCGTAATAGGAGCGCACGAGCGCGAGCGCCTCCTTGTCGGACAGAATATCCCCCGCCACTTCCGGTTGCATCCCGCTGTCTTCCGCGAGCCCCTCGAAGAAGAACGAGATCGGAACCTCGAGCGCATCCGCGATATCCCAGAGCCGAGATGCCGAAACGCGGTTCATCCCGGTTTCGTATTTCTGAATCTGCTGGAATTTGATCCCAACCTTATCCGCGAGCTGTTGTTGGGTCATCCCAATCATCCAGCGCCGGTGCCGGATACGCTTGCCCACGTGGACATCAACCGGATGCTTCATACTCTTTCCCCTTTAAGCCAATTTCACCCGCAAACTACCGTGCGCTGAGTGTGGCCTGCGCGGGTAAAATCGCAAACCTGTCCAAAAAGACAGGGATTTTGCGGCTTTCCACAGCACACCTAACCTAAAGGATAGGTCGCCCGCTATTCGCCTTCCGCGTGTTTTGCGATTTGCAAATCAGCGACTCAGGTGCCGTAGGGGAAGATGGTGGCGCTAACCGGTCTTTCACGAGGGATTGATTCGCGCGTCAACCCGCGAATCGGACCTGCCGCGGGGTCGCTTCCGACGCCGAATGTGCGGGCTGGTCCTGATCTTTCGCGCGGTTTATCACGGGCAACGAAGGGTCCGCCCGCTTGGCCGACCCGCCTCGAGACACAACCTGCCGGAGCATTCGATGCGCGCCTATGTTCAGACCGCCCCCGGGCAACGCCCCGAGCTGACCGAAATCCCCCTGCCCGCGCCGGGGCCGGGCGAGGTGCAGGTGGCCATCCGGGCCTGCGGCCTGAACTTCGCCGACCTGCTGGTGATCGAGGGGAAATACCAAGACACCCCCACCCCGCCGTTCACGCTCGGGATGGAGCTCGCGGGAGAGGTCATCGCGGCAGGCGAAGGCTGCACGCTCGCTCCGGGCACGCGCGTTACGGTCTTTGCGGGCCAAGGCGGGCTGGCGGAGGCGGGCAATTTCCCGGAAAGCCGCTGCACCCCGATGCCGGACGCGATGAGCTACGCGCAGGCTGCGGCCTTCCAGATCGCCTATGGCACCAGCCATGTGGCGCTGGAGACGCGCGCAGCGCTTGCTGAGGGCGAGACGCTGGTGGTTCTGGGCGCGGCTGGTGGTGTCGGCCTCACCGCGGTCGAGATCGGCAAGAAGATGGGCGCGCGGGTGATCGCCTGCGCGCGCGGCGAGGCGAAGCAGCAAATTGCGCGGGACGCCGGAGCCGATGAGACGCTCGACAGTGAGAGTGACGACCTCAAGGGGGCCATCAAGGCGCTTGGCGGCTGCGATGTCGTCTATGACGCGATCGGCGGCCCGGCGGGCGAAGCGGCTTTCCGCGCGCTGAAGCCCGGCGGGCGCTATCTCGTGATCGGGTTCGCCAGCGGCAGCCAGCCGAAACTGCCGTTGAACCACGCGCTGGTGAAGAATATCGCGATCCACGGGCTCTACTGGGGCGGCTATCTCAAGCTCGACCCGCAGGTGCTGACCGGTTCGATGGCGCGGCTCTTCGACTGGTTCGCTCAGGGCGGGCTCACCCCGCATATCGGCGCGACCTATCCGATGGAGCAGATCCCCGACGCGCTAGAGGATCTACGCGCGCGCCGCTCCACCGGCAAGCTAGTCATCGAGATCGGAGCTCAGGCATAGGCCTCGCGGAGCATGGCGCGAAACGCGTCGACCGGGTCGCCGGTCAATCGGCCCGTGTCGTAGAAACAGATGCGCGAGCGGCCGATCGCCGGCAGGCCGCTCTCGGGCCCCAGGGCCACGCAGCCCAGCGGGATATATCGCGACAGACGCACCGCGACGCCCATATCGGCCGCCACCGTTGCGCTCGCCATTTCGTCGGATTGTCCCTCGAAAGCGGATTTCGCCTCGATCCCGACCGATTCAAGCGCCTCCAGTGCCGCGTCATAGAAAGCGCAGCTTTCCTCGATCGACAGCATCAGAGGGCGCTCGCAAAAGGCCCGCCCGAGCTGCGCGCCGATCCAGACCAGATCATCGGAAGCCAGCACCTCGGCCTCGTGTCCGGGCTTGTCTTCCGTGGTCAGGATAATATCGAGCTCCCCCGCATCGAACATCCGGCGCAGCAGCGACGAACGGCGCGAAACAAGCTGCAGGCGCACCATCGGCCATTGCTCGGCCATCGCGCGCAGCAGGCCCGGCATTTGCGGGCTGACCAGATCATAGGGCAGACCGAACCGCACGGTCACCTCGGCATCCGCCGCGCGCAGTCGCGCCAGCGCCGCATCGTTCTCGGCACAAATCCGGCGGGCGTGGTCCAGCAGCGAGCGCCCCGCACGGGTCAGCGCCATCTTGCGGTTCGCCCGGTCGAAGAGACCTTTATCGAGCGCCTCCTCCAAGCGACGGATCTGCATCGAGACCGCCGATTGCGTCAGGTTCAGAAGTCGGGCCGCCTGCGTCACCGACCCGGTCTCGGCGACCGTGAGAAGCGCCCGCAACGCCGCGATATCGAGGTTTTGCGCCATGTCCGCCCAGTTTGCCCATCCATCACGTTTCGTGATACTCAATAGCACAATCATTCGTTTTCATCATCAATAAACTTGCGCCATCCTTCTTTGCAGGAACGATCTGCCACGGAGGATGAGACGATGACCTTCCTGACCCGGCGCAACGCCGCCTGCTGCGCCCCTGCCCGTCCCGCACGGCGCGGCTTCTTTGCGACCCTCGCTCGCATGGCCGCCTATCACCGGTCGCGCCGGGCGCTCGAGCGCCTTGATTCAAGGCTTCTCGACGACCTCGGGCTGAGCAAGACCGAGGCCGCATTCGAGGCACGGCGCCGGATTTGGGACGCCCCCGATCACTGGCGCGCGGGCCGCTAAGACAAAAGACGTGAAAACAGTGTGAAAGGGCGCATTTTCAGGCAGCCCCAAATCTTGAATTTCGGGGCTGCTCTGCCAATATCGGTACCGAAACCGGTCCGAGGGACGACCGGGAGATATAGTTGGAGGTGCTGATGGCTGATTTCGAAACGATGCGGACCCCCCAGGCGGGCACGCGTCAGGCTGCGATTGACGAGGGTCTTCGCGCACATATGAACAAGGTCTACGGGCTTATGTCGCTGGCGATGCTGGTGACCGGGGCCGTGGCGTTTGGTGTGGGTACGAACCCGGCGCTCGTTGCCGCGATCTTCGGCTCGGGCCTCAAATGGGTTGTGATGCTGGCGCCGCTGGCGATCGTCTTCGCCTTCGGTGCGATGATCAACAAGATGTCGACCAGCACGGCGCAGATCGTGTTCTTCGTCTATGCCGCGCTTATGGGGCTGTCGATCAGCTTCATCTTCGCCGCCTATACCGGCATCTCGATCGCGCAGACCTTCCTCGTGACGGCGATCTCCTTCGCGGGTCTTTCGCTATACGGCTACACCACGAAGCGTAACCTGAGCGCGATGGGCTCGTTCCTGATGATGGGTCTGATCGGCCTGATCGTCGCCTCGATCGTGAACATCTTCCTCGCCTCCTCGGCGATGGCCTTCGCGATCTCGGTGATCGGCGTTCTGATCTTCGCGGGCCTCACGGCTTACGACACGCAGAACATCAAGAACACCTATCTGCAGCTTGCTGCCAGCGACTCGGAGTTCATGGGCAAAGCCGCCATCATCGGCGCGCTGCAGCTCTACCTGGACTTCCTGAACCTGTTCATGTTCCTGCTGCAATTCATGGGCAACCGGAACTGATCCGCGCTCAAGCGAACACGACACGAAGCCCCGCCCATCCGGCGGGGCTTTTTCATGTCAGCCCATCCGCAGCGCCATATCCAGCATGCGGTTGGAGAAGCCCCACTCGTTGTCATACCAGCCGAAGACCCGGATCAGCCCGTGCTCGGTCGCCCGCGTCTCGGGCAGCGCCATGACGATGCTCTCTGGGCGCGCGCGCAGATCGGTGGAGACGAGCGGCTTCCCGGTCGTGCCGATCACCCCGCCCGCGCCTTGCAGCACGGCGTTAACCTGCTCGACGGTGGCAGGGTTTTTCACCGTCACCGCCAGATCGACCGCCGAGACCGACGCCGTGGGCACCCGCACCGCCTGCGCGATCAGGCGACCGGCGAGATCGGGGAGCACCTCTTCCATCAGCTTGCCCGCGGAGGTCGTCGTCGGCACCATCGACAGCGCGGCGGCGCGCGAGCGCTCCATCGGGCCGCGCGGTTTGTCGACCGTGGGCTGCGAGCCGGTATAGCAATGCACCGTCGTCATCGAGCCCGTGACGATCCCGAATTCCGCATCGATCAGCCGCGCAAGCGGCGCCAGCGCATTCGTCGTGCAGCTCGCGTTGGAGACGATCTTCTGCCCGTTCAGCGCCGCGTCATTGGCGCCCAGCACCACCGTGATCTCGGCCGCTTTCGCAGGCCCGGAAATCAGCACGCGGGTAGCCCCGCCCGCGATCCCCTGCCCTGCAATCTGCGGGCTGTCGGCGCGGCCGGTGCATTCCATCACCAGATCGACATCCGACAGATCGAGCGTGGAGATATCATCGGCCCGGTGCAGCGCGATCCGGGTGCCGTTGATCACCAGCGCGCCCGGCTCTAGCGCGACAGTCCCGCGCCACGGGCCAAACACGCTGTCATATTCGAAGAGGTAAGCGAGCATCTCGGGCGCTTCGATATCGTTGACGCCCACGATCTCCAGTCCCGGCCAGCGCGCAGGCGCCTCCGCCCAGGCGCGCAGCACCGAGCGACCGATCCGTCCGAACCCGTTTATGAAAACACGCATCTGGCGCACCTCCTGCAAACGCCCTTAGCGCCGCAGGGCGCCAAGGGAAAGTGCGCGATTGTCACCGATACGAGAGACTTCAGGCCGACAGTTCGTGCGCGGTGATCTGATAGGTGAAGTCCTTGGCGTCGAGATAGTCGCGGCGTTTGCCGTCGATCTCGGCCTGCGGATACATCAGGTAGGGCAGCTCCGGCCCGTCCGAGCCCGGCAGATCTACGTCATGGGCGTAGTTATAGCCAACCCAGTTGCCTTCCCATGCGCCGAACAGCTTCGCGCGCACGTCGACCACCTTCGGGTCTTTGAGCCCCAGATGGCCCTCGCCTTCCTGCAGCATCACCTTGCGCACATCGGCCGCGTCGGCAGGCACCCAGCCGAAGCCGCTGAGCCAAACTTCCGAGCGGCAATGCTGCGCGCCGGTGGCATCGTCGGATTTCAGACCGAGGCTCTTGTAGCCGAAGCGCGAGGGCGCGACGCGGATGCCATAGACGTCGCGCGCAGGCAGACCGGCAGCACGTGACAGCCCGACGAAGAGCGCGTTGAGATCGGCGCATTTGCCCGACAGATCGCCCGAGGTTAGCATGAAGGAGATATCGCCCAGACCGCAGCCCGGCGTCTTCGGGTTGCGCACGGTGTTCTCGACGATCCATTCGTAGATCGCACGGGCTTTCTCCAGATCGCCAGTCTTCCCGCGGGTAATCGAGTCGGCGGTCTGCTTCACGATCCCGTCGGTCGGCAGCAGCTTGGTCGCGGCGGTGAAGCGCGCGCGCTCGACCTCATCGAGCGGCGCCACGTCGCCCGGCTTACTCAGATCGACCACGAAGTCCTCCGTCTGGGCCTGCGTCGTCAGGGTCAGCGTACGCGGGCCGTCGGAGGCGCCCCAGACCGCATGCACCATCGGCGTGCCGCTGTCGGGCGCGTTCACGATCTGCACCTCGTCCGCGTCGCTTTCCCAGTTCACCGCGCCGGGCTTCATCCAGCCGTCGCCATGCACGGAGGGCACCGGCACCCAAAGCTGCGCGGTCTCGCCACCGCCGGGCAGGCTGACCTTGGTGACCAGCTCGAAGCTGCGCCAGCCCGTGGGCTTGGGGTCGAACGCGGCCATCGCGCCGCGCGGGCTTGCCGCCAGCGCCATCGAAGCCGCGCCGAGTTGCAGAAGACGCCGTCTGTTCAAAGCCATGTCACCACTCCGCTGGATACTGGCCGCCTTCTACGCCCGCGCCCCTGCAAGAACAAGGCGACAGTGCGATCAGCCGAACCGCCCGGTGATGTAATCCGAGGTGCGCTCGACCCGCGGGCGGGTGAATATCTGCGCGGTCTCGCCCTCTTCGATCAGCTCGCCCAGATACATGAAGGCGGTGCGGTCGGAGACGCGGCTCGCCTGCTGCATGTTATGGGTGACGATTGCGATGGTGAACTGCTCCTTGAGCTGGTGGATCGTCTCTTCCAGCTTGCCGGTCGAGATCGGATCGAGCGCGGAAGCCGGTTCGTCGAGCAGGATCACCTCCGGCTCCACCGCGATGGTGCGCGCCACGCACAGACGCTGCTGCTGACCGCCCGAGAGCGACTGACCCGAGCTTTGCAGTTTGTCCTTCACCTCGTCCCAGAGTGCCGCACCTTTCAGCGCCGCCTGCACCCGGTCGTCGATCTCGGATTTCGCGTAATTCGCGAGGCGCAGGCCGAAGGCGATATTCTCGTGGATCGTCATCGGGAAGGGCGTGGGTTTCTGGAACACCATGCCCACCTTCGCGCGCAGCCGGTTCAAATCGACCTTCTTGCCAAGGATATTCTCGCCATCGAGCAGCACCTCCCCCGTCGCGGTCTGCTTCGGATAGAGGTCATACATCCGGTTGAGCACGCGCAAGAGCGTGGACTTGCCGCAGCCCGACGGGCCGATGAAAGCCGTCACGCGGTTCTCGGGCAGGTCGAGATTGATCGATTTCAGGGCTTTGAAATCACCGTAGTAGAAATCGAGGTTCTTGATCGAGATGCGCGGCTTCGGCGCGGGATCGACCCCGTCGAAGGTCATGGGCGAGCGGTCGCGAATAAGGGTATCCATCAGTGTTTCTCCTTCTTGGAGGTGACGAGGCGGGCGACAATCGACAGCGCCAGCACCGCGACGGTGATGAGAAGCGCGCCTGCCCAGGCAAGGGCCTGCCAGTTGTCATAGGGCGAGAGCGCGAATTGGAAGATGGTGATCGGCAGCGAGGCCATCGGCTGCGTCAGATCGAGGCTGAAGAAGTTGTTGGACAGCGCCGTGAAAAGAAGCGGCGCGGTCTCGCCCGAAATCCGGGCGATGGCCAGCAGCACGCCGGTCACGATCCCCGCCATCGCCGCCTTGTAGGCGACCGTGCGGATCACGATCCAGCGCGGCCACCCCATCGCAAGCCCCGCCTCGCGCAGCTGATCGGGCACGAGGCGCAGCATGTCCTCGGTGGTGCGCACGACGATCGGGATCACGAGGATCGCCAGTGCGACCGAGCCCGCCAGCGCCGAGAAATGCCCGAGGCTGACGACGAGCACCTGATAGACGAAGAGACCCACGATGATCGAGGGCGCCGACAGCAGGATGTCGTTCACGAAGCGGATCACCTTCGACAGCTTCGCATAGCGCCCGTATTCGGCCATGTAGGTCCCGGCGAGGATGCCGATCGGCGTCCCGATTGCCACCGCGATCGCCGACATGATCACCGAGCCGAGGATCGCATTGCGCAAGCCCCCCGGCTCCATCGGCGAAGGCGTGTCTTGCGTGAAGACGGAAAGGTTCAGCGCGCTCGCCCCCTTGTAGAGCAGGTAGAGCAGGATCACGGCCAGCACGAAGAGGCCGAGCGCCGCCGCCCCCGTGGACAGCGTCATCATCACCGCGTTGACGGTCTTTCTGCGGGTCATCGAAGCCATGTCTTACGCTCCCGACTTTTGCTTCATGCGCTTGAGCATCCACTGGGCTGCGGCAAGCACGATGAAGGTGAGGATGAACAGAACGAGGCCCAGCGCGATCAACGACGAGGTGTAGATCGGCGTCGTGGCCTCGGTGAATTCATTGGCGATGGCTGCTGAGATCGTGGTGCCCGGCGCGAGGATCGAGCCCGAGATGCGATGCGCGTTGCCGATCACGAAAGTCACGGCCATCGTCTCGCCCAGCGCGCGGCCAAGCGACAGCATGATACCGCCCACCAGCGCGGTGCGCACATGCGGGATCACGATATGGCGGTTCACCTCCCAACGGGTCATGCCCATGCCGTATGCGCTTTCACGCAGCATCGGCGGCACCGTCTGGAAAATGTCGCGCGCGAGCGACGCGATGAACGGCAGGATCATCATCGCGAGGATCAGCCCCGCGGTCAGCATCCCGATCCCGTAGGGCGGGCCCGCGAAGAGCGTGCCGATCACCGGGACATGGCCCAGCGTGTCGATCAGGAAGGGCTGGATATAGCTCTGCATGAAGGGCGCGAAGACGAAGAGGCCCCAGATGCCGTAGATGATCGAGGGAATGCCCGCGAGCAGCTCGATCGCGATCCCCAAGGGTCGGCGCAGTACGCGCGGGCAGGTTTCGGTCAGGAAGATCGCGATGCCAAGCCCCACCGGCACCGCGATGACCATCGCGATGATCGAGGTGACAACCGTGCCGCAAAGCGGCGCCAGCGCGCCGAACTTATCGGTCACCGGGTTCCATTTCGCGGTCCACAGGAACGGCAGCCCGTATTCCTTAAACGCCGGCCACGCCCCCATGACGAGCGAGGCGAACACGCCCAGAAGAACCAGCAGCACCACTACCGCAGCGGCCAGCGTCAAAGAGCCGAATATCCGGTCGGACTGGGCCACCGGGCGCGTGCTCTTCACGCCGCTGTCGTAATCGCTTGTCGCCGTCATCGCGCACTCCACTCAAAATCGCAGAAAGGGAGGGCCGCAGATGCAGCCCTCCCCCGAAGGTGTTTATGGCAGGAAGGATCAGTGGTTCATCGACCAGACAGCGCTGCCGTCCTTGCCTTTGATCTGACCCCATTCTTTCTTGATCTGAGCCACGACGTTTTCGGGCATCGGGATGTAGTCCAGCTTGGCGGCAGCGTCGCCGCCGTTCGCGTAGGCCCAGTCGAAGAACTTCAGCGCTTCGGTCGAAGCCGCACCGTCCTTGGCATCCTTGTGCATCAGGATGAAGGTCGCCGCGGTCATCGGCCAGGTCTTGTCGCCCGGCTGGTTGGCGAGGATGACGCCGAAGCCCGGCTGGCTCGACCAGTCGGCATTGGCGGCGGCTGCGGCGAAGGCTTCGGCCTTCGGCGCGACTTTCTTGCCTGCTTTGTTGATCATGTCCGTGTAGGTCATGTTGTTCTGCAGCGCGTAGGCATATTCGACATAGCCGATCGAGTTCTTCGTCTGATCGACGTTCGCAGCCACGCCCTGGTTACCCTTGGCGCCAAGACCCACCGGCCATTCGACAGCGGTCGAGACGCCGATGTCGTTCTTCCAGGTCTCGTCGACCGAGGCGAGGTAATAGGTGTAGTTGAAGGTGGTGCCCGAACCGTCCGAACGGTGGACGACGGCGATCGCCGCGTCGGGGAGCTTCACGCCTTCGTTGAGCTTGGCAATGGCCGGATCGTTCCACTTGGTGATCTTGCCTTCGTAGATTTTCGCCAGCGTCTCGCCGTCGAGAACCAGCTCGCCCGGCTTGATGCCTTCGACATTCACGACCGGGACGATGCCGCCCATTACGGTCGGGAACTGAACCAGCGTGTTCTTCTCCAGCTCGTCGCCGCCCAGCGGCTTGTCCGAAGCGCCGAAGGTCACGGTGCGGGATTCGATCTGCTTGATGCCGCCGCCCGAGCCGATGGCCTGGTAGTTGAGGCCCGTGCCCGTCTTCTCTTTGTAGGTTTTCGCCCAAGCCGAGTAGATCGGATAGGGGAAGGTCGCGCCGGCGCCGGAGATGTCGGCGGCCTGCACCGCGGCGGCCGAAGCCAGCGTCGCACCGGCGATCGCGGCGGTGAGGGTGAGGCGGGTGATGAACATTGAACAGTCCTCGCTGTCAGAATTCGGATGCTGTGAACGCGGTAACGAAACTCGTCCCGTCCGCTGGGTGCACTCATGACGGGGCTTTCTGACAGCTATGTAACAGTCGCGATTGCGTGACAGAGCGTGATAATCGGGCGTTTTTAGGGGCTTCGGGATCACGACACGCCTCGGGCAAGAAACCCTGAAAACGGAAGATCCATAGGGCCTTTCACACGCCTCCGGCGATCACGCCCTTATCGCAACGCCGCGAGGCATGGGGCGCATACGGCGCCCCACGCGTAAATTTCCCCAAGAAAATGACAGTCTGCAGGCGATCTTTGTGACTATTTCGGCGTCATGAAACGGTCGCGAAGACCGGATTGCCCTGCCCTCGCGACTCAGAGTCGGCGTGCGGCGAGCGAACGCCGCACGAGCTGACTCGCGACAAAGGTTACAAGATCACGCGCGGCTCGGGCACGCCCACGAACGGCGCGCGCAGCAGATAGGACAGACCCTGATCCGCATCGGGATCGGTCATCCCCTCAAGCGCGCTCGTGACCAGCACGTCGCGCATATCCGCGCCCCCGAAGGCCGGACAGGTGCTGTTCTTCCCCGGCAAATCGAGATGATGGGTCATGCGGCCTTCCGCATCGAAACGGGCCACCCGCCCCGAACTCCAAAGCGCACACCAGAAGCCACCCTCTGCATCGACCACTGCCCCGTCAGGGTAGAGGCCCTCGGACGAGAGGTCGAGAAACAGCCGGCTCTCGCCCTCGGGCCAGCCATCCGCGTCCAGTGGCTGGCACCAGACCTTATGGCTGGGCGTATCGGCGTAGTAAGCCGTGCGACCATCGAGTGTGACGCAGATCGCGTTGGGGATGGAAATCCCCGAGACGAGGCGGCGCAGCTCGCCCCGATAATAGCGATAGATCGTGCCGCGTCCGCGTTCGGCCTCTTTGCCCATCGTGCCGAACCAGAAGCCGCCCTGCCGATCCGCCCGCCCGTCATTTGAGCGGGTGGCGGGATCGTCGGCCTCCACTTCGACGAGCGGCTCCAGCGTGCCCTCGCCGATGTGGAACAGCGACAGACCGGTCTCGGTCGCGAGGATCATCCGCTCGCGATCCACCCAGCCTGCCGCCGAGGCCATGCCCTCGAACTGCCATTCGAGCGGCCCGTTGGCATCGCGCGTCAGCAGCTTGCGGTTCAGGATATCGAACCAGAAGAACTGGCTGCGCTCGGGATGCCAGAACGGCCCCTCGCCCAGCTCGCAAACCCTGTCGTCAAACACGCTCATATGAATCCTCCCGCAATTTGCGGAAGCCTCTCACCCCTGCAGGTCTTCGGGCAAGAGGTTCTCGGGAATGTTCTGGAAGCAAACAGGCCGGAGGAAGCGCCGGATCGCGAGCGTGCCGACGCTGGTCGCGCCGAAATTCGTGGACGCCGGGTAAGGCCCGCCATGAACCATCGCGTCACAGACCTCGACGCCGGTCGGGAACCCATTCGCGAGCACCCGGCCCGCCTTGCGCTCCAGCACCGGCAGCAGCCGTCCGGCCAGCGCCGCGTCGCCGTCATCCATATGCAGCGTCGCGGTCAACTGCCCCGAGAAGCTGCGCGCGACCTTCAGCATCTCGTCGTCATCCTTGACGGTCACGATCAGCCCGAGCGGGCCGAAGACCTCCTCGGAGAGAACCTCGTTCTCCAGCCAGTCGGCGGCGGAGACGCGGAATAGGTAGGGTTTCGCCTCGCGCCGGTCGCAAACCTGAGTCAGGAGCTGCTGAACGCCCCCGGCCTCCTCGAATCGCGCGGCGCCCTTGCTATAGGCTTCGGCGATGCCGTCAGTCAGCATGACCTGCGAGCCGCCCGCCTCGAGCGCTGCGAGAGCCGCGGTCACGAAACTCTCGCCCTCGGTGCCTTCTTTGACCACGACAATACCGGGATTGGTGCAGAACTGGCCCGCCCCCATCATCAGCGAGGCCGCCCAGCCCACGCCCAGATCCTCACCGCGTGCCGCAATCGCTTCGGGCAGCAGGAACATCGGGTTGACCGAGCCCAGTTCGCCGAAGAAGGGGATCGGCTCGGGACGCTGCGCGCAAAGGTCGTAAAGCGCCTTGCCGCCGCCCAAGCTGCCGGTGAAGCCCACCGCCTTGATCAGCGGGTGCTGCACAAGCCCCTGCCCCACATCATGCGAGCCGCCTTGGACGAGGCTGAACACCCCCTTGGGCATTCCGCATTTCTCCGCCGCGGCCTTGATCGCTTCGGCCACGATCTCGCCGGTGCCGGGATGCGCCGGATGGCCCTTCACCACGACCGGGCAGCCCGCCGCCAGCGCCGAGGCCGTGTCGCCGCCCGCCGTCGAAAACGCGAGCGGGAAGTTCGACGCGCCGAAAACCGCGACCGGGCCGATGGGACGCTGGATCATCCGCAGATCGGGGCGCGGCAGCGGCTGGCGATCGGGCAGCGCCTTGTCGTGGCGACGGTCGAGATAGTCACCCTTGCGGATGTGATCGGCGAACATTCGCAGCTGACCGGTGGTGCGCCCGCGCTCGCCATTCAGGCGCGCTTCGGGCAGACCGCTTTCCTGCGTGCCGATTTCGGTGATCGCCTCGCCGCGCGCCTCGATCTCGTCGGCAATCGTCTCGAGGAACTTCGCGCGGGTCTCGCGGCTCGAATAGCCATAGTCCCAGAACGCCTCCTCGGCCGCCTCGCAGGCGGCATTCACCATTTCGACCGTACCCATGCAGAACTCGTGCGAGGGCCCATGCGCCGGGTCAGACGTGAAACGGGTTTCGGTCTTCACCCAATCGCCTGCGATCAGATGCTTGCCATGCGGGGTATAGGTCATTTGGTATCCTTCAGAATTCGAAGTCTTCAACAGCGGTGCGGCGGCCCAGCAGGAACGCATCGGCCACATGCACCATCGGCGCGAGATCCACGTCGGATGCGCCCTGCCGCACCAGCTCTGCCATGCGGGCATAGAGTGCGGGGTATTCTTCCATGATGCTCTCGGCACCCTCGGCTTTCGTGCCGCCGATCTCAAGGACGTTGCCACCAAGGCGCAACGCCATCGACCCGGCATCGGTTTCCAGCGCGATATCCCAGGTCTGCGGGCCTTCCTGTCGCCAGTCGAAATCGGCCTCAATCGCGCCGGAGAAACTCAGCCGCGCAGCGATGGGGGCCTGTCGGTTGGCGGGAAATTCCAGCTCCGCCGAGGTCAGATGCACGGGCGCGGGCAGGATTTCCGTCAGGATCGAAAGCGCATTGATGCCCGGATCGAAAACGCCCATGCCGCCGGGCTCGAACACCCAGTCCTGTTCGGGGTGCCATTTGCGCACATCCTCGCGCCATGTGATCCGGCCCGAATGCACCTCGCGATCCGCGAGCCAGGCCTTGGCGGCGGCCACCGCATGGGCCATCCGCGAATGCCATGTCGCGAACAGCGTGAGGCCCCGCGCAGAAGCCATCGCTTCGAGCGCATGCACCTCGGCCAAGGTCGCCCCGGGCGGCTTTTCGAGCATCACATGCCGCCCGGCCTCGAGCGCTGCGCGCGCAGCCAGAAAGCGCGGCACGGGCGGCAGGCAGAGGCTCACCACCTCGATCTCGGGATGGGCGGAGAGCATCTCCTCGATCTGCGTATAGGCAGGCCCCCCCTCGACCGTCCCATGCCGTGAGACCGTCGCGGCCAGTTCCCAATCCGGGCTGGCGGCGATTGCGGGCACATGCTGATCCAGAGCGATCTTGCCGATGCCGACGAGCGCGAGTTTCATCAGTGACTGTCCTTTCCGACCGGGTTGCCCCGGCAGCCAACGAGGAAATCGAGATCCGCCCCGGTATCGGCGCCCATCACATGCGCCTGATGCAGCCAGGCATAGCCACCATCCGGCCGCTCATGGCTCGGCTGCCACTTCGCAAGGCGCTCGGCCAGTTCCGCGTCCGAGATTTCGAGCGTCAGGCTGCGGTTCGGCACGTCGAGCGCGATCATGTCGCCGTTCTGCACGACCGCCAGCGGACCACCGGCCGCGGCCTCGGGCGAGGTATGCAGCACGACCGTGCCGTAAGCTGTCCCCGACATCCGCGCATCCGAGATGCGGACCATATCGGTGATCCCCTTCTTCAGCACTTTCGGCGGCAGGCCCATATTGCCGACCTCGGACATGCCGGGATAGCCCTTGGGGCCGCAATTCTTCAGCACCATCACGCAGGTCTCGTCGATATCGAGCGCGTCGTCGTTGATCTTCGCCTTGTAGTCGTCGATGTCCTCGAAGACGACCGCGCGACCGCGATGGGTCAGCAGATGCGGGCTCGCCGCGGAGGGTTTGAGCACCGCCCCTTTCGGCGCGAGATTGCCACGCACCACCGCGATGCCGCCCTGATCGGTCAGCGGCTTGTCGGCGGGCAGGATCACGTCCTCGTTCCAGTTCACGACGTCCTTGACCTCGTCCCAGATCGCCCCGCCGGAGACCGTAAGCGCATCCTTGTGCAGCTGCCCCGCCTCGCCGAGACGCTTCAGCACGACCGGCAGACCGCCCGCGTAGAAGAACTCTTCCATCAGGTATTTGCCCGACGGCATCAGGTTCACGATGGTCTTAACGTCGCGCCCGCAGCGGTCCCAGTCATCGAGCGTGACATCCACGCCAACGCGCCCCGCCAGCGCCAGCAAATGCACCACCGCATTGGTCGAGCCACCGATCGCGCCATTGGTGCGGATCGCGTTCTCGAAGGCCTGCTTGGTCATGATGTCGGAGGGTTTCAGATCGTCCTTCACCATCTGCACGATGCGCCGCCCCGAAAGCTGCGCCATCACGCGGCGGCGGCTGTCCACCGCCGGGATCGCGGCATTGCCCGAGAGCGCCATGCCGAGTGCCTCGGCCATGCTCGCCATCGTGCTTGCCGTGCCCATCGTGTTGCAGGTACCCGAGGATCGGCTCATCGAGGCCTCGGCTTCGAGGAATTCCTCCTGCGTCATCTCGCCCGCCTTCACGGCTTCGGAGAATTTCCACAGATGCGTGCCCGAGCCCACGCGCTCTCCCCGAAAATAGCCGTTCAGCATCGGCCCGCCGGTCACGACGATGGACGGAATATCGCAGCTCGCCGCCGCCATCATCAGGGATGGCGTAGTCTTGTCGCAGCCCACAAGCAGCACCGCGCCGTCCATCGGCTGGCCGCGGATCGTCTCTTCGATCGCGAGGGCTGCAAGGTTGCGAAACATCATCGCGGTCGGGCGGAAGGTGTTCTCCGAGGCCGAGAAGACCGGCACTTCGACGGGGAAGCCACCAGCCTCCCAGATGCCCGCCTTCACCTTCTCGGCCAGTTCACGCAGATGGCCGTTGCAGGGCGTCAGATCGGACCATGTGTTGAGGATGCCGATGATCGGGCGCCCGTCGAACAGGTCATGCGGATAGCCTTGGTTCTTCATCCAGCCGCGGTGATAGATCGTGTCGCGCGTATTGCCGCCATACCATTCCTGCGAACGCAGTTTGCGGGGCCAAGGGGCGGGAGTGAAAGCCATATCGGACCTCAGAGGCTGGCGACGGCCACGGGGGCCGACGCGTCGGAATTGCGGGCGAGCGGATTGCGCAGCGGCAGACCGAAAGCGGGGCATTCGATCTCGAACACGTCCCCCGGCGCGGCACTGATCCCGTCAGCGAAGCTGAGCGTCGCTGTCCCGAAGAAATGCACATGCACGTCGCCCGGATCGCGGAAGGGCGCGTATTTGAAGTGGTGATGTTCGAGATTGGCGATGGAGTGGGACATGTTCGCCTCGCCGGACAGGAAAGGCTTTTCCCAGAGCGCCTCGCCATCGCGCAGGATGCGGCTGGTGCCCTCGACGCTATCCGGCAGATCGCCCACCAGCATCTCGGGGCCGAAGCTCGCCGGGCGCAGCTTGGAATGGGCGAGCCACAGGTAGTTCCCGCGCTCGGTGACGTGGTCGGAGAACTCGTTGCCCAGCGCGAAGCCCACGCGGACCGGCTGCCCGTCGGGCGCGATGACGTAGAGCCCCGCGACCTCTGGTTCCTCGCCACCGTCGAGCGCGAAGCTCGGAGATGTCAGCGCAGCCCCCGGCGCGACCGCTGCCAAACCGTTGCCCTTGTAGAACCACTCGGGCTGCACCCCCACCGAGCCAGCGGCGGGCTTGCCGCCCTCCAGCCCCATGCGGAACATCTTCATGCTGTCGGTCATCTCCTCGGTGACCTTGGTGTGCATCGCATCGCGAGTGGAGGCAGAGCCAAGATGGGTCAGCCCCGTCCCCGTCAGATGCAGATGCGCAGCATCGGTGTGATCGAGCGGCACCAGCATCCGCCCCTCGGCATAGGCGGCCTCCAGGTCCACCTCGTCCCCCTGCCCGCGCGCGGCGATCTCGGCGGCCAGATCGTGCCCGGTGGCGATGGCGGCCAGCGCCAGATCGCGGGTCGAGGTGACGCCCGGAACCAGATGCGCGGGGCCGTCTTCACGCACGGCCACGGCGCGCGATCCGTCGGGAAGGGTCAATTGCGAGAGCAACATCTCAGGCTTCCTTGTTCTTGTTGTAGACATCGAAGAAGACGGCGGCGAGCAGCACGAGCCCCTTGATGACCTGTTGGTAATCGATGCCAATCCCGAGGATCGACATGCCGTTATTCATCACGCCCATGATGAAGGCGCCGACGACCGCGCCGATGATCTTGCCGGAACCGCCCGACATCGAAGCGCCCCCGATGAACACGGCCGCGATCACGTCGAGCTCCACCGCGAAGCCCGCCTTCGGGGTCGCGGTATTCAGACGTGCGGCGAAGACGAGACCGGCGAGCGCGGCCAGAAGACCCATGTTCACGAAGGTGAGGAAGGTCAGCCGCTCGGTGCGGATGCCCGACAGCTTGGCCGCCTTGGAGTTGCCGCCCACCGCATAGACCCGGCGACCCAGCGTGGTGCGTTCGGTCACGAAGACATAGATGATCGTCAGGATCACCATCGACAGCAGCACGTTCGGCAGGCCACGGAACCATGCGAGTTTCCACGTCACGAAGAGAAGCGCCACGGCGACGATCGCATTGCGGAGCACGAAGAGGCCAAGGGGTTCGCCCTCGATCCCGTAGCGCGCATCGCGCGACCGCGCCCGCAGGCCCAGCCACACCAAGAGCACCACAGCCGCGACACCGACCGCCAGTGCCAGCATGTTCGGACGGCCCACGCCGAACGGATCGGCAATGAACCCGGTCGAGAGCGCCTGGAACGATTTCGGGAAGGGGCCGATGGATTGGCCTTCGAGCAGCCAGAGCGACAGCCCGCGGAACACCAGCATCCCCGCCAGCGTCACGATGAAGGACGGGATTTTCCAATAGGCCACGAAATAGCCCTGCACCGCGCCGATCGCCATGCCCATCATGAGGCACGCCGGGATCGCCACCGCAACGGGCAGGTCCATCGACACGATGAGCACTGCGGCGAACGCCCCGATGAAGCCCATGACCGAGCCGACCGAGAGGTCGATATTGCCCCCCACGATCACCAGCAACATGCCCAAGGCCATGATGATGATGTAGCTGTTCTGCAGGAACAGGTTGGTGATGTTGACCGGCTTGAGCAGCGTGCCGCCCGTCACGATCTGGAAGAACAGCATGATCGCGATCAACGCAAACAGCAGTCCGTATTCGCGGATGTGGCGCGCGATGTAGGCGCCGATCCCAAGGCCTCCCGAAGGCTCGGAATTTGCTTGTTCGATCTGGTCCATGACTTTCCCTATTCCCTAACGATCAAGGACATGATGCGCTCCTGGCTGGCCTCGTCGGCGTTCAACTCGCCCACGAAGCTGCCCTCGTTCATCACGTAGATCCGGTCGGACATGCCCAGAAGCTCCGGCATCTCCGAAGAGATCATGATGACGGCCTTCCCGGCCGCGCTCAGTTCATTGATGATCCCGTAGATTTCGTATTTCGCGCCGACATCGATGCCGCGCGTCGGCTCGTCGAGGATCAGCACCTCCGGCTCGGTAAAGAGCCATTTCGCGAGCACGACCTTCTGCTGGTTGCCGCCCGAGAGGTTCATCACCTTCTGGAACACCGACGGCGTGCGGATATTGAGGTCGCGGCGGTATTTCTCGGCCACTTCAGTCTCGCGAAAATCCTCGACTACGCCGTTCTTCGCCACCGCGCCGAGATTGGCGAGGCTGGTGTTGCGCTGGATCGTTTCCTCGAGGATCAGCCCGAGGCTCTTGCGGTCCTCGGTGACATAGGCGAGCCCCGCCGCGATCGCGCGGTCGACAGTCGAGACATCGGCGGGCTTGCCGTGGATCAGCACCTCGCCCGAAATGTCGCGCCCGTAGCTGCGCCCGAAGACGCTCATCGCAAGTTCCGTGCGGCCCGAGCCCATCAGCCCCGCGATGCCGACCACCTCGCCTGCCCGGACATGCATCGACAGGTCGCGGATCATCTGGCGGTCGCGATGTTCGGGGTGGCGCACGTTCCAGTTCTTCAGCTCAAACAGCACCTCGCCCGCACGACGGGTTCGGTCGGGGAAGCGATGCGCCATGTCGCGGCCCACCATGTCGCGCACGATGCGGTCTTCGGTGAGATCGCCACCGCGCGCGTCTATGGTGGAGATCGTGGCGCCGTCGCGGATCACGGTCACGCTGTCGGCCACGCGCTTCACCTCGTTCAGCTTGTGGCTGATGATGATCGAGGTGACGCCCTGCGCCTTCAGCTCCAGCAGCAGATCCAGCAGAGCCTGACTATCGGATTCCGAAAGCGCTGCGGTCGGCTCGTCGAGGATCAAGAGGCGCACATTCTTAGACAGCGCCTTCGCGATCTCGACAAGCTGCTGCTTTCCCACACCGAGGCTGTCGACCAGCGTGCCGGGCGCCTCGCGCAGACCGACCTTCTTCAGCAGGCCCTCGGTCTGCTGGAAGGTTTCCTGCCAGTTGATCACACCGCTCTGGGCGCGTTCATTGCCCAGATAGATGTTCTCGGCAATCGACAGCAGCGGCACGAGCGCCAGTTCCTGGTGAATGATGATGATGCCGCGATCTTCGCTGTCGCGGATGTCGCGGAATTCGGCAGCGGCGCCGTCATAGACGATCTCGCCCTCATAGCTGCCTGCGGGATAGACGCCTGAGAGCACTTTCATCAGGGTCGATTTTCCCGCGCCGTTCTCGCCGCAGATCGCGTGGATTTCACCGTCACGGACCGCGATCGAGACGTCGTCGAGCGCTTTCACACCAGGAAAGGTCTTGGTGATGTTGCGCATTTCAAGAAGGGTGGTCATCCGACCTCTCCGGCGTCAAATCGAGTGGGGGGACTGGCCGCCCCGCAGGGCGGCCAGCGCGTGGCAAGTCGGGGAGGCCCGGCTTACTCGATCTGATCCTTGGTGTAGTAACCGGAGCCGATCAGAACCTTTTCCCAGTTCGATTTGTCCACCGGCACCGGCTGGAGCAGGTAGGACGGGATCACCTTGACGCCGTTGTCATAGGTCTCGGTGTCGTTGATCTCGGGCTCGCCGCCCTTGAGCATCGCGTTGACCATGCCGACGGTGACTTTCGCCAGTTCGCGGGTGTCCTTGAAGATGGTCGAGTACTGCTCGCCCGCGAGGATCGATTTCACCGACGGCACTTCCGCATCCTGACCGGTGACGATCGGCATCTTCATGTCGCCCGAGCCGTAGCCCACGCCCTTAAGCGAGGAGAGGATGCCGATGGACAGCCCGTCATAGGGCGAGAGCACGCCCTGCACCTGCTTGTCGGTGTAATTGGCCGACAGAAGGTTATCCATGCGCGACTGTGCGACCGCACCGTCCCAGCGCAGCGTGCCGACCGTGTCCATGCCCATCTGGCCCGACGGGATCACGACATCGCCCGAGTCGATGAGCGGCTGCAGCACCGACATTGCGCCGTTATAGAAGAAATAGGCGTTGTTATCGTCCGGCGAGCCGCCGAACAGCTCGACATTCCACGGCTTGGTGTCGGGGAAACGCTCCTTGAGCCCCTGCACCAGCGAATTGGCCTGCTCGACGCCGACCTTGAAGTTGTCGAAGGTCGCGTAATAGTCGACATCCGGGGTGTCGCGGATCAGGCGGTCATAGGCGATGACCTTGATATCAGCGGCCTTCGCGTTGGCCAGTGCGTTCGACAGCGTCGTGCCGTCGATCGCCGCGATCACCAGAACGTCCACGCCCTTGGTGATCATGTTCTCGACCTGAGCGAGCTGGTTCGGAATATCGTCTTCCGCATATTGCAGGTCAGTGTCGTAGCCAGCTTCCTGGAACTGTTCGACCATCGAGTTGCCGTCAGAAATCCAGCGAGCCGACGATTTGGTCGGCATCGAGATGCCTACGGTTTCGGCCCAAGCCCCGGAACCGAGCAAAGCGGTGCCGATCGCCAGCACTGCGGCGGCGGTTTTGATTTTCATGGTGTCCTCCCTATGACGGTGCGCGACCCGTCTGTCCTCCTCGCGCAGCCCGATACCGGGCGTGGGAGAAACACTAGCAATGTGGGAGCATGATGATAAAATTACATTCAACGCAATCTGCATACCGAAAGTGATATGCCCCTTTCTCACCTGATGCTGAAACCGGCGCAGCTGCGCCTGATCCGGGCGGTCGCCGAGTCCGGGCAACTCCAGCTTGCCGCAGAAAGCTGCGCCATGACCCAGCCGGCCGCGTCCCGGATGCTGGCCGAGGTGGAGCGGCGGGTCGACGCGCCACTGTTCACCCGGCAGCCCAAGGGGATGGAGCCGACAGAGATCGGGCTGGCTGTCCTGCGCAGAGCCCGGGCCGTTCTGCGCGAGCTCGAAAGCATGGGCTCCGACATCGAGGCGCTGCGCAGCGGCCATGCTGGGCGCGTGCGGATCGGCGCGGTGACCGGCCCTGCGGTGGGCTATCTCGTGCCCGCGATCCGCGCCGTCAAACGCGCCTCGCCCGAGAGCGACATCTCCGTGGAAGTTCTGCCGTCACGCGATCTGTTGGGCTACCTCGCGGCGGGAGAGATGGATTTCATCCTCGCCCGGGTGCTGCCCGAGTTCGACAGCGAGCTTTTCGACATCACTCCGATGCGCGACGAGAAAATCGTCTTTCTCGTGCGCGCCAATCACCCGCTGGCCCGCTCGCCCTTCGTCACGATGACCGAACTGGGGGATTACGAATGGATCCTGCAGCAGCGCGGCGCGCCGATCCGGGAGGCGACCTTCGAGGCCTTCGCGGCGTTGGGCCTGTCCGAGCCGCGCGACTGCGTGAACAGCCCGTCGCTGCTGTTCACCATCGCCTATCTCGCGCAAAGCGACGCCGTGGCCGCCGTCTCGGAAGAGGTCGCGCAGCTTCTGATCCGGGACCCGGTCAACGCAGGCTTCGCGGTTCTGCGCATCCAGCAGGAATTTCGGGTGTCGTCCTATTACCTGCTGGGCCTGCGCCGACGGCCCCTGTCTCCGCTCGCGCTCAGACTTCGCGAGGAGCTGTTGCAGCTCTCGGGGCAGGCAAGCTGATCTCAGACAGCAACCACGTCCCCACATCCCGATCCGCTTGGTTCACCCGGTCAGGCGCGTCGCGCGCAGATCGCCTGCCTGTTCGAGGATCGGATAGGCGACATAGGTCACGTCCGTATTGATCTGCTTCAGCGCGCGCACGGTTTCCTGATGGATGTTCGTGGTCTCGATAGAGGCGCTGTTATTCGCGCGCAGCCGCGCAAGGTGGGCCGCCTGCAACTCGGCCTCGGCGGCGCGGGTGCGGTCTTTCTCCTCGACGAGCTGACGCGCATCGTCGATCTCCCCCGACATCAGGACGTTCAGGGCCAAGCGCGTGTTAGAGGTGACGCGGTCGTGGAAATCGGTCAGCTCCCGCAGCCCCTCTTCCGAGAAGGTCAGGCCGCGTTCATGGATGCGCTGCGCGAGATCGACGAGATTGGTCGAAATCTGATCGCCCGCATCCTCGAGATGGTTCGCCACCATCGCGATCTCCATCGCGCGACGCGATTGCTCGGTGCTCAGCCGCGTCTCATTGAGCCGCGCGACATAGAGCTTGATTTCATAATGCATGCGGTCGACTTCGCTCTCGTTGCGCTTGATGCGGGCGGCGACCTCCGGATCCCAGCGAACGAAAAGCCCAAGTGCCGGCTGCAGCATCTCCAAGACCTGCTCGCCCATGCGCAGCAATTCGCGCGCCGCATTGCCAAGGGCATGGCCCGCGTCCCCCAGCCCCTTTTCGTCGAGTGCGGTGATCCGCGTGGGCGACAGGTCCTTGCGCTCGACCACGACCGCCTCGGCAAGGCGCAACACCCCAGGGATCAGCGGAAGCGACAGGATCGCGACGCCGAGGTTGAAGACTAGATGCAGGTTGATCACCTGCCGCGCCGTCGTCGCGCCCAGAAAGTCGAGCGCATGCGGGAAGGCCATCAGACCGATAAGCACCAGTGCAGCTCCGCCCCCGCGCAGGACGAAATTCGAGACCATGATGCGGCGCGGGATGGGATCGGCGGACAGCGTCAGCATCACCGGGATGATCGCCCCGCCGAGGTTCGCGCCCAGCACCATCGCCGCAGCGCCCGTCCCCGGCAAAAGGCCCTGGCCCGCGAAGGTCACGAACATCAAGACCGCCGCGATCGAGGAATGCATCGCCCATGTCAGCAAGGCCCCGAGGACGAAGGCCGAGACGAGATCGCTGCCCAGCCGGGTCAGGACCGCGTCTACCAGTTCGCTGTCGCGCAGGGGCGCCGTCGCCTCGCCGATCAGACCCAGCGAGAGCAGGACCAGCGCGAGCCCCACGAAGATGCGCCCCGCCTGCCGCGGGCGGCGGGCTTTTGATTTGAGAAACAGCGTCACCCCGATCACGAGGAGCGCGGGCACAAGAACATGGATCGGCGAGAGCAGGATCTGCGCCACGATGGACGAGCCCAGATCGGCGCCCAGCACCAGCGCCACGCCCGACACGGCGGCCAATGTCCCGCTCGCGGCGAAGCCGGCGGTCAGGATCGCGACGGCGGTCGAGCTTTGCAGCAGCATCGCCGCCCCCGTCCCCGCGGCCATCGCGCTGATCCGCGTGCCCGCCGTGCGGCGCAGGAACTGGCGCAGCGAGGCCATGAAGGCGCGCTCGACCCCGGTGCGGATCAAACGAACCGCCCAGAGCAGCAGCGCCACCGCGCCCGCGAGATTGATCAGGAAATAGATCATGCGCTCTCCCAAATCCCGCGTTCGGCTTCGGATGCCCTCCACGACCACGCGGTTCTATCCCGTTAAACTGCATCAAAATGTGGGGTTCGCAACATTTTTCTTGAATTTATGCGACATAGGCCACATCAATTTTAAGGTTCGGTGAGTTTTCTCACCTTCGGGAAAAGCGATGGATGCGAGCGTGAAACAAGAGGGACAGCGACTGCGCAAACGCGACCGGCGCGAGCAGATCCTGTTCGAGTTGAAGCTGCGCCCCCATCTGCGCATCTCGGAACTGGCCGAACGGTTCGGGGTCTCGACGGAGACGATCCGGCGCGACTTCGATGCACTTGAAGAGAAGGGGCTGATCGACCGCGCGCATGGCGGGGCCTCGCGCCCCCATCCGGGTCACTATCCCACGCTGGACGAGCGCGAACGCGACCAGTTTCAGGAACGCGAGCGGATCGGGCGCATGGCCGCAGCACAGGTAGCCCCCGGCGAGACGCTGATGATCGACTCCGGCTCCACCACGCAGCAGATGGCCCGGTTTCTCGCCATGGCAGGCACGCCCTGCCGCGTCATCACCAATTCCCTGCCCATCGCGATGCTTCTGGGCGGTAGCGAGGTAGCGGAGGTGATCCTTGCCCCGGGGAATTACCTGCCGACGGAATCGGCGGTCGTGGGCGAAGAGACGCTCGAATTCCTGTCGCGCCATCACGTCGACCGGGCGGTGATCGGCGCGACCGCGCTCTCGTGCGAAGGCGTGTCCGAAACCATTCCGGGCTTCGCCGCGATCAAGCGCGTGATGCTCGCGCAGGCGCAGGCGGGCATGCTGCTGATCCTCGGGTCGAAATTCGGCATTCACGGCTTCACCCGCGCCGCCACGCTCGACGCGCTCGCCTTGGTGGTAGCGGACCGCGCCCCGCCCGCCGATCTGAAAGAGGCGCTGCGCGAGAACGCCGTGGAGGTGTTGCTCGCGAAGTGACGCCTCTGAGAAGGGCAGGAATGCAAGCGCGCCGCACGCCTGAACCTGCTGGTGATCCTTGCCGCAGTAGTGGTAAGCGAACGGATATCGGCGAAGGTGCAAGGGACGACCCTCTGATGACAATGACCGCGCAGGAAGCGCTCGCAGCCTATGAGCGCGCGCGCCACCGACTGCCCTCCCCCGGCCTGATCTCGACCAGCCAGATGGCGCGCGACCTCTCGGAGCTTGCCGATCTGTTCGACGTGTTCCTGCTCGATGCGTTCGGTGTGCTCAATATCGGCGAGACCGCGATCGAGGGCACGCCCGAGCGCGTGGCGGCGCTGCAAGCGCAGGGCAAGCGGGTGATGGTCGTGTCGAACGCGGCGGGCGTGCCGCATGACGCCCTAATGCAGAAATACACGCGGCTCGGCTATGCCTTCGCGACCAAGGATGTCGTCACCAGTCGCACCGCTCTCGTTGCAGCCCTGCGCGAAGCGCCTGCCCGGGCCTGGGGCCTGATGGCGAGCCAAACGACGGGCGATGACGAGCTGGATCAGTTCGACGTGACATGGCTCGCCGAGGATCGCGCCACCTACGACGCAGCCGAAGGGTTTCTGCTGATCGGTGCGGCGGACTGGACCGAAGAGCGACAAGACCTGCTCGAAGCGTCCATCCGCGACAACCCGCGCCCGGTCTGGGTCGGCAATCCCGATATCGTCGCGCCCCGTGAGGTCGGGTTCTCGCAGGAGCCGGGTCACTTCGCGCATAGGCTCGCCGATGCGACGGGTGTGGCGCCGGAGTTCTACGGCAAGCCTTTCAACAATATCTACGACATCGCCTTCGCACGTCTCGGTCCGGTCGATCCCGCGCGCGTGCTGATGGTGGGCGACAGCCTGCACACCGACATTCTCGGCGCACAGGCGACCGGAATCCGCTCTGCCCTAATCGCGGGATATGGCTTCTTCGGCGGCGAAGACGCGCAGGCGGCCATCGCCTCCTGCGGCATCGTTCCGGATTTCGTTCTGGAACGACCGTGAGTGCGCCGCCGCTGCCCCCTGCGAAATGATGTGATTTTTCAAAGTCATCGCGCGCGCTCCCGCCCCGACCGCGATGGGCTATACTTGATATGCACCTTTTAGTATGTGTGTCCCCCGAGGAGCACGGAGGCCAGACCTGTCATGGACTCACCAGAAAGCATCCAACAGCATTTGGCTGCGATTGTGGAAGGCTCGGAAGATGCGATTGTCACCAAGGACCTCAACAGCATCATCCTGAGCTGGAATCGCGGCGCGGAAAACCTGTTCGGCTACACTGCCAAAGAAGCCATCGGTCAGCCGATCACGATCATCTTTCCCGACGACCGGATGGATGAGGAGGTCGATTTCATCGCCCGTCTGCGGCGCGGCGAACGGATCGCCAATTACGAGACGATCCGCCAGCGCAAGGACGGCAGCCCCGTTCCGGTGTCTCTGACCGTCTCGCCCGTGCGCGATGCCGATGGCCAAGTCGTCGGCGCGTCGAAGATCGCGCGCGACATCACCTTGCAACACCAACTGGCGGAGCAGCAAAGGCTGCTGCTGTCCGAGATGCGCCACAGGGTCGGCAACGCCTTCGCCGTGGCCGCGTCCCTGATTGCGGTCGCCGCGCGGCAGGCAGACAGCGCAGAGCAACTCAGTAACGAGATGCGCAGCCGCCTTCACGCGATCGCGTCGCTCAATTCGATGACCGTGAACGACCCCTCGGGCGAACAACCCGATGGCATGCCGCTGTCCTATCTCGTCAGCACGATCCTGAAACCCTTCAGCGAAGGGGTGAGCGTCCAGACCTCGCTTCCGGATATTCAGGTGCGCCCTGCCGCGATCACGCCCCTGACGCTCGTTCTCTTCGAGCTCGCGACGAATTCGGTGAAATATGGGGGCCTGTCGCAGAGCGGCCACGGCGTCGAGATTAGCGCAGAGATCGAGGACGAGCGCTTTAGGCTCGCATGGAAAGAGCCCGGCATCACCGAATCGGGATCCGGCAAGGACGAAAACAAAGGGTTCGGCACGTCGCTTTGCCGGCTTACCGTATCCACCTCGCTTGGCGGCAGCTTCTCGCGCGAATTCACGCCAGAAGGATTGGTCGCGGCGTTGGATCTCGATCTGACCATGGTAGCGCAGATGCCGTGAGACCGCCGGGCGCGGAGATGGCCCTGCGATTTGGGTTTCAGGCGTCGCGATTTGCGCCCAACCCGAAGAAAAGGCTACGTATGTCGCGGAGATAGCAGAAAAATCGCGAGGCTCGACCATGGCACCGGACGGAAGCACAGCAAAACCGGCAGAGCTTCGGCATCGGATCATGGCCGGTTTCATCGGCAACGTAGTCGAATGGTATGACTTCGCGCTCTACGGCTATCTTGCAGGCGTCATCGCCCCGGTCTTCTTTCCGTCCAACGATCCGACCGCGGGCCTGATCGCGACTTACGGGATTTTCGCGGCCGGTTTCCTGATGCGTCCGCTTGGCGCGGCGGTGTTCGGCTGGTTCGGCGACCGCTACGGGCGCGCGCGCACGATGCAGATCTCGGTCGTCATGATGGCGATGCCGACGCTGTTTCTGGGCATATTGCCGACCTATGCGCAGGTCGGCGTTCTGGCCCCGACGCTTCTGGTTCTGGTGCGCTTGCTGCAGGGCCTGTCGGTCGGTGGAGAGTTCTCGTCCTCGGCCACATATCTTGTCGAAACCGCGCCCCTGAAGAAACGCGGTCTGACGGGGAGCTGGGCCAATATCGGCTCCATGTCGGGCTCGCTTCTGGGGGTCGGGGCGGCGGCGCTCGTGACGAACCTCTTCGATGCGCAGACGCTCGCGGATTGGGCGTGGCGCCTGCCCTTCCTCGGGGGCGCGGTTCTTGGCACGGTGGCGATCCTGATCCGCCGCAACCTGCACACATCAGAGCATTTCCAGCAGCACCAGGAGGGGCGCGACGACACATCGCCCCTGCTCGAAGCCTTCACGACGAACCGCAGAGAGACGCTTCTGGCGGTGGCCTTCGCGGCCAGCTACGGCACCTGCTACTACATCGCCTTCGTCTATCTTCCGGAATGGCTGTCCGGTCAGGGCTTGATGGCGCGGGACACCGCGCTGCTGATCAATACCGCGATGACGGTCCTCGTGATCCCCGCGATGCCGCTGGCGGCAATCGTGGGCGACCGGTGGGTGACGCGCCGGGTCTGGATCGCTCTGGCGATCGGGTTGCTGGCACTTGTCGCATGGCCGCTGCACGAATGGATGCTCGTGTCGGGCGGCGCATTGCTGCCCGTGGTCGTAGCACATGCCGTGACCTTCCTCCTGTTGGCCGTGCCGCTGGGCTCCGGCCCCGCCCTGTTCGCGGAGATGTTCCCCGAGCGGGACCGCCTGTCAGGCTATTCCGTCGCCTTCAACATCGGCCTCGGCATTTTCGGAGGCCTCACGCCGATGATCGCCACAAGCCTCATCGCCGCGACAGGCATGGTCACCGCCCCTGCGCTCTACATGCTCGCGGCGGGTTTGATCGCTGTGATCGCGCTCGTCTTCACTCCGGATCGCAGTCGCGCCCCCCTACGCTGACCGAAGCACTCCCGCGAAACCGAATTGGAGGCTGGACCGATCAAGGGGATGCGCTATCACGGTGACGGCGCGCACGCTTTGGAGATGTGAGGCGCCATCGACCGTGAGACGTGCAGAAGGACCACAGACCGGATGGAACAGCGCGGAACCGACCGTCTGAAACTCGCCCTCCTCGCGCTCGCCGTAGCGGCGCTGGTGGTGGGCCTCGCCTTCTGGGCGGCTGGCGCGGACGCCTTGGCGAAAGCCAGCTGGACCGTCGGCGTCGTGCCCACCCTCGCCGCGCTTGTCTTTGAGATCTCCCGCAGCCTCCGGCGCGGCGAAGTCGGTCTGGATATCGTGGCCGCTCTCTCGATGACCGCCGCGCTTGTCTTCGACGAAACGCTCGCCGCGGCGGTCGTGGCGGTGATGTATTCCGGCGGCACTTTCCTCGAGAGCTTCGCCGAGGGCCGCGCCCGGCGCGAAATGCACGACCTGCTCTCGCGTGTCCCACGGACCGCAACGCGGCATCGCGATGGCGGGCTGGAGGATATTCCGCTCGACGAGATCGCCCCCGGGGATCGCCTGCTGATCCATCAGGGCGACGTGGTGCCGGTGGACGGATCATTGGCCTCCGAGACGGCTTTTCTGGACACATCGGCGCTGACCGGGGAGTCTCTGCCGGTTCGTTTGGCGCATGGGGCCGACGTCATGAGCGGCTCGACCAATGCAGGCGAGGCGTTCGATCTGATGGCGGTGCGGCCCGCGAAGGACAGTACCTATGCCGGGATCGTCCGGCTGGTCGAGGAAGCCCAGGCCTCCAAGGCCCCGATGTCGCGCCTCGCGGATCGCTGGTCTCTGGGCTTTCTCGTGGTCACGCTCGCCATCGCCTTCGCGGCGTGGTGGTTCACCGGAGACCCGATCCGCGCGGTCGCCGTTCTCGTGGTCGCCACCCCCTGCCCGCTGATCCTCGCCGTACCGGTCGCTCTGGTGGCGGGGCTCTCGCGCGCGGCGCATTACGGCGTGCTGATCAAAGGCGCGGGACCGCTCGAGACGATGGCGCGCATCGGCACGCTGGTCCTCGACAAGACCGGCACCCTGACCGAAGGCCGCCCGCAGATCGTGTCGATCGACAGTCACGACGGGATGGAGGAAGACGAGATCCTGCGCCTTGCCGCCGCCCTCGATCAGGCCTCGAAACATCCGGTGGCACAAGCGATCGTCACCGCCGCGAAAGAGCGCGGCTTCACCCTGCCCGTCCCGTCGGATGTGGCGGAAATCGCGGGCGAAGGCGTCGTGGGTCATGTCGAGGGGCGCAAGGTCATCGTCGGTGGCGACGACTTCGTGGCGGCGCGCGTCGGGCGCAAACCGGGCGACCACCCGACGATGGCCGCCGGGGCGGTCCTCGTCGCCGTCGCCGTGGACGGGCGCATGGCCGGGCATCTGGTGATGGCCGATCCGCTGCGCGAAGATGCGGGCGCCATGCTCGACGGGCTGCGTCACGAGGGGATCGAACGGATTCTGCTCGCCACCGGCGACCGAACGGATGTGGCCGAACGCGTGACCGAGGGGCTCGGCCTCGACGGGCTGCGCGCGGGCCTGACGCCGGACCAGAAAGTGCTCCTCGTGCTCTCCGAGCGCAAGCATGGGCCGGTCATGATGGTGGGCGACGGCGTGAACGACGCGCCCGCGCTCGCCGCCGCAGATGTCGGCGTCGCAATGGGCGCGCGCGGGGCCGCCGCCTCGGCCGAAGCGGCCGATGTGGTGCTTCTCGTCGACCGGATCGATCAGTTGCGCGCGGGCATCGAAATCGCCGCATCCTCGCGGCGGATCGCCTTCGAGAGCGTCGCCGCCGGGATCGGCCTCTCGGTGCTGGGCATGATCGCAGCCGCCTATGGCTACCTCACGCCGGTGGAGGGCGCCATTTTGCAGGAGGCGATCGACGTCGCCGTGATCCTGAACGCCCTGCGCGCCCTTCGGATCAGGCCCAAGTGAAGACGCAAAGCGACGTCGCGCCCTCACCCAAGCCTGTGCCCAGTGGCGTTATCGCAGGTAAACCTGATTGCCGCTACGCACGACGCTCACCCTGTCGCCGACGCGGAACTGGTTCGACATCTGGATGACCGTAATCGAGCCACCATTGTCGAGCCGCACGGTCCACGCATAGGACGTGTAGGTGCCGCCTTGGCTGGCGACGTTGCTGCCGATAATTGTGCCCGCGATCGCGCCCGCGCCGGTCATCACGTCCTTGCCGGTTCCGGAGCCGAACTGGTGCCCGATCACCGCGCCGACGAGGCCGCCCGTGACTGCGCCGACGATCTGGTCGCCGTCGCTGGTGCGGCGCATCGTGACCGGCTGCACCGAAACGATGCGACCATATTCGATGCTGTCATAGCTGTAGGTGGTGCGCGGGCCGGGACCCGGACCGGTATAGGGACCGTTCGCATAGGGACCCGGCGTCGGGTTGCAGGCAGCAACGCTCAGCGCCGCAGGGAGAACAAGAAGAAAAATACGCATTTTGAACCTCCATGGTAGCTCCGCCGCATGTCTTTGACATCCGGGCGTAAAAGAAGCTTGCCGCGATTCAGAGCGCGTTTCCTTGTTTTCGGACAATAAGAGAGAATAAGTCGCAGGCGGAGGCCGCGTCGCAAGAAGCGAGGATTTTGGCGATCCCTCGAGGACTCGAACCCCGAACCTGCTGATTAGAAGTCAGCTGCTCTATCCAGTTGAGCTAAGGGACCGCGTGGCCCCCTAAATGCGCGATCGGCGCGCGCGGTGCAAGTTCAGATCGCGCGCATCAGGAAGACGGAATTCGGATCGGGCTGGTAGCCGACATAAGGCCCGCATTCGGCAAAGCCCGCCCGCAGGTAAAGCTGGCGCGCCGGGGCGAAGGAGTCCTGCGATCCGGTCTCGAGATAGAGCCGCGCCATACCTTCGTCGCGCGCCGCCGAGATCAGCTGCTCGAGCATCCGCTGGGCGAGCCCCTGCCCGCGCATCTCGGAGAGGATATGCATCGATTTGATCTCGCCCTCATCGGGCGCGATGCGCTTCAGCGCGCCCATGCCCACCGGGCGCCCCGCCTGACGCATCACGAAGAAGGAAATGCCGGGCGCAGCCAGCGCATCGGGCGGCAGCATATGGATCGACTCGGGTGGCGTATCTTCGTGCATCGCCGTCGCGTGGCGGGTGTGAAGCTCTGCAAGATCCGCGCCCAGCGGGGTCTCGCGCGCGATTTCGATCGTGTCTTCCATGGGGCACCCTCATCCGTGTCGGCGGCAGATTAGGCGCGGCGCGCGCGAGCCTCCAGCGCGAAAACGCCTTAGTTGCGGATGACTTTGCAGAACCCGCCCTGTCCGCGGATTTTCCCGCAGGTCGCCAGCGCCTGCTTGCGCGAACCTGCCGGGACTTGCGCCGTGTATTGCGCGCGTCGCCCGAAGCCCGGCATCACCGCGCGCACGAAGCGCAGCTTGGCGTCGCCAATCGCGCCGGAATGACGCGCAGCGGCCCGTTTCCCGAAGACCTCAGCCGACCGCTGGGTGCGCCCGGCGGCCACGATCACGCCCCAGGGCGGGACAGGATCGCGGAACTCCCGGATCGCCCTGCCCTTCGCCAGTTTGGTGCAGGCCGCAAGGAAGGGCGTCTCCCCATCGAGCCGGAAATCCACCTCCTCGGGCGGCGTGTCGCGCCAATCCTCCGCCGAATGGCCGGTAATCGCGCGCACATAGGCGCGGGTCTCGCCCGCAAGCCCGCCGGTCTTCGCGATGAACCCCGCCGCACGGTCCTCGCCGCCGTTATAGCCGATCGCCGCGAGACCGGGATTGCCGAAGCGTGCGGCCATCTCCGCCAGATAGCGCGCCGAGGCTTCGATCGCTTCGGCCGGATTGAACGGGTCGGCAAGCGCGCGCAGCCGCGCCGTGCCGGGCATGAACTGCGCGATCCCCTGCGCACCCGCCGGGCTGATTGCCGCCGGATCGAACCGGCTTTCGCGCCAGAGAAGCCGCGCGAAATAGCCCGGGTCGATCCCTGCCTCCCGCGCCGCGTTTTCGATAAGCCCGCAGGTATCGGCGAAGTAGTCTGTCAGCCCGATGCAGCGACGTCCGTCCTCGGTGCAGCGCAAATCCAGCGCTGGCGGCCCGATCATCTCCCGCGCAGGCTGCGCGTTCAGCGCCCCCGCGAGGACACAGAAAAACAGGGCTGAGAGGAGGGTTTTCATCACTGAAAATTAGCGGGAATTCCGGCATGGCGCCAGAGCGACGTCGAGGCCGAGCCTTAGTCGCGCAGCACACCGGCGGCGGCGAGCACTTCGCGGTCCGGGCGCCAGATATCGCGATGCGGTGTCGCGAAGGCGCGCGTGGAGAAGCTGGCACTCACGCCGCGATCGCGCAGGAAGGCCCGGTCGATCGCCTCCTCTTTCGCGACGTCGATCGGCAGCGGATAGGCTTTCAAGCTATAGCCGTGAAAGCCCAGCTTTCCCTCCGGCCCAAGATCGCGATGCGCGCCCGCCATGAAGATCAGCGTGCAGGCGGAATAGCAGCGTCTCGTCACCTGCGTGTTCAGCCCCCGCGCCAGCACGCGTTGCGCCAATGCGCGCGCGGCGAAGACCTGACCGCCGGCACTGTCGAGATCAACCGCCGAGACGCCCGTCGCCGGGGTTGCCTCGAACCGCGCCAAGAGATCGTAGCCGATATCGCCGGTCAGATAAGCGACGCCGTTGCGCACCTCCAGCGGCTGCGGCCCGGCATAGGCGGCCGGCACCAAGGCCGCTGTCTGCCGCGCGGCCTGATCGAGCGCATGGGTCACCGTCACCACCGCGACCGCCACCACCGCCACGCGTCCGGCGAGCAGCACATGGCCCCGCGCCTGCGCGTCGATCCAATGCGACAGGCTGCGCCACGCGCCCACCAGCTGCCACAGCGCCAGTGTCATGTCTGCGAGGAAGAGCAACCCGAAAAGCGGCATCGAGAGCGGCGACGGCAAGGCTTGCCACAGCTCGGCGACCGCCAACCGTCCGCCGATCAGCACCACCACGAGCGCGATCCAAGGCGGGCAGTCGCCCTGCCAATAGCTGTTGAGCCCCCAGTGTGAGGCAGGCTGAAATATCCGGGTGGCTCGGGCCATTTACGCCGTCCTTTCGAGCACCATCGAGCCTCAGTCTAGCACAGCTGGCCGCGAAAATGGGAATTTGCCGAATGTGACGGCACTGTGAGACAGTGCTGAAGACGCAGGCCTTCTGCCACGGCGACGGCCTCTGCTATACTGAGGAGACGGGAGGTCCCTTCGCATGATCACGCTTACGATCAACGGGCGGCACGTCGAAGTCGACGAGGGCACCAGCTTGCTGGATGCGGCGAAGCTGGCTGGCATCCATATCCCGACGCTCTGCTATTACCCCGGCCTGCCCGCCCATGCCGTGTGCCGCATGTGCCTCGTGGAGATCGAGGGCAGCCACAATCCGCAACCGGCCTGCCGCACTCTGGCGAAGGAGGGCGATGTCGTAGCGACGGACACCGAGGCGCTGGCGGCCTTTCGGAAAGCCGATGCGCAATGGCTGCTCGCGCGCCATCCCAATGACTGCATGCGCTGCGAGGTGAACGGGGCGTGCCAGCTCCAGCGGCTCGTCCATGAGAACCAATGGGAGGAGCGCTGGCCGAAGATGCCCGCCGGGGCGCCTGCCGCCTCGGAAGAGCTCGCAACCGATCACACCTCCCCCAGCATCTGGCGCGACCTGTCGAAATGTATCGAATGCGGGTTGTGTGCGGAGGTCTGCGGCGACAGCGTCCAGAACCAGAATGTCATCGGGTTCGCCAATCGCGGCTTCGACCGGCGCCCCGTCACCGTCTTCGACGTGCCGCTGTCGCAGACCAATTGCATCTCCTGCGGCCAGTGCACGCTTGTCTGCCCTGTCGGCGCGCTGATCGAGGCGCCGCATTGGCACGCGGTGCTGCGCACGCTCGACGCCCATCGGCGCGTCTCCGTGGTTCAGGTGGCCCCGGCGACCCGCATCGCCATCAGCGAGGAATTCGGGCTGGAGCCGGGCACTGTCAGCACCGGGCGCTTGATCAACGCGCTGCGGCTTTTGGGGTTCGATTACGTGTTCGACACCAATTTCGCCGCCGATCTCACGATCATGGAGGAAGGCACCGAACTGCTGTCGCGGATCGAAGCCCGGACGGAGCTGCCGCTGTTCACCTCCTGCTGTCCGGGTTGGGTGAATTGGGTCGAGTTGAACCGCCCCGATCTTCTGCCGCATCTTAGCACGACCAAATCCCCCCAGCAGATGCATGGCGCGATTGCAAAACGGGGCCGCTTTGCGCGCGCGCTCGGGCCCGATTTCGCGGAGGGCAAAGCCGAGCCCTATGTCGTGAGCGTGATGCCCTGTACCGCCAAGAAGGACGAGGCCCAGCGCCCCGGTGTCTCTGGCGACGTGGATCATGTGCTCACCACCCGCGAACTGGCGCGGATGATCCGGTCGCGGGGCATCCCGTTCGGGGCGCTCTCCGAAGACGGGCAATTCGACAGCCCGCTGGGCGAGAGCACCGGGGCCGCCCAGATATTCGGCGCCTCCGGCGGGGTCATGGAGGCGATGGTCCGCACGGCTGCGCATTTCAAAGGGGTCGAGCACGATCTGCCGCTGGAATGGGAGGCGCTGCGCGGCGTCCGTGAGGGCGTGAAGACCGCGACCATTCCCGGCGTCGGCACCGTGGCCGTGTGCAACGGGATCGCCTCGGCCCAGCGCATGCTGGAAGACGAGGCCTGGCGCGACGACTATGTCGCGATCGAAGTCATGGCCTGCGTCGGCGGCTGCCTCGGCGGCGGCGGCGAGCCGAAATCCATGGACCCGCATATTCTGCAAAAACGCGCCAAGGCGATCTACAGCGTCGATGCGAAGGCACCGCGCCGCCGCTCCTATGAGAATGCGGATGTGCAGGCGCTTTATGCCTCGGAACTGGGCGCGCCGAATTCCCCGACGGCGCACCGTCTGCTCCACACCCATTACGCCGCCAGACATTCCGAGCGCTCGCTGCTGATGCGCTTTCTGGATTGCGTGGACCGGCGCGACGGTGCGGCGGCCGCAAAGCTGTTTCATCCCGACGGGGTCTGGTCGACCGCCTCTCCCTTCGGCGTGCTGACCGGCGCGGACGAGATCGCGGGGCTCATCAACGCGAAGCTGCCGCCGAACCTGCGCGGCGCGAAATATGCGCGCCACCAGATGGAGCGCGCCTCGGATATCGACGATCTCACGGTCCTCGCCCCCGACGGGAGCCGCAGCCGCTTCGATCTTGAGCTGAGCACCGTGGACGGTCAGTCGGAGATGGTGATCCAGACCCTCACGCGCACCGTCCTGTGACACTCTCCTGCGCAGGCTTTCCGCGCAACGGGCGAAGACAGGTCACAAATTCATCATCCCGACGATCACAAGCGCGTTTCTTTTTCCTTTCTTGTTCTAGAGCAAAGCCATAGCAGGCGACGGGGTTCATTTTCTCGAACGTAATACTCCCGCCCGAGCTTGCGGGGAGAGAAACCGGAACGGATGAACGATGCCAAGCCAGAGCCGCGATGAAATCGAAAAAATGCTGTCCACTGCGAAGAGTGGACGCCCTTGGCGGCTCTGGGCTTTCGGCGCGGGTGCTGTCGTGATCGCGATCGGCGCGTGGCTCTGGCTTGCGCCCTCCGGCGACACCACGGGCACGAGCTATGTGACGCAAGCCGTCACGCGCGGCGAACTGACGGTCACGGTTACCGCGACCGGCACGGTGCAGCCCACGACGGAGGTTGAGGTCTCTTCGGAGCTGTCGGGCACGCTGGACAGCATCGATGTCGACTATAACGACGAGGTCGAAGTGGGTCAGGTCCTCGCGCGGCTCGACGACACGAAATTCAAGGCGCAGGTCGCCAATGCCGAAGCCGCGCTTGCGGCCGCCAAGGCGCAGCTCGCACAGGCCGAGGCCACCCAGAAGGAAGCGACGGCGCTTTATGAGACACAGGCGGAACTGGACCGGCGCGGCGTCTCGACCCATAGCACCTTCGTCACCTATATCGCGCAGCGCGATCGCGCCGTGGCCGCCGTTCAGGCCGCGAAAGCGTCGCTGACGCTGGCCGAGGCGAACCTTGCCTTGGAGAAGGACGATCTGGAGAAATCGGTCATCCGCTCCCCGATCAACGGCGTCGTTCTGGATCGCAATGTCTCGGCCGGTCAGATCGTGGCCGCCTCGCTGTCCGCGCCCACCCTGTTCACGCTGGCCGAGGACCTGCGCCGGATGCAGTTGCTCGTCGATATCGACGAGGCGGATATCGGTCAGGTCGCGGTCGGCAATGACGCGACATTCACCGTCGACGCCTATTCCGGTCGCTCCTTCCCGGCGACAATCACGCAGGTGCGCTACGCCCCCGAGACCACCGACGACGTCGTGACCTACAAGGGCGTGCTGGCGGTCGACAACTCCGATCTGCTCCTGCGCCCCGGCATGACCGCGACGGCGACGATCACCGTGGACGAGGCCAAAGACGAGCTCCTGATCCCGAATGCGGCGCTGCGCTATGCCCCGCCTCAAGAGGTCGAAGATGCGGGCAATGGCGCGAGCGGGCTCATCGGGCTCGTGATACCGAGCCGCCCGAATTCCGAGAGCGGCACCGCAAGCGGCAAATCCGTCTGGGTTCTTCGCGACGGCACCCCCGTCGAAGTGGCGGTCACGCCGGGGGCGACGAACGGCAAGTTCACGATCGTCACCGCGGGCGATCTGGCCGTTGGCGATCAGGTCATCACAGATCAGCGGGATGCATCGCGATGAGTGAGCCACTTCTCGAGTTACGCGGGATCGAGCGCCACTATGGCCACGACGAAACCCTCGTACGCGCCCTCGATGGCGTCGACCTTCGCGTCGAACCGGGGGAATTCCTTGCGATCATGGGGCCCTCGGGATCGGGAAAATCGACCGCGATGAACATCATCGGCTGCCTCGACCGGCCCACTGCGGGGAATTACCTGTTCAACGGTGTCGAGGTGGCGACCCTGAACCGCGACCAGCGCGCCTTGCTGCGCAGGCACTACCTCGGCTTCGTCTTTCAGGGCTACAACCTGCTGCCACGCACCACCGCGCTGGAAAATGTCGAACTTCCCCTGATCTACAAGGGGATGCGCAAGGCCGAGCGCGTGGCGCGGGCCCGTCAGGCTCTGGCGCGGGTCGGACTTGAGGGGCGCGAGGATCACACGCCGTCGCAGCTCTCGGGCGGTCAGCAGCAACGCGTCGCCATCGCGCGGGCGCTGGCGGGAGAGCCGATGGTGATGCTCGCCGACGAGCCCACGGGCAACCTCGACACCAAACGCAGCGTCGAGATCATGAACCTGATGCAGGACCTCAACCGCGAGTCCGGGCTGACCATCGTGATGGTCACCCATGAGGAGGACATGGCCGCCTATGCCTCCCGCCTCGTCGTCTTCACCGATGGTCGCGTCGTGCGCGACGAGAAGATGCACGAAGGAGCGCTGTGATGCTTTGGGAAACCATCCGCCTCGCGCTAACCGCGATCATCCGAAACGCGCTTCGGTCCTTTCTCACCGTGCTGGGTGTGGTGATCGGGGTTGCCGCCGTCATCGCGATGGTGACCGTCGGGCAAGGCTCCTCCGAGCAGGTTTCGGCCAATGTGGAATCGCTCGGCACGAATGTGCTGGTCCTGCGCTCGGGGGCGCGGATGATGGGGCCCGGATCGCGCGATACCGCGCCGCCCTTCAAGCTATCGGATGCAGAAGCGCTGGAGGACCTGAGCAGCCTCTCGGCCGTCGCGCCTGTCGTTTCGACCGCAGCCACGGCGGTCTTCGGTAACAACAATCGCACGACATCGATCACCGGCACGACGTCGCCCTATCTCGAGATCGGAGGCTGGACGATCGCGCTCGGGCGCAGCTTCACCCCGGCGGAGGACCGCAGCGGCGCCAATCTTTGCATCATCGGCGAGACCGTACGGACGACCCTGTTCGGCGCGACCGATCCGACCGGCGAGAAGATCCGCATCAAGTCGATCTCCTGCGAGGTGATCGGCGTGCTGAAGTCCAAGGGCGCCGGGTCCTTCGGGCAGGATCAGGACGACCTCGTGCTGATGCCGGTCCGAACGGTGCAAAGGCGGCTGATGGGCAGTCAGGACGTCTCTTCGATTTCGCTTCAGGTGGCCCGGACGGCCTCCGTGGAGCGGGCGACCTCCGATATCGAGGCCCTGATGCGCGAGCGTCGCCGTATCGCGATCGGTGAAGACGACGACTTCTCGGTCTTCGACATGGCGGAACTGAGTTCGATGCTCAATTCGGTCAACTCGGTTCTCACCGGCCTGCTCTCCTCCGTCGCGGCGGTCAGCCTGCTCGTCGGCGGGATCGGGATCATGAACATCATGCTGGTCTCGGTGACCGAGCGGACCCGCGAGATCGGCATCCGCCTCTCGGTCGGCGCGCAGGCGCATCAGGTCCTGATGCAGTTTCTCGTCGAGGCGGTGGTGCTGTCGGTTCTGGGCGGGATCATCGGCATCCTCTTCGGCCTCGGCCTCGCCTATGTCGCGGCGCAGATCATGGCGATCCCCTTCTCGCCCAGCCTGAACGTCATCGCCCTCGCCTTCGGCTTTTCCGCCGTGGTCGGGATGGTCTTCGGCTACTTTCCTGCACGCCGGGCGGCACGGCTCGATCCGATTGACGCCCTGCATTATCAGTAGATGTCGGGCACAAAGAAAGCCCCCTGCCGCGGAGGACAGGGGGCTTCGGGACGATTGATCTTCAAAGGTGATCAGGCGTTGTTGTCGACCACGACGATCAGATTGCCTTTGGCGTTGATATACGCGGCAGCGACATCCTCGGGCGTGTAGTCGGTGCCATCGAAGACGCTGGACGGAAGCTGGCTGTAATCGGCATCCACGTCAGCGCCCATTGCGTTCTCGAGAGCCGCGGAGCCATTCTCGGCGCCTTCACCCTTCAGATCGGACAGAGCGACGATCTTGGCTTCGCCATCGGTTCCCACGTCATAATCGGCGAACTGGTCGGTGGACGCAGCGCCATTGGCCTGAAGGTCCGCGACGAGCTGACCATAGGTCTTCACCGACCCATCTTGGCCCATTCCACCATTCGAGCCCGCAGTCGTTGCGGCGTCCGTCGATGCGCCCATATCCGCGCTTGCGCCGACATCAGCGCCTGCAGCCTGCGCCGAGACCGATGCGCCAGCGTCCGTTCCGGTGGAGACGTCAGCCTGAGCCAGGGCCGCAACGGGCGCGGCGGTGGCCAGAATACCTGCGAGAGCGATCGACTTGATGGTGTAGGTCATAGTGTTCTCCTTGCATTTCATGCGCCGACCGTCAGCCGGCAGACAGAGAACACTGCAGCGAAGTCACCGTTCCTGAGCGCGGGCAGGCTCGGAAAAACTCTGCTCAAACGTCGAAAATCGTGAGCGCGATAATGCCAAGGAACAAAGCGACGGGCTCTTTGGATGGAACGCAGAGTTACGTCGGAAATTCGGGCCCCGCTCCAACCTGCGCGAGACCGTCGGTGGCACAGGTTGGAACGCAGGAAGAAACCGAAACGCAGCCTGACGCCCCAGCTTCATTCACGTGGAAAACGGGTGATCGCGATACGGAAAACTCTCCCTCAGCCGGGAAAGCTTTCGCCGAAATCGCAAATATTCAGTGCGTCCAGTTCGCGCGGCGGTCGGTGGCGAAGTTCTCGCCATAGCCGCGGGCGCGGACATTCGGAGCGCGCTTATGCGGCTCCGTCACGACGTAATCGATGCCCTTTTCCTTGGCATAGGCTTCGGCCGCCTCGCGGGTCTCGAAGCGCAGCCGCACTTGGGCCTGCGTGTCGTTGGAGCTGGTCCAGCCCATCAGCGGGTCGATCTCACGCGCGTCGGAGGCGACATAGTCGAGATACCAGAACCGCGTCTTCGCGGTGCCCGATTGCATGGCGTTGCGGGCGGGTTGGTAGATGCGCGCGCGCATGGGCAAACTCCTCTGCGATACCTCTGACTTTTCTTAGTGCATCTGAGCCAAATCGCAAGCCCCGGAGCGCAAAGGCGAAAGATGCGCGGCGATTGTGCATGGCATGCCGGACCCTTCGATGACGCCGCCGCCCGCCATGTCCGAAGGATACCGAGAGCCCCGTAAGTTGAGGAACTGCCGACCGGCTGGGGAGCAAGGGGTGGGGGTGGTGCGCCGGCCGGCAGTCTGATGCTGCTTGCAAAAGGCAAGATGCGCGCGACCCGCCATGAATTCAAGCCAAACAGAGACGCAAGACACTGTTAAATATAGACAATTCGAAACTCCGCGTTAAGCCTTCCTTAACGCCTTTCGCAAACCCTTGAATGCGAACGAAAAGAGGACAACTTTGGGGGGCAAGCAAAAGGTCTGAGCGATGCCTCACAACAATACCAATCTGCCCTCCGAACGTCCCGACGTGCTCACCCGCCCCAAGCTGGAAGGCGGCAAGCGGTTCGTGATGCACACTCAGTTCGACCCGGCCGGCGACCAGCCGACCGCGATTGCGGAGCTGTCTTCCGGTGTCGAGGCGCTCGAACGCGATCAGGTGCTGCTGGGCGCGACCGGCACGGGCAAGACCTTCACCATGGCCAAGGTGATCGAGGAGACCCAGCGCCCCGCGATCATCCTCGCGCCGAACAAGACGCTGGCCGCGCAGCTCTACGGTGAGTTCAAGAGCTTCTTCCCCGACAACTCGGTGGAATATTTCGTCTCCTATTATGACTACTACCAGCCCGAAGCCTATGTGCCGCGCTCGGACACCTATATCGAGAAGGAATCGCAGATCAACGAGCAGATCGACCGGATGCGTCACTCGGCCACCCGGGCGCTTCTGGAGCGTGACGACGTGATCATCGTGGCCTCGGTCTCGTGCATCTACGGTATCGGCTCGGTCGAGACCTATTCGGCAATGACGCAGGACCTCAAGACCGGCGATCTGATCGAGCAGCGCAAGTTCATCAACGAGCTGGTGGCGCAGCAATACAAGCGACTCGATGCGGCCTTCCAGCGCGGCGCGTTCCGTGTGAAGGGCGACACGGTCGATCTGTGGCCCGCCCACTTGGAGGACCGCGCCTGGCGATTCTCCTTCTTCGGTGAAGAGCTGGAGGCGATCACCGAATTCGATCCGCTGACCGGGGCGAAGACCGACAGTTTCGACCAAATCCGCATCTATGCGAACAGCCACTACGTCACGCCGCGCCCGACCCTGCAGCAAGCCGCGAAGGGCATCCGCAAGGAGCTGGCGCTCCGGCTGAAACAGCTGGAAGAGGAAGGCAAGCTGCTGGAGGCGCAACGCCTCGAACAGCGCACGAATTTCGATCTGGAGATGCTGGAGGCGACCGGCGTCTGCAACGGGATCGAGAACTACTCGCGCTACCTCACCGGCCGCGCGCCCGGCGAGCCGCCGCCCACCCTCTTCGAGTTCATCCCCGACAACGCGATCGTCTTCGCCGATGAGAGCCACGTCACCGTGCCGCAGATCGGCGGCATGTATCGCGGGGACTATCGGCGCAAATTCACGCTGGCCGAACACGGCTTCCGCCTGCCGTCCTGCATGGACAACCGCCCGCTGAAATTCGAGGAATGGGACGCGATGCGCCCGCAATCGGTCTTCGTCTCGGCAACGCCCGCTGCATGGGAGCTGGAACAGACCGGCGGCGTCTTCACCGAACAGGTCATTCGCCCGACCGGCCTTCTGGACCCGATCGTGGAAATCCGCCCGGTCGAGACGCAGGTGGATGATGTGCTCGATGAGATCCGCACCGTCGCGGCGCGCGGCTATCGCACACTCGTCACCACGCTCACCAAACGCATGGCCGAGGACCTGACCGAATACCTGCACGAACAGGGCGTTCGCGTGCGCTACATGCACTCCGACATCGACACGATCGAGCGGATCGAGATCCTGCGCGACCTGCGCCTCGGGGCCTTCGACGTGCTGATCGGGATCAACCTCTTGCGCGAGGGTCTGGACATTCCCGAATGTGGGCTTGTCGCGATCCTCGATGCCGACAAGGAGGGCTTCCTGCGTTCGGAAACCTCGCTGATCCAGACCATCGGCCGCGCCGCGCGGAACTCCGAGGGCCGCGTCATCATGTATGCCGACAGGATCACCGGCTCGATGCAGCGCGCGATGGACGAGACCGACCGCCGCCGCGCCAAGCAGATCGCCTATAACGAAGAACACGGCATCACACCCGAGACGATCAAGAAGAATGTCGATGACGTTCTGGCCGGGCTCTATCAGGGCGACACCGACATGTCGCGCGTCACCGCCAAGGTCGATGCGGTCAAACCCGGTGCGAACCTGCAGGCGCATCTGGATGACATGCGCGCCAAGATGCGCAAGGCCGCCGAGGATCTGGAATTCGAGGAAGCCGCCCGCCTGCGCGACGAGGTGAAACGTCTGGAAGCGGTGGACCTCGCCGTCCACGACGACCCGCTCGCGCGGCAATCGGCGGTGGAGGCCGCGAGCGAGGCCGCCGTCAAGGCGCAGGGCCGGTCGACGGCAGGACGGCCGGGTCAGCGCGGGGGTGTGAAGCGGAAGAAGGGTCGGTGAGGCTCGCCCGGCACATTGCCCTGAGCGCCTGGCTCGGTGTGATGACCGGACCGGCGCACGCCCAGATCCTCACTTGCGCCGCCCCACCCTTCGATCAGCCGCCCGAAATCGCAGCGCTCGTCACACAGCTGCGTCCCGCCCTCGACCGCTGGCCGAGCCTGCATGTCGCGCTCTTTCAAGACGCTGGCGAGCTGTGTCTCGCCGACACTCTGCACGACGCGCGGGGATATTTCGAGCCGCGCTCCTCCCGGCTCGTGATCGCCACCGACATGGCACCCGCCCTGCAAAAGGCAGTTCTGATTCATGAATTGCGTCATCTGGAGCAGAAATTCCACGGCTCCTGTCCCGATCCGAACCTGTCGATGAAGGAAAATGCCCGCGCGATCTTCGCAATGGAGGCGGACGCGACGACCTTCAGCCTCGCTGTGGCTTGGGATCTGCGCGAAGCCGGGATGCCCGACGCCTGGGACGCGCTTGCAGGATGGCCGATGCAGGACGACATCGCCGCAGCCTTCGAGACAGAAATGGGCCGCTCGGGCGACCTCATCAGCGCGGCCAGCGCCGCTTTCACTCAGTGGTACGCGAAAGATGCACGACGCGAGCTATACTACCTCGCGTCGTGCAGCGACTATCTCGAATCCCGCGACCGGGAACACAGAATGCTCAGCTATGATCGGCTTTCCAGCAGCTTCTTCGACGCGCTTTGCCGGCTACCCGATGGCGAAGCCTACCCTTGCACAGAGCCCGGAGACTGAGGTTCAGCCCCCGCTGACCGTCAGCCCCAGCAGCCGCCATTGCTGCATTCCGCCGCGATAGTAATAGATCTTTTCCGCCGGGAAGCCGGCTTCGATCATGCGGCGTGCGGCAGTGGGCGACTGGCCGCACCACGGGCCGTTGCAGTAAAGCGCGACCGATTTCACGTCCTCGCCGTCGCAGATGAAGCCCTCGAAATCAGGCTGACAGCCGAGCTCGCCCAGACGGTCGGGGGCTTCCATATAGGGAATATTGATCGCACCGGGGATCGCGCCGCCCTCGAAGTCGCGGGTCACCCGCCCGTCTACGACCACCACGTTAGGATCCTTGAGAAACTCCAGCATCTCCAGCTCCCCCACTGGGGTCACGCCGGGGGCCGGAATCATCGGCTGGATGCAGAAACTCGGACAGGGGCGCGAGGTCTTGGCCCAATCGCCCTCGAGCTTGTTCTCGTTATCCTGAATCCGCTTGATCTCGACCGGGCCCTTGGCAGTGTCGACCGTGACGGACATGACGTCGGGGCGAATATTGACCGGCTCGGCGAAAGCGGGCTCGACCAAAACAGGCGCGGCAGCCAGCAGCGCGGCAAGAAAAATGAAACGCATGTTAACCTCCCTTTTTCGTGATCATAACACGACCGCCAGCCTTGTCGCCGGCAGTGTGGACCTTTAGCTCAACGAAATGAGAGCGATTTTGATCCTTGGTGCAGCGGTTTGGGCAGATGGCCTCCCCTCACCCAGCTTGCAGCGGCGCACACGGCACGCGGCGGCGCTGTGGCAGGCGGGCGCGGCGGAGCGGGTGATCTGTTGCGGAGGTGTCGGGCGGCATCCGCCGAGCGAGGCGGAGGTGATGGCCCGGATCTTGCGCGAGGAAGGCGTGGAGGCCGAGGCGATCTTTCTCGAAGATCGCTCGACCAGCACTTACGAGAATATCGGCTTCGCACGGGCGCATCTGGAGAGCGACGAGGTGATCGTCGTAACCGATCCCTATCACGCGCCGCGCGCGGTGATGATTGCGCGGCGGATGAGGCTGCGGGCGCGCGCTGACTGTCCGCCGCATCGGGCGAGCGCGAAGGCCCGCGTCCGCGAAGGGTTCGCCTACTTGAAGCTGGGATGGTGGTTTGCGCGCGGCGGACCTTTGCCCTGAGGCGCGCGCCTTGCGTCAGTCGAGGATCATCTTGCCGATGATCAGCACGATGACCGCGCCGACAAGCGCGATGGCGACGATCGCAAGCAGCCCGCCCGCCGCCAGCACCGCCCCGCCCAGCAGAGCCACGATGAAGGGGGTGATGAGGGCGCCGACCACGCCGATCGCCAGATAGGCGGCCTTGTGGCGCCCGCCCGAGACGACGCTCGCGATCCAGCCCGCCAGAAGACCTGCGAGCACGAGAAAGATCAGGCCGACCGTGCCGATTGCTTGCAGAACGCTTTCCATGATGTCACTCCGATATGTCTTTTCACATCAACGCGATGCGCGCCATGAAGTTCCCTCTCCGCGCAACCATTTCGGCAGCGCAGCAATGCGAGCGCTCGTCCGTCAGAAATCGGCGGATACCTCGTACATCACCGGCTCGAAATTGCGGCACAGCGTGTAGATCACGCGGTTGCGCTCGATCATCTCGGGGCTGCGCAGCATCGCCTGATAGTCGCCCCGCTCGTTCCATTTCGAATAGGTCGCGATCCGCGTGCGCGCGTCGTTCATATGCAGGCCCGCGCCGATGAAACCGGGCGCTTTCGAGATCACCTCGGAATAGGCGGTTTGCAGCTTCTCCATCAACTCATCGGCTGTGGCGGGCGTCATCTCGAAGGTGCAGATCACGGTCTGCCCTTTGAAATCGCTGGTAATCTCGGTCATGGGCGGTCCTCCTCGGCATCATGCTCGCACAGAAGCGCGCAGAAATCACCGCTCTTTTGCGGACCTGCGTCAGAGCGGCAAAAGCGCGAGCGGCGGGACCGCCACGATCAGCGCGATGCGGATCAGATCGGCGCCCACGAACCAGCTCACCGCGCCTTATCCTCAGAACGAATGTTTCTCGATCAGGGCACGGGCGGAGCTCAGTAACTCTTCACCCGGCACCCCCTTCTCTTCCATCTCGGCAACCCATGCATCGATCACCGGCTGCGAGGCGTCTTTCCAGATCGACGTATCCTCGGCCGGGATCGTGATGATCTCATTGCCCAGAGCCATCGCGGCCTGACGCGAGGGGATATCCTCGGCCTGCTGCAGGTGTCCCGCCTGCGCCGAGAACTCAACGCCCGAGACGCTGTCGATCGCGGCCTGCAGATCGGGGTCGAGCGCGGCGTAGCGGTCCTTGTTCATCGCGAGAATGAAGCTCGCCGTGTAGATCGAGGGGCCAGCGAATTGCGTGTGGTGATGGACCAGCTCGCCGATCCGCAGCGAGGCCGAGACCTCCCAGGGCAGGAGCGCCCCGTCGATCGTCCCGTGCGAGAGCGCCTCGGGCACAGCCGGGACCGGCATCTCGACCGCCGTCGCGCCGAAGTGTTCGAGCAGCTTCGTCGTCACCCGCGACGGGCCGCGCAGTTTCAGCCCTTCGAAATCGGGGATCGCGCGCACGGGTTTGTTCGCATGGATCACGCCCGGCCCGTGCACCCAGGCCCCCAGCAGGTGAATGTCGCGGAAATCCGTATCGACCATCTCCGCCTGCGCCAGCTCCCACAGTGCGGCAGACGCGGCCTCGGCCTCGGCGACCAGGAAGGGAAGCTCCATCACCTCGGTGCGCGGAAACCGCCCCGGCGTGTAGCCCGGCAGCGTCCAGACGATGTCGACAACCCCGTCAGTGACCTGATCGATAAGATCGGTCGGCTTCCCGCCCAGCTGCATCGAGGGGTAATGCTGGATGCGCACCCGGCCCTGCGACGCCTCCTCGACCGCCTTGATCCAAGGGGTGAGGATATGGGCGGGCACGAAGCTGGTCAGCGGCAGGAATTGATGCAGGCGCAGCGTGACCTCGGGCTCTGCGGCCAGCACAGGCGGCGCGGCCAAGGCGGCGGCACCGGCGGCAAGGGCGAAACTCTCACGGCGGGTAAATCTCTGGCTCATGCGGGTCTCCCTCTCACGCGGTCCAAAGCGGATTTACCCGGCGGATGCCCCCAACGTCCAGTTTTGCTTTTCGCGAGATGACGGGACCTGTCGTCCGGTCACAGCAGCGGCGCTCGACGCATGGCAAATCCGCCCCTTGCCGCAAAAGAAAAACCCGCGCCAAGCGCGGGTTTTTCCTGTCCCCGGAGCGTCAGGCCCTACCCCGTATCTCCGGAAATGAAAAAGGCCGGAACGCGTACGTCCGGCCCCTTCCAATTCGGTGTTACCCGAAATTAGTTGTTCGAGGCTGCGACAGCAACGCCGAGCAGCAGCAGAACCGGGATGATGATGCCGGCGTTCGAGGACGACGACTGCTCAACCACAACGGGCTCGGGCTCGACGACCGGAGCGGTGTAGCCGCCAGCAAAAGCGGTCGAACCGGTGAGGCCGAGGGCCAGGGCGATGGTAGCGATCTTTTTCATAGTAATCTCCGTCATTACCGTAGGGAGCCGCCGGACTTTTCTGGCAGCTTCCCGGCGAGACTTACACAGCTTCCCGGGATTGCAAAGAGTGAAATACACGGCCCATTCACGCAGAGGCGAAGACTGTTGCACTTTGGCACTTTTCTTGCATGAAATGCCCAGAATTCGTGTCTAACGCGGCACAGGCTACCATTCCGCGCTTCTGGAGCGACGCGGATTCTGAGAAGAATTACGAGAACTTGTCCGGAACCGGCTTGCAATTTCGCCGCCCGGGAATCAAGGCACCGACACAGCACAGGCAAGGACGAGAATATGAAAATCGCGATGATCGGCACGGGCTATGTTGGCCTTGTTTCGGGGGTGTGTTTCTCGGATTTCGGCCATGAGGTCGTTTGTGTCGACAAGAACCCCGCGAAGATTGAAATGCTCGAGGGCGGCCGCGTGCCGATCTACGAGCCGGGACTCGACGAATTGATGGTGAAGAACGTGGAAGGCGGGCGGCTGTCCTTCACCACCGATCTCAAGGCCGCGGTCGCAGACGCCGATGCGGTCTTCATCGCAGTGGGCACGCCGACGCGGCGCGGCGACGGCCATGCGGACCTGACCTACGTCATGGCCGCCGCCGAGGAGATCGCCAACGCGATGACCGGCTATGCGGTGATCGTGACGAAATCGACCGTGCCGGTGGGCACGAACCGTCAGGTCGCGGAGGTCGTGCGCAAGACCCGCCCCGATATCGAGTTCGACGTGGCCTCCAACCCCGAATTCCTGCGCGAAGGCGCGGCGATCGACGATTTCATGCGGCCCGACCGGGTCGTCGTCGGCACCACCTCGGAGAAGGCCGAGGCGGTGATGGGCGAGATCTACCGCCCGCTCTTCCTGCGCGAATTCCCGATCCTCTACACCGATCTGGAAACCGCCGAGATGATCAAATACGCGGCCAACGCCTTCCTCGCGACGAAGATCACCTTCATCAATGAGATCGCGCGGCTCTGCGAGAAGACCGGCGCGGATATCAAGCAGGTCTCGCGCGGCATGGGGCTCGACGGCCGGATCGGCAACAAGTTCCTCCATGCCGGCCCGGGCTATGGCGGCTCATGTTTCCCGAAGGATACGGCGGCGCTGGCGCGGATCGGTCAGGACTATTCCTGCCCGATGGAGATCGTCGAGACGGTCATCAAGGTGAATGACGACATCAAGCGCCGGATGATCGAGAAGGTCGTCGATCTCTGCGGCGGCTCGGTCAATGGCAAGACGATCGCGATCTATGGCGTGACCTTCAAGCCGAACACCGACGACATGCGCGAGGCCCCTGCACTCACCATCGTGCCCGCACTGGTGGGCGGCGGTGCGAAGGTCCGCGTGGTCGACCCGCAGGGCAAGCGCGAGGGCGAGGCGCTGCTGCCGGGCGTGTCCTGGATGGACGATGCCTATGCGGCAGCCGAGAAGGCCGATTGCGTGGTGATCCTGACCGAGTGGAACGAGTTCCGCGCGCTCGACTTGCAGAAGATCGCTGCGACGATGGAGACCGCGCGCATGGCCGACCTGCGCAACATCTACTCCGAGAAGGACGTCAGGAAGGCGGGCTTCGAGGATTACGTGGCGGTCGGGCGGTAAGCCCTGACGGCATAGAAATCGATCCGGGAGGGGGCTCTACCCCCGTCACCGGAGGGCGACAAAACTTAAGAGGGAGGGGGCTCTGCCCCCGCCCTTCGGGCCCCCCGGGGATATTTCTTCCAAGAGGAAGAGGCGCGTGGTCAGGCCACCTGCCCCGCAGCCCAGCCCGAGGCCCAGGCCCATTGGAAGTTGTAGCCGCCCAGCCAGCCGGTCACATCGACAACTTCACCAATGAAGTAGAGCCCCGGCACCTGCTTCGACTCCATCGTCTTCGCATCGAGCGCAACGGTCGACACGCCACCCAGCGTGACCTCCGCCGTGCGATACCCTTCCGAGCTGACCGGCCGCACCTGCCAGCGATGGATCTGATCGTCGAGCTTGGCGAGGTCCTTGTTCGATTGCTCGGCCAGCCGCCCCGATAGCTTCGCCTCCGCCACCACGAAATGCGCGAGCTTCTCGGGCAGATGCCGCGCGAGCGCATTGTGCAGCGCCTGCCGTCCCGCCGCGTCGCGCTGCTCCGACAGGGCCGCCGCAATGTCATTGCCCGGCGCCAGATCGATCTTAAGCGTGTCGCCCTCGCGCCAATAGCTGGAGATTTGCAGGATGGCGGGCCCTGACAGCCCGCGATGGGTGAACAGCAGATCCTCGGCGAAATGCGTCTTGCCGAGGCGCAGATCGACGGGCCGCGCGAGCCCCGACAGCGGCGCGGTGCGCGCCAGATCCTGCTCGGCGAAGGTCAGCGGCACCAGAGCGGGCCGAGTCTCCACGATATCGAGGCCGAATTTCTGCGCGATTTCGTAGCCGAGGCTGGAGGCGCCCATCTTCGGGATCGACTTGCCGCCCGTAGCCACGATCACCGAAGCCGCGCGGATCGGGCCTTGCGAGGTTGTGACGAGAAAGCCGTCGCCCTCCCGCTCCACCCGCTCGATCTCCGTCTCGAGCGACAGCACGCCCCCTGCCGCGCGCAGATCGCGCAGTAGCAGGTCGATGATCTGCGTGGCCTTGCCGTCGCAGAAGAGCTGCCCCAGATGCTTCTCGTGCCAGGCGATCCCCGCCGCATCGAGCCGCGCGATGAAATCCGCGGGCGTGTAACGCGACAGCGCCGAGAGCGCGAAGCGGGGATTGCGCGACAAGAATCGCTCGGTCGCGTTTTGCCGGGTCAGGAGACGGTTGGTGAAGTTGCACCGCCCGCCGCCAGAGATTCGAATCTTCTCGCCCGGACGCCGCGCGTGGTCGAGCACCTGCACCGAGCGCCCGCGCCGCGCCGCCTCGATCCCGGCCATCAGCCCGGCAGCCCCTGCGCCCAGCACTAAAACATCGCAATTTTCCATGCCGTCTCGCTTGCCGTAGCGGCGCGTGACGCGCAATCGAAATTTGTCGGATTTTCCTCTTGAAGCCCCGCGCCCACTTGGCTACATACCCCCCCACGTTGGGGCGTAGCCAAGTGGTAAGGCACCGGTTTTTGGTACCGCGCACCGTAGGTTCGAATCCTACCGCCCCAGCCAATGACCTCCAAAAAATACATACTTCCCAATGGGATAGCCGTTGATCAAGCGGCCAGCCTCCCGTCTCCACGTCACGGTGGTTCACAAACTGGTTCACATCTTGCGCGGCGTAGAGCGCGGGAACCGTCGAGAAAATGGGGGCTCCACCTCGTTCGCAGAAACGGGATCTTCTACTTCCGGCGACGTTGGCCCGAAAAAATCCGCCATCTTGGCGCATCCGCTTTTCTGTCGGTTTCGCTTCGCACCCACATTCTCTCCGAAGCGGTAAAGCGGTCGGTCGACCTGCGCTCCGCGATCGAGGCAGGAGAGAAAGACATGCTCGAAGAACTCAAGAACAGCCCCGTCAGCGAGGCCCAGGTCCAGGCGATGCTGAAGGAGATTGTGCGGCGGGCTGTGGCTGGCATGATCGCCCGGCAGGAGAGCGGGTCTGTGGCCGAGATTTCCGAGTCCTATCTGGGCCGGATCGATACAGAGACCGGCCACATCCGGGACGCTCAGCGGACAAGAGACTGGTCAGTTGCGTCCACGTTCGCCGGTGAAATTGCGCGGCAGAACAACCTTGACCAGGAGGCCCTCGAGGCACCCGCAGTTGCCCGGCAAGTGCTCTCCCTTCTACGCCGCCTCAACGACTTGCGTGCACGAGTCGAGCGGGACTTCGATGACCCGCTCGATGTCGGGCGGGATCTGCTGATCGATCATGGTCTGATGCCGAACCGGAAGGCCATGAAGCCGCCCATGCTGCTGTCGGAGGCGATCGAGAAAGCCTGCGAAGAGGCCCCGCAAGACGTGGAGACCAAGATCCGGGTCATCGGAAAACTCGCCTTGGCGTATTTCGGCGACGTGCCCGTGGCATCGATCGTGCTCGAGCAGTCTTTCGAGTTCCTTTTCAAGGTATGGATGCTGCCTAAGGGCTGGGGAAAAGGCCACGGCCGGAACAGGCATGAGAAGATCGGCAAGGACTTGTGCCCCTTGCAGGAGATCCGCGACGCCGATGCGAGAGACGCTCAACTGCTGGAGGAAATCCTGAATCTCGACACGCTGTCGGTGCCTGATAAGCGCCGCCGGCTTGTGCAGGAACTGATTCCGCGGCTCACCGACGGATACCTTTTCGTCCAGCGCGACATGCTCAATCGCATATTTCGAGCTGCGCTCGGGCGGAAACGTGTCGGAAGAGATGTCAATGACGATGATCGCCTCGTACCCTCCCATGCGCAGCTGAAGAACCGGTTGCGCGCTTGGCACAAGTCTCAGAAGACACCCTGCAAGCTTCCGAAACGCGTGTCGCGCCCGAAGCGGCGGATGTCTTGGTCGCTCGAGCACGTGTCGAGGCTCCTGCGCTCGCCGATCTATCTCGGCACATCGTCACCGAAGCAGCGCGGCCGGAAGGCCACCGCGCGCAAATGCATCATCATTCGGGACGCGATCTATTGGGTCCCGCTCGTCATGATCACCATGGGCGTTCGCCCAGAGGAAATCCTTCAGGCCGCGATCCCGGACGTGGTCCGCAGGGACGGGATCCTCTGCCTCTTCGTCGGAGACGAGGAGGACGCCGTGCTGAAGAACGAACAATCCCGACGCGTCCTGCCCATCCCGCAAACCCTTCTCGATCTGGGCTTCCGGGAATGGGTCGTCGCGAAAAGGAAGCGTGGTGAAACCTGGCTTTTCCCTGAAGTTCAGCCAGACAAGAGTCATGGACGGCGCTCACAGATCTTCGGCGATCGGCTGCGGAACCTCCTGAAGACGCTGAAGCTTCAAGACGCCCGTGAAGATATCTACGCCATGCGGCGCACCCTGTCCTCCAAGCTGATGGGTCTCGGCATCGATACCGGCACGCGTCAGCGGATCCTCGGCCACCTCGAGGGAACGACCATTGACCGGCATTATTCGGATCATGGTCTGCTGGAGTTGAAAGACATGCTCGATGCTGTCGACTACGGCATCGAAGTCGGCAGCGACAGGCGGTTTGGCTTTCCCATCATCGTGGGCAATCGCACCGCCATGCAGTCGGCTCTCGATGTCGAGGTGGCCTTGACCGATCGACGCGAGGTTTCCGCCGTTCAACTCCGGGATGCAGAAACGGACGAGATCGTGTTCGAAGCCGCCATTTCCGGCCGCAAGGCGCCGTCGGCGTACCCGTGGAATGAATGCAGCGCACTCGATGAGAAAGAGGTCGCTTCCCAGATCATCACGCTCAGCCGACAGTATTCGCTCACGATGCCGGCCAGCGAAGAGGCCACGGCAGCGGTCGAGCATCTGCTGATCCTGGTCGATGACAAACCATTCTACGCTCCCGCCGCGAGGCACAGCGTCACCAAGGAATCGGAGGAAATCGAAAACGCACCTGTGGCTGATGCTGAACAGGTGGTTCAGGAGGCGGACTGTCGCCCTGTCGATCTCGTGGCGGGCGATCTTGTGGTGTGCGCTCTTCCAAGCCGGCGCGCTGGCCTCACCAAGTCGACTGCGCGTCCGGGAATTGTCGTGCGCACCCCGACAATGGCTGGTCGGAAATTTCTCGATATCGCCTGGGGCAGCCCGATCGAGACTGGGGGTCCAGCACCGCATGAGCTCGCGATTGCGCAGGCCATCGAGATGGCCGAAGCCAAGCTCGACATTCCGACGCGCTTCAATTTACGGCGGCGTTTCCTCGTGCCCGAGGCGGATACAGCCAGGCTGCATCGTCGCTTGGGGCGCATCGGCAAGAGCGCCGAAGCAAGGCTCAGGGAAACCCTCGTCCACGCCGGTGACGTCTCTCCGGAGCCGGTCGAGGAACCGGTCAGGAAGCCGCGTCCACTGGTGGTGGAAAGGAAGCGCAGCAAGAGCGTGCGGCCACATTGTCCGCGATAGCTGTCAAAGCTTAGTCGTCGAGGTTCTCGCTGCGCGCATCGTGCCCGGCCCAGAGCTGTCCCGGCACCGATCGGAATACCTCGTGCGTGGCTGGCCGCGATCGGACAGGAAGCGCCATTGGCACGAAAGGGCATTGCTAAACGGAGGCATGATCACACGCGCCCTGCGCGCGGCGGGGACAGGTCAAGACAGAACGACAGACAGACAGACAGAAGCGGAGACCCACCCTTCCGAGAATGGGTCTCCGCAGCTCACGAGATGGAATCAGACCTGCAGGCGCCGGTTTACGAGCCTCTCCGCGTTCACCCGCGCGTCTGCGATCTCGATCATGCACCGTAGACGGCGGAAGCTCTGCAGCAGCGAGAGAATGGTCTTCCCTTTTTCGGTCAGGTCTCGACGCGCCTCCACCGACCCCACTGCACCGTGCTCAGGATCGTTGTGGCCGTGAAACACCTGCACGATCGCGATCGTCTCGTCATCCAGCTCCTCGTCGAGACGGCGGATGAGTGGCTCGAGGGTCCTGACCGCGTCGGTGTCGATCCACTTCCTGCCGGAAAGCATCGCGAGGTCACGCAGATGGCATGCCCTTTCGGCTGCGGTGGGAAAGATGTCGGTATGCCCGAGACCGTCACTGATCTGCCGGGTTTCCAGCAAGATTTCTGTAAAAAGATCCTCCAGCGGCATCTGAAGATATGTATTGCGCATGACCAATCCTTGGTTTTCCGGCGGCGCACCATGCGACCGCCATTCAAGTCGCCGGCGCGCACGCCGGCGGAGAGGTCAGGCCGCGTCGCGGCCCGCATTGTCGGTTTCTTCCGAAACGGCCTGCGTCTGCACTCTGTCGATTTCGGCGAGGAGGTCGCCAAGCGCTTCCGCCAGCAGGCACAGATCATGCACCGCCGGGTCGTCCGGAGAGAGTGCACAGAAATGCGCCGCGCCAAGTGCTTCGGGATCATCACCGATCTGCAGACAAAACAGATCGCGCAGCCACCGCAGTTCGCGCCAGCAATGTCGGTCCATGCGATCGGCCCGCCGCAAGCGCGCGGTCAACCTCACGCAGCGACCCTGCGCGCCGACGCCTCCCAGAAGCCCCGCCCCATGGACGAGCTCCTGATGTTTTCGCGTGACGAACTGTTCGGCGGCTCGCACCGCGGCTTCACTGCGCTTGCCATCTGATGTTGGGGACATCTCATTCTCCTTGTTCCTTGCGCGGACAGTCGTGTCCGCATCAAGCGTCCTCGCCTCCTTTCCTTGGACGGGGTTTCAGGTCGGCGTTCCCGGTAGCAGCCAGAGGAATTCCATTTGCCGACCCTCGTTTCAGTTCGCGCTGTCCGGCTGAGACCGGCGCGCCCTCGCGAGAAAGGGCGCGCCGAGATCGCCGGCAGCAGTTTCCAAACCTGGTGTTTCTAAAAGCCTCGCCATGGGAGCGGACTGCTTTCCCGCGAAGATTTGGCCTCAGGCTGGTGTGCCTTCGCGCCAGGGGCCATGACAGCCGGCTGCAATGCGCCGACGACCACGCTGCCATGGGTATCGAATTCCATTTCCCTCCCAGGGCGCGCGGCCTGCTACACGTCGATCAACGCGGGCACCGACTACCGCGGCGCCGGTTCGGCAACGTCCTACCGCTTCTTTCGAAGAGCCCGGTCCTGCCGTTTTCTGCGCGGGGCTTTCCCGGTTTTTCGACGAAATACCTCTGTATCGGCACCGAGCCGCTCGGCAGTGCGCCTTGCCGCCTCCGCATGCGACTGGCTCGCCAGGACCTGCCCGGCCCGGCGTGTGTAAACCGGTGTCACACCGGACGTGCGGTGGCCAAGAATGACCGACGCGAGAGCGGCCTCCTCGGGCGCGCGTGCCACGATGAAATTCGCGGCCGAATGGCGGATTGGGTGAGCAGTGACTCGGCGGCCCAGCTGTTCTTCAGTCAGGCGTCCGATGTTTTCTGAGAGCGTCGCTCCGAGCACCGCAAGACCGTTGTCGCCGACGAAGAGCTTGTTCTCTGTGGGCAGCGCCATCGCGGCACGGTGCCGGGAAATGTAGGACGCCAGACACCGCACGGCGTCGCCGCTGAAGAGCCTGGTCTCCGCCTCGCCTGTTTTCGTGTAGCACCCCTCGACATGTATCACGCCGAGGCGCGACAGAAGGCCGGGTGTGACATCGATAGAGGCGAGCGCACCGACACGCATCGGAGCTTCGGTGAGCAACACGAGTGCCAGGGCTGTCCGCGCCAGCATATGCGCCTCTTCGAAATCACGCCGGAGGCGTGCCTCCTCAAACTTTCGATCGGCCAAGGCGAATATCTCCAGACCAAACTGCCTGAGATCGTCGGCGGGAAGAGCCCGCCCGGCATTGCGTGACGGGGAGGCCGCAGCGATCTTCTTCAGGCTCCGATGGGTCTTTTCGAGCCAGCCATGATCCTTTTCTGGGAACAGGGCGCTTGAGAACGCAAGCAGGCTCGCGATCTCAATAGTTGCGGCGGCCGGTCTACTGCCAGCCTCCTGCAGTTCTCGCAGACGGGCCTTCACCCCGGCAGAATGCAGAACGCATGGCAGGCCAGATACGCGACAGCAGTCGAAGTATCGGCCAGCCGCTTCCACGCGCCTCTTGAGCGTCGAGGCAGCCCATACTTGGACCAGCAGGCCATCTCCGAGGCCGTCCGGGTCCACGATCAACATCGGCGCGGCGCGATCCTGCCACTCCTGCGGACATCGTCCCAGATGTCTTTTCAGATGCTCCGCGAAATCGGTCCGCGGGTCGCGCCGGTTGCGACGCCTCGGTTCGCGCAGGGAATAGAGCATGGGCGCGGCCTCGGGGAAAACGAGCCCGAGGACCTGCCGCATGCTCGCCGCCACGCCCCTCCGCGCCCGCTGGATCGGTGCGATCACGGCTTCGCACGTCTGCCGCGTCACCTCGAGAGGGTCCGGCGCGAGCAGGACCCACCGCCCGAGTGCTTGGCCCAGCCGGTGTCTTTGATGGTCCGAAAGCGACAGCGCGTCGAACCGGACGCGCAGGACGTCCGGCCACGCGTCGCGCGGTGCGGTTACCCGGTGTTTCGGCATGCGGGATCCTCCACGAGCTTGAAATTGACCTTCGCAAGGACGCTCCGCTGGCTCTTTTCGAGAAGATGCAGATAGCGGTGCTGAGCGATGATCGCGTTGACTTCGGCGTAGTAGCTCTGCGTCGTCTCGAGGCGCCGGTGATCGAGCAGGATCCGCACGAGTTCCATGGCACTGGGATCCTGATCGAGAATGATCTTGCCCGCGAGATGCCGCATGACATGCAGGTTCAGGTCGATCCTGAAATGCCGCCACAATTGATTGCGAAAGGTATTGTTGGCCTTTTCCTTGCACATGTGGCCCATGCCTGGCGCATACTTGGACGCCTCGTCGTTCTTTGTCGGATAGCCCGGGAAGAGGTGCGGATTGCCTCCGCAGGCACCGGCAAGGCGCCGGACCTCGGGGAGAAAATGCGCGATGTAGTACTTGATCATCTTCACGGTCTCTGGATCGATCTGGATGTGCAACTCGCTCAGCGTCTTCGTCTCGATCGCTGGGATCATGAGCGTGCCTGTGCCACTGCCCGCGGGAAGGATCAGATGCGGGTCGTCGCCTTCGTGGCGCAGCCCAACAAGGCTGGTTCTGCGCAGCGGGCCCGTGTATTGGGAAATCCGAAGAAAGAGCGCGTTACGAGCCAAAGCGATATGCTGCTTGCTCGGGCGCCGACCCTTCTGCAGGCCCTTGCATGCCATTTTCCAAAGCTCGCCGGGGGCCTCGAAATACCTACGCAGCCGGCTTTCCTCGGAAAAACGCGCAAGTTTGACTTTGTGCCTCTTGCCGATCCTGCGGCTGGTGTAGACACGGGTCTTCGTCCCGTCTTTCTTCAGTTTCGTGGCCACGACCATCGGGTCTATGGACACCTTGAATTCCTCAAGGGCGCTCAGCCGCCTCTCGTCGATCCCGATGTGGCGCGCGATGGCGCACAACGTCTCGACGAGGGAATGCTCATAGCGGCCTTTCTCCTTGGCATTCCAGATCTCCCCCCTCACCTCCATGCGCGCCCTTCGGGCCTTGCGTGCGCCGACGACCATTGCCTTGGCAACCGAGACGTCGAAGAGGTCCTCCAGCGACTCCGGTTTACTCGTGATCCGATGGTCCTCTTCAGCCGCGTGCCAGGCACGTTTCGCAGCGTCACGCCAATTCTTCCGCGTTCCCGGCTCTATCACGATCGCCGCGTCTTCTTGTTCCGCATCGGTACCGGCATCGTCGAATATGCCGAACTCGGCATATTCATCGTCCATGCTCTCGGAGACCAGATCTTCCCAGGCGCATTCCAGCCGCGCAGACACAGCTTTTTCGAGGATCCGATCCAGCGGGACGCGGATGCATTCCGGCACATCATCCCATGCAACCGACGCCTGGCGGAGGACAGGGAGCCTTGGCGGGGGCAATTCCGTGACCAGGCCAGTCACGCATGCTGCTTCGTTCCACACTCGCACGAAGCGTCGCAGTTTCTCCTCATGACTGTTCGAGAAGTTTGACCGTTCAGCCTCGTAGAAGGAAAGCGGCAAGTCCGGATCGAGATTTTCGAGATCCGCGCCGAAGTGATCGGCGAAAAGAACGAAACGCCGCACAATGGCCAGAGCGCTGGTTTCATGCTCCTTCAGCCGCTCTTCAACTGCAGTCAACGCCCGCTTCGCGGCTTCGGACATGTTGGCGAGGTCGTTCTTGCGCGCCTTCTTGCGAGAGCAATCGACGAGACGGACGGCTCGCAGGCAGAGCGATCGTTTGTTTTCGAAAGTCTTCTTCTTTGTGCAGCCGACCTCCTCCGGCGACAACCGCTTGAAGATAGCCGATATCGTAGCCTCGGTTGCGGCGATGTCATCTGTCGCGCATTGCTCGGCGGACGCGAGCGCTTCCATAGCCGAAGAGGCCCGCTTGGCCTCATCCGGGGTCATCGTAAGGCCCGCGGCCTCCTGGGCGTCGCGGAGTGTCGGGATGCGCCCTCGAAGGTTCGAGGCGAACCAGCGGGTCGGCTCGTCGGACCAGACCCGTAGGGCACGCCGAGCGTCGGACAGGAGTTGAGCCGCACGATCTCCGAGTTCCGCGCGCACCTCCTCGGACGAGTTGAGCAAGATGTCCTCGAGTTCGTTGACAGAAAGCCTGCCATCGCGCCCGATTACGCCTGTGAGTGTACGGAGACTGGCAATCGTCGCGTTGCGGGATGCCGGCGTCAGTTTCGAAAGCCAAAGCGCGCGCTCGAGGTCCCTGGTGTCATTGGCCGGGGTAATCGTCGTTTCCTGCATCATCTTTCTGCTCTTCCTTTTTTGTGTTGAGAGGGCGCGCACCGGCGGTGGTTTCGCGATGAAAACCACCGCCGGTGCGCGCCAAATTCGGAACGGGGGGGCCTTGAGTGGCCAGTGGAGGACACCGAGGGACATTGGCAGTCATCGGAGGACATCGGGGGGAACTGGAGGGTCTGCACTCCCACCCCGTGCAGACCCTCCTATTTCCCCGTATCTTCTTGATCATTGTTTTTATTGATTTTTTCGAATTCCTCGCGCGCCTCGAGTTCGAGGCAGTAGCGACGCCAGTTTTCCAGCATCTCGTCGGCAATGTTCTTGAAACGCCAGATTTCGAGCGCTGTCGTCTTCCAATGACCGGTTTTTCGATCGCCGCCGAGGAGTCCTGATGCGAGGTAGCGACGAACTTGCTTTTCCGACCTGTTCAGCTCGGTCGCAGCTTCCGCAGCGGTGAAAATTTCATCCGGGGGAAAGATCATGATGGTCTCCAGTTTGTGTTGATCTGGAGGGGAATTGGTTCCGATCTCGGGTACTCGGAAAAACTATCTGAAGTTTGGCGCCAGCGCCCCACGTCTTCGGAGACATTTGAGCCCTGGCGGCAGGCACGACGATGTATCGGCCAAGAGCCGCTTCATCTCGATTTCTCGATCCCGGGCCGGCCGGCTGCCTATATTGAGGGCCTCGACGTTGACGCGTCGCGCGACCGTGATCACTCCGCTCAATCTTCGCGACGGCGCGTGGATCGCGTGCTACGGCTTCTTGTCCATCACCCAGAGGACCGACATAGCTCAGCGTTGCCCCCCTATCAAAGCGCCGGTCTCAGCGAAGGTGACCGGCGCGACGCCCGGCTGATCGAGGCGATCATCCTTCGCGAACGAAGACATCGTCCGGTTCGAATGCAGCGTCTGCTTCGTCAACTTCGCCAGGCAGTCAGGAAGGCGGCGGCCGATTAAGCAAGGCTCGTACCCGGAGGATCTGCCGGTGACAGACGGCCCCTGCCCTTTTCTCCTGGGTACGGGCATCGCCTGACGACGGGAGACGTTCCAGATCGACCTGCCGCCCTCTCGTGCGACGGCTGTCGCCATTGCTACGACCATGACACCGCCAAAGGTCGCCCCGCACGGGGCGCCAGACGACCATCGATTTTCTGCGCGAAATGACCGCTTCTGTGCTCTGCCGTTGGGTGATCAGCAGATTGGTTCGCTCCCAGCGACACCGCCACGCACAAGAGTGGCAAGCGACAGGAAGACAACGGTTCATCCGCATCTTGCCATGCGAGGAGATCGAACGCATAGGCGCTACGGCGTACGCGTCGCGACCAAACTTCAGAGCGATCTGTCGCCACGATGTTGCAAAAAATTCACCCGCCGCAGCGCGAATTTCCCGGCGTGGATCGTAGTCCATACCGTCTACTACGCTGAAAGCGACATGATCTGGCGGATCAAAATGGGCCAGAGGAGCAATCCGCAGATGCTTAAGGTCCCCACGCGTGGCCTGCGGAGCGATCTCAATCCAACCAAGTGCTCGCGGATTCGGTCGTTATCGCCGCATCAAAAATCATCTACTCGCGCCTTCAATTGGCGAAGTCATAGGAAAAAACACGCGGAAAAATGTCGTCGTCTCTCGGAATTTTTGCGTCATTTCGCGGAGAAATTGCGTCTTTTCACGGAATTTCTGCGTCATCTCGCGGAGGAATTGCGTCGTGACGCCCTTCAAGTCCTTGTTTTATAATATAGATTCTGGCCCTGAATAAGAGGAATCAGAGAACCCTCTGAAAGAGCCGCGTTGCGGCATCGTTTTAGGCTTTTTTTGTGAAACAAACTGGACAGCCTTTCACCCAAGAACCGGCCGAGCCTCGAAAAGCTTAAAAAATATTTTCATGAGAGCTTCAGCGATTTTTTGCGCCGGGCGCATCGATCCATATGTTTGTTACATAAGGTGCACTTGTTGCTGACCGCGATCCTGTCCTTGCAAATCCGCTGTGGCGCGCAACAGTGGAAATTTGAGGGCGAAGATCGGGAAGCGACGTGAAACGGGTCGAACACGTGCGGCCCCATGCCAACACTTTGCGCCGATTTCTCCGGCGCAAGGTAGCTGTCGACGTCCGGGGTCGGCAGCGAGACCGATGCTGTCTTCGGATAGCTACAAAACGGGTGCTCTGCTGCGGCGCGTAGCATTGGAGTAATCGTGCTGTGGCGCCCTGTCAACGGCGGAGCAAAAACCGGCCACGGGGCGGAGCAAAAGTCTGCCACCAGAGAGGGCATGGGATTGAAGCGGAGGGAACGCTTCGCGCCCCGGCAGCTGCGCTTTTCAGATAGCTGGCGGCTGCCGGGGCGCTTTGGCCCAGCGGGCCAAATCTGAACGATGTGATCAGGTGTCGGCGCTGTTTCGGGCGCGGCTTTGGGCAAGCCGATAGCTGTCGCCGTTCATCTCGAGGATGTGGACATGGTGGGTGAGCCGGTCGAGCAGAGCGCCGATCAGGCGCTCGGAGCCGAAGGTTTCGGTCCATTCGTCGAAGGGCAGATTGCTGGTGATCATGGTGGCGCCCCGCTCGTAGCGCTGCGAGATCAGTTCGAAGAGCAGCTCGGCGCCGGTCTTGCTCAGAGGCACGAAGCCCAGCTCGTCGATGATCAGGAGCTTGTATCCGACCATCTGTTTTTGCAGGCGTAGCAAGCGGCGCTCGTCGCGGGCCTCCATCAGCTCGTGGACCAATGCGGCGGCGGTGGTGAAGCCGACGGAAAGGCCCTTCTGGCAGGCGGCCAGTCCAAGGCCCAAGGCGACATGGGTCTTGCCGGTGCCGCTCGGGCCGAGGGCAATGACATTCTCGCGGCGCTCAATCCAGTCCCCGCGGGCGAGTTCCAGCACCTGCATCTTGTTGAGCCTGGGGATCGCCTTGAAGTCGAAGCTGTCGAGGCTCTTGGTTGCCGGGAACTTCGCCGCCTTGATGCGGCGCTCGACCATCCGCCGTTCGCGGTCGATCAGCTCGAGTTCCACCAGTCGGGCCAGGAAGCGGACATGGTCCTGTCCCTCCGCGGCGCACTGGCGCGCGAGCTTGTCGTATTCCCTCAGGAAGGTCGGCAGCTTGAGCGTCTTCAGATGATGGGCGAGCAGGAGATCAGGCGCGTCGGTCATCGGGCCTCCTCCGAGATCAGGCACATGTAGCTGGCCGCCGAGGTCTTTCCGACCTCGGCCCGCGGCAGGTAGGGATAGACGTCGAGGTCGAGCTTCGGCGGTCGCTTCTCGACCTGACACAGCACGAGATGCTTGACGGCGTCGAAGCCGATGGCTCCCATGCGCAGGGCCGTCTTCACGGCGGCTTGCACATCGTCGAGTTCGAAGGCCTCCAGCAGCCGCAGGACCTGGACGAACTCACGCCGCCCCGCCTTGAGCATGCGTGCTTCCATCAGGCGGCGCAGGGTCGCGAACTCGGGCGGCAGCTCCCAGCCTGTCAGCGGCGCGGCCTGGTCCAGGGCATTGATCTTCTTCTCGATCAGCGGAAGGTAGTGGAGCGGGTCGAAGACGACATCCTCGCGCTCATAGCTGCGCGGATGGCGCGCGATCAGATCGCCGCCGCAGCCGATCGCCACCTCGTCGACATAGCCGCGCAGCCAGACATCGCGGTGGCCGTAGGCGACCGGCACGGAATAGTCTTTGGTCTTGTAACGCACCAGCGCCTGCGAGGTGACCCGCCCGCTCGCCTGATCGCAGGCATCGAAAGAGGCTGGCGGCAGCGCCGACATCACCTCGAGATCCCGGTCAAGGCGCGTGCCGATCGTCTCGGTATGGCCGCGCAGAACATCGCCCTGACGCTTGCGGCATTGTTCTTCCAGCCAGGCGTTGAAGGCCTCCCAGGAGGGGAAGCGCGGCACCGGCACCATGAAGTTGCGCCGGGCATAGCCCACCAGCCCCTCGACGCTGCCTTTGTCATTGCCCTTGCCGGGGCGGCCATAGCGGTCACGGAGCAGGTAATGTGACAGGAACCCGCTGAACAGCCTGGCCCGCTTGCGGGTGCCATCCGGCAGGATCTGTGCCACCAGGCACCTGTCGTTGTCGTAGAGCACCGACACCGGCACCCGACCGAAGAAGCCGAAGGCGTGAACATGCCCGTCGACCCAGGCCTCGGAGGTCGCAGCCGGATAGGCCCGGATATAGCAGGCATCGCTATGTGGCAGGTCGAAGGCGAAGAAATGCGCCTTCTGCTCGACACCATCAATGATGACCATCGCTTCGCCAAAGTCGGCCTGGGCATGCCCGGGCGCATGGGCCAGCGGCACGAACATCTCGCGACCGCGCCGGTCATCCTCACGAATGTAATCCTTCACGATCGTGTAGCCGCCGGTGAAGCCGTGTTCGTCCCGGAGCCGCTCGAACACCCGCTTGGCGGTGTGCCGCTGTTTGCGCGGGACGCCGCGGTCCTCTTCCAGCCAGGCGTTGATGATCTCGGTGAAACCATCCAGCTTCGGGCGCTTGATCGGCGCCTTGCGCCGGTAGCCCGGCGGAACCGAATACGCCAACATCTTCTGCACGCTGTCGCGTGAAATCCCGAAGTGACGCGCCGCCTCGCGCTGGCTCATCCCCTCGGCGAAGGCAAGTCGAACCTTGCGATACAAGTCCACGGTGAAAATCCTCCCGCCCTCCCGTCGCCAGAAAGGGCAAAAGTGGCCGACTTTTACGCCGCCCGCAGCCGGATCATCCCGCCGCTACCGTGGCCGACTATTGCGCCGCCGTTCTCACTTTGTCCACTCAGGTCCAAAGCAGCGAAAATTCCGCACCGAAATATTTTCAATCTTCACGAAACCGCTCCACTCCAAAATACTTTTCCGTGCGCATTCCAACCTCTCGACGCGCATTCAACGCTGGCAGGGGAATTTAGAATAACGGAGGCCTCCACCCATTTTTTAGCAGCACTGCGTATGCCAGCATCTTTTCGATCGAGCCACGCCCCAGCATACAATCGATAATAGGTCAGCAGCGGATTTTCGCAGAACTAAATTTTCTCGCTGCGAAAATATCTGATAAATCATTTCGATAAGACGATCTGATAAGCAACCGGTCCCTTTCTATTGAAGCGAAGCCGAAACCTGACAGCACTTCCGTCACGTAGGTCTTCATAGGCGCAATCAGTGAGGTCGCTAATGTTGGCAAAGATGCGTCCTGGATAACCGCCGAATCGTATAAAGAAGTAGCGTTCGCTACGTCCTGAGACTGTACCCGCGTATTGACCGAGCTTTTCGGTGACTTCATCATTTATCTTCGGAGCGAGCCTTCGAAATCCTTCCGGAGCCCTCTGATCAATATGCTCAAATAGCTGTTTTGCCTGTTCTACCTCTCCACACCAAAACAGGAACTCCGCCATTAGAAAACGGGCTTCAAAATTATGATCCTCCGAGGAAAAACTTGAGCGCAAGCAGAACTCCACGCGGCCTACATCTACGTCATCCAAAGTCAGAAGCAATTTAGCCATTTCAAAGTGTATGGTTTTGTCGCTTGGAAACTTATCCAATCCAGCCTGAAGAATATCGACAGCACGCTCGACCCCATCCTTCCGATTGACAATTCGAGACAGCCGAATGAATATACCGGAATTTCTTGGCTTGGCTTTAGCCGCTCTTTCGAGGGACTTCCTCGCCAATTCGCTCTCCCCAAGCATCTGCCAGAGTCGACTTTCAGCTGCAGGAAACTCAGACTCGTTTGGGTGATCTTGCTGCGCTTTTCTCAATCGAGACACAGTTTCATCAACCTTTGTATCAAACTCGACGAACTCGTATTCTTTCGAATCAGGATGAAGCTGCTTTAGCTGACTGAAGGTTTCATCGATTAGCAAATTACAAAATGACAAATCCTTTCTGGCATCATCTTTAATCCAAATATCATTCAGGTAAGATCTTGCCACCCCGCGAAGCTGATCGGCCCTAATTTTAGACGTAGCCTCATTAGCTTTTCTTCGTGCCACTTCAGCTAAAGTATGAATGTATACATGATTGTTGCCATCGATAGCCTGGGCGGTTTCAGCAAGTTCCTGGGCTCGGTCGAGATTTCCCTTCCTATGGCTGTACTCGAAAATAGCGCCTTGCTGATAGAGGAATGCAGATGTTGGAGACGCAGAAGTAGCTGCATCAAAAATAACTCGGCCATGTTCCACGTCTCGGAACATTTGCGCGAGCGACCGTCCTTTGCAAATGCCCTCCAAAATCCTTTTGTCCGAAGAGAAACCGGCATCAAGCCCGCCAAGAATCCTTGAGAACTGAGCAGATTTTTCCTCATCTGTTGAGCAGCTAACACCGAAAACAATTTTCGCAATTCGGCTATGTCGTGAAGCATAACCTTTGTCTCCGGTGTAGCGGTCCTCAATTACTCGAACCAAACCCCTCAGTGGCTCAAAGAATTTTTCCTCGAAATCGTCAAATCGTATCGCACTGATCCGGGAGATCGCACCAGCCCGAGCCGTGACGGAAAATTGGTGCATTGTTGCGATGTCGAGATAAAGCCTTCGGGCGGCTTCTGGTTGAACCCTCTCATACTCCTCTAAGATTATATCTTCAAAAGGCTTTCCAAGCGTGAGTTCGTGCAACGCCACCAGAAGCTGTCTGTCCGAACGATCTTCCGCCATGAAAGCCGCGATTCGCTCTTCCCTCGTTTTGGACTGAAGCATCCCTAAGCATTTGTGGCGCTCAAGCAAATCGACAAGATCCTCGGCCTCTCTTTCAGTCAAGCTCCGTAGGGAGTAGATGTCCGGCGGATGATCTTTCTCGAGTCGGGAACAGTACGTTGTCCAATCGGCTTCTCTCTCTGAGGCGATTATTGTAATTGGAATTCTCTTGGATCTAAGCCGATCCAAAAGATGCTGCAACGCATCCGAGTGCAACGCGACATGGTCAACAAAGAGATTCCAACGCAATCCAGTTAAGTCATATAACTCTTCAAAAATTTCCGGATGTAGTGCGCCATTTTCTTTCAGCCAAAGAACTGGCTCATCGAGTATCACTGCGGCGTCATGAGCCGCTCGCTTTAAGGCGATTGTTTTTCCGGATCCACCTGCCCCCTGAAGCAAAAAAAATCTTTGCTCGGGCGCATCATTTCGGTCGAGCGCATCATATAAAATTTTCTCACCGGTTTTTCTCGCAAAATCAAACTTTCTAAATATTCCGGCCCATCCATTTTCGAAACCGGAATAAAAAGATTTTGCATCAACTTCGTCAAATGGCATTCCAGAATGAACAAAATCGAGATCGATCTCAAGAGATTTCTTAAGCGCATCCGATCCTTGCGCCTCAGTGCGAAAATGCTTCGTTATTGGCTCCGCTCGTGAATTATCTGGCGGGGTTAATCCACGAAATAGTGCAGGAACTTCGGAATCTAAGCATGACATGAAGTCTCCGAATTTCATGCGAACAATCTGTATGTTCTTTGTCAGCCAGTACTGCTCATCGTGTTCGTCAGCCCCGGGAGTTACAATATACCATTGCGGCCTTCTGCCTGGATCAATATCATAAACTAAAGAACGAATGTGCGCGTCAGCTATCTTATATCCAATAAAAATCAATACTGAGTGTTGAGCCCATTGGGTCAACCTCGCCATCAAGGTCGATCTGTTGGCCTTGTATCGATGGTAGTGTTCATGGGATAGGATTAAGGGAATTTCTTTGTCGAGACGATGGTTCAAGCAGCCGTGTAACTTTAGGTATGGTAGAGGGTCTTGATACGCTCGAAGTCGATCGTCATATGGCTCTGCATCCTTAACGAAAGGCAACAGGTGCTGCTTTGCCACTGCACTTGAAGAGTATGCCTGCTCGAGAATGGTGTCATAGTTTGTCGTTGCGATGCCCCGCCACTTGAATTCTGCTACTTGCTTATGAGCGTCGGACGGCTCGAATCCTGACAGCGAGCGAGAGAGTTCCTCAAAAACTTGCACTTCACCGGCACCAGCCGAGATAGAAATCTCGGAGACCATCGCGAGATCTCGATCATCCTTGTCTTTGCCCAAGAATTTCTTAGCGAGTATATTCCGCAGCTTTGCGCTATCCGGAGGACGGTTACCTTTGTTGTTTTTGCACTCCAAGGACGCCCCCGCGCCCAAAACCAAAACTGCACGACTGTCTTTAACAGCCTCAACAAGCGTGTGTGGTAAAGTTTTTGATTCTTTAGACATTTTCTCGACTAACTATGTGGCGCTACATAACTATCCACGTCCGCGCGCCCCATGCAACCGTTGACCTGCCAGCGGTCTTTAAGCCGGTAGCAACCAAAGACCCGTTGGTGTTTACGCTGATCGACGCAGGTTGAGCAATCGCCCGACCCGAGGAGTTGTCATCTCGCGTAGCGAGGCGCGCGATTGCGGTAGTCAGCTCTCGCGCATACGACCGCTCCGACTTCGTCCGGTCCGACAACACTTGAAACAGTCTTGACCGGACCGATGCCCAGAACCTCGATGTCCATCAGATTTTTCCCTCTCCACTCATTCCCGCAACCATAGCCGTGGGTTGGTGGAAAGGCATTTCATACCATTTGGCCAACCTCTTCGTTCGTCGGCTCATCCAATTCAAATTCTTTCTCTTGCGATGCGCGGAAAAGGCAAACGCATGTTAGAGCCCTCTTTACGAAGATGCCTGACATACGCCCCTACGGTTTTCCTCCTGGAACAAAGCATGGATCAGAGAGCTTCTAAAATGAACCCGCTTATCCACCAAAAAAAGCGATCGCTTTAGCTCTGTAAATGCAGACATCCGGCCGTGCCGGCCAGCGTGTCGTGAAAACTCGTCGCCCCCCGGTTATGACTTGCAACGCGCTCATATCGCGTCGAGATGTGCTCATCTGGTTGCAATTCCGAAATTTGCCCGCTATCTCCAGCGCAATCATCTGGACTTGGGGTGCGATCCCTGAGTGGCTCTCCCGGCCGCCGACCCGCCGGGCTAACCAAGATAATCTGCAAAGATGACCGGTTTGGCATTCAGGCCAGACCGGATAGGAACGGAACTCTCAACATGAACCTCGACGCCTATCGACGCCAGTGGCTCGGTAACGTTCGCGGCGACCTGCTCTCCGGCATCGTCGTCGCACTTGCTCTTATTCCGGAGGCAATTGCCTTCTCGATCATAGCTGGCGTAGACCCGAAAGTTGGTCTCTACGCCTCCTTCTCCATTGCGGTCGTAACCGCCATCGCCGGCGGCCGACCCGGCATGATTTCGGCGGCGACGGCCGCCACCGCCGTGCTCATGGTCACGCTCGTCGCTGACCACGGCCTCGAATACCTGCTGGCAACCACGGTGCTCGCGGGTCTCCTCCAGATCGCCGCTGGGTTCGCCCGGCTCGGTCACCTAATGCGTTTCGTCTCGCGCTCGGTGATGACCGGCTTCGTCAACGCGCTCGCCATCTTGATCTTCATGGCGCAGATCCCCGAGCTGACCGGGGTGCCGTGGCAGACCTACCCCCTCGTCGCGGCCGGTCTCGGGATCATCTATCTCTTTCCCTACCTCACACGGGCCGTGCCCTCTCCGCTGGTCACGATCATTGTCTTGACGGCGGTAGTGATGGTCACGGGCTGGGACGTTCACACCGTCGGCGACATGGGCGCGCTGCCCGATACACTGCCAGTCTTCCTGATCCCCGACATTCCTCTCAATTTCGAGACGCTTACGATCATCCTGCCTTACGCGGCGGCCGTTGCGGTTGTCGGACTTCTTGAAAGCATGATGACCGAGAACATCGTCGATGACCTGACGGACACGAGTTCGGACCGCAACCAAGAGTGCATCGGGCAAGGGCTCGCAAATACCCTCACCGGTTTCATTGGCGGCATGGCTGGCTGTGCCATGATTGGTCAATCTATGATCAACATCAAATCTGGCGGCCGCGGGCGGTTGTCCTGCTTCGCTGCCGGAGTATTCCTGCTCGTGATGGTGGTTCCACTCGGCGACATCGTCGCGCAAATCCCGATGGCGGCGCTCGTTGCAGTCATGATCATGGTCTCGATCGGCACCTTCTCATGGTCATCGATCAAGCAACTCAAAACGCACCCCAGATCGTCATCTGTGGTGATGCTCGTGACCGTGGCGGTCGTGGTCTACACCCACAATCTCGCGATCGGTGTGCTGGTGGGCGTCCTGCTGTCGGGCCTCTTTTTCGCGGCCAAGATCGCGCAGCTCTTCCGGGTCACCTCGTCGCTGTCCGATGACGGGCGCGTGCGCACTTACCACATCACGGGACAGCTTTTCTTCGCCTCGGTGGAGAATTTCATGGACGCCTTTGACTTCAAGGAAGCGGCCGATCGGGTGGTGATCGACGTGAGTCATGCACATATCTGGGACGTCTCTTCGATTGCCGCCCTCGACATGGCCGTGCTGAAGTTCCGTCGAGACGGATCGGTGGTCGAAATCGTTGGCATGAATGAAGCATCGAAGACCATCGTTGACAAGCTGGCCGTCCATGACGAGCCCGGCGCAATGGACAAATTGATGTCGCATTGAGGGAGGGAAACTAATGACCAAGAAAATCATCGCGCTTGTGGACGGCTCTTCGTATTCGAAGAGCGTCTGCGACCATGCCGCGTGGATCGCCAAGCGCGGTGCCTTCGCTGTCGAACTGATGCATGTGCTCGGCCGACGCGAGGGCGGCGGGGGATCGGATTTATCCGGTGCAATTTCTCTGGGGGCTCGCAGTGCCCTGCTGAAAGAGATGTCCAGTCTCGACGAGCAGCGCGCGAAACTATCCCTCACGCGTGGACGCGCCATCCTTGAGGATGCCAAGGCGCTCCTTGATGCGGCCGGCGTGAAAGCGACAGAACACCTGCGCCGCGGTGACCTGATCGAGGCGATTTCCGAGAAGGAGAACGATGCCGAAATCATTCTGATCGGCAAGCGCGGCGAGGCTGCAGACTTCGCCAAAGGCCACCTCGGATCGAACCTGGAACGGGTTGTCCGTGCCGCATCGAAGCCGCTCTTCATCGCGTCACGAGCGTTCCGGCCGATTAGGAAGGTGCTGGTTGCATATGACGGCAGTTCCAGCGCGATGCGCGCTGTCGAATATGTGGCGCGCTCTCCGCTCTATGCCGGTCTTGAGATAAAGATTGTTACGGTCGGATCGGCGACGGACGCCGCGAAGAAGGGCCTCGAAGATGCGAAGGCCATGCTTTCGGGTGCGGGACGCGATGCAGAGACTGGAATCCTTCCCGGCCAGCCGGAAGAAGCCCTCGGCAAGCTAATCGACGAGACAGAGTTCGATCACCTCGTGATGGGAGCCTCGGGGCACTCCCGGTTGCGGTCGCTCTTCGTGGGCTCGACGAGCCTTGAGATGATCCGAACGTGCAAGGTGCCGATCCTGCTGGTGCGGTGATCTCAAAAGTTCGGGCTATGGGCTATGCGCGCTTCAATCTACGGCCAGTATAGTCCGTATTCCTTCGAGCGGCGGACTTGCTTGCCGACCGCTCCTTGAAGCAAGACGCGCATCTGGTCAACGACCGGGATCGGCTTCCAGATCGTCGTCGATCTCTCCCGCTCGACACCAGCTTTCGTGCTCCAGCGCTTGACCACTTCCCGGACGGGATCGCGGTGGTTCCACCGCCAGACGATTTCGTCAAGGTATCGCTGGAGATGCTTTCGCCCCAAGTTGTGGTAGACCCCGACCAAAGCGCGCTGCACTTGGGAAATGACCGCCTCGGCCGTGTTCACGTGGGCGCCGGTCTCCGGGTTGGCATACTCTTTCTGGCTGTGGATCACATACTGGTGATCGGCCATGGTTTTTCCCAGGCCCCTGTAGCTCTTGCTGCCGTCGGTCATCAGGCTTGTCGTCTCGGGGTCGATCCATTCCAGGAGAACCGGCTCGAGCGTCGCCCGCTTGTCATCGGAAACGACTCTGGCGCGCGCCTGTCCGTCCCGTGAGGCCGCCACGAAAATCAGCGGCTTTCCAGTGCCCTTGCCCCTTGGATTATAGGCGCCTGAAAGGGATTTCGGCGCTCCCCCGACATACGCCTCGTCCACTTCGACGATGTCCTCCAATGGCAGTAGCTCGGCATTCCGGTCGTCCATCATTTCCCTGATGGCGTGACCCATCTTCCACGCTGTCTTCTGGTTCACGCCGAGCAGCCGCGCCATCACGACCGAGGAGATGCCCTTACTCGATGTGAGCACCAGAAACATGGCGCAGATCCAGATACGCAAGTCGAGCTTAGTGCCGTGCATCGGGGTGAGCGTGGTAACCGTGAACTGGAGACGGCAATCTCGGCACTGGTAGAGTCCCGGTCGGCAGGACCTGCCGCGCAGCGCCGAAGAGGTCACCGACCCACAATGCGGACAGTGCCTGCCGGTCGACCAAATGATACCCTCCAGAAAGCGTCGTGCGTGCATCTCGCTCGGCATCCGCTTCCAAATGTCAGGGATCGACTTCAGTTCGGTGATCATCGATGTGCTCCGCTTTTTCCGCCAAATGAATAATATTGGCGCGATACACGTTCGGCGAAGCTGAGGTTTGAGATACTTGCGCGAAATATAGCGAGATTTCGGAAAAACTAAGCTACCTCAGTATTTTGCGCGATTAGCTGCTTTTTCTCGTGGATAAGCGGGAAAATGAAATATGCTCGGTTGCGATACACGCCGAGCACCAGCCATTCCTATCGGAAGACTTCGGAGGGCATGTCAGGCAGCCAAATTTCGGATGGAGTACGATACGAAGAATATGGCGACACCGATTGAGACGAAGAAGCCCAGTCCGGGCGCGCCAACACCAATGCTGACGCTCACGGCTGCCAACGCGAGACCAGACATGGCCTTAATAATTGATGTCCCCCGAGACTGAGTTGACCCTCCGCAATGCGGGCATTGATTGGCCTTGGATGAAATTTCGGCTTCGCATTCTTTGCACTTCACAAGCATCTCAAAATCCTCGTTTCAAATCATTCGTTTTCGGGTTTCCGGAAGCGGGTCGGTAAATTTAAGGCGCAATCATGACGAAATGCTGGCAACGTATTTATGGTTCAAGAAGACCATCGCCTCTGGTTCTTGTCTTAGCCCGAGCCTGACTACGCTCCTGTGCTCTTGCCAGCACGCCAACCACACGCTCAGTTTCGCGAGATGTCGTTGATCGGAGGCCAGATAGTATAGCCACGGCTGACCTGCCCCCTTGGGTCCCTCGTTCATAACGAGAGTCTGCAGGTTTGAGATTGGTAGTCGGCTCGGTTGCTGTGGGCAAGCGCGCCGGGCGCGGAGCCCTCAAATTGCTCAAGCGTCCGGCGCGCTTCGAGCGGCGTCTGGTTTCCCAGAGACGAGTGCGGTCTGACGGCGTTGTAGTCGTAGCGCCAGAGCGCCAACTTGCGCCGGGCATCGTCCAGTGTGTCGAAGATCTCCTCGTTTAATAATTCGTCGCGCAGGCTGCCGTTGAAGGACTCGATGAACGCGTTCTGCTGCGGCTTGCCGGGGTCGATGTAGTGCCAGGGAATGGCGTTCTGGTCGGCCCATCTCAGGATGGCCCGGCTGTTGAACTCCGTCCCGTTGTCGCTGACAATGCAAGCAGGCTTTCCGTAGATCCGCAGCAGCGCATCGAGTTCACGGGCAACACGCGTGCCCGATATGCTGGTATCGGCGACCAGGCACAGGTTCTCTCTGCAACAATCGTCGATCACGGCCAAAATACGGAACTTGCGCGAGGCGCCGAAGCTGTCCGCCAGGAAGTCGAGCGACCAGCGCGCATTGGGATGCGCCGCCGCCGGCATCGGCGTGCGTGACCCGCGAGCGCGCTTGCGTCCACGCCGTCGCTTCACCGATAGCCCTTCCTCGCGATAGAGCCGATACAGCTTCTTGTGGTTCATGGTCATGCCCTTGCGCTCAAGCAGGATACCGATCCGGCGATAGCCAAACCGGCGCCGCTTCCCGGCGATCTCCTTCATCTCCTCGCGGATCTCGGGGCAGTCCGGCGGGCGTGTGCGCCGGACCGTCTTGGGGTCGACACCGATAAGCTGGCAGGCTCGACGCTGCGAGATGTCATGATCCCGCATCGCCCTGAGCGCCGCCTCTCGCCGCCTGGTCAATGTCGTCAATTCTTTCCCAGCAGATCCTTCAGAACCACGTTGTCGAGCATGGTGTCGGCCAACAGACGTTTGAGCTTGGCGTTTTCGTCTTCGAGCGCCTTCAGCCTGGCCGCCTCGGAGAGCTCCATGCCACCATACTTGGCCTTGAACTTGTAAAAGGTCGCCGGGCTGAGGCCATGCCTGCGGCACACATCAGCTGTCGCCATGCCTGCCTCCTGCTCCTTGATCATCCCGATAATCTGCGCCTCGGTGAAACGGCTTTTTCGCATTCGTCTGCTCCTTCAGAGTTTGATCTGATCCCCGGAAACTGGACCGTTTGAAGCTGGAGTTTTCCGCTACGCTTCCTTGGCTGGAAGAGGAGTGGAATCGCATGAAGGCGAGCAAATTTTCGGACGCGCAGAAGGCGTTCATTTTGAAGCAAGGCGAGGAAGGCACGCCGGTCGCGGAGATCTGTCGGAAGGCTGGGATCAGCCAGGCGACCTACTTCAGTTGGAAGAAGAAATACGCGGGCCTTCTGCCTGACGAGATGCGACGACTGAAGCAGCTCGAGGATGAGAACGCCAGGTTGAAGAAGATCGTCGCGGACCTGACGCTGGATCGGGAGATGTTGCAAGACGTCATCCGCCGAAAGCTCTGAAGCCTGATCGCAAGCGCGAACTGGTTCGCGGGATGTGTAGCGATTGGGCGGTCTCGATCCGAAAGGCCTGTGGGGCTATGGGGTTTGACCGTTCGACGTTTCACTACAAGTCTCGCCGCGCCGATCAGGCTGCTGTCGCCAAGCGGATCCGGGAGATCTGTGAAACGCGGGTGCGGTATGGCTACCGGCGCGTTCACGTCCTGCTCGAACGTGAGGGCTGGAACATCAACATCAAGAAAGTCTATCGGATTTACAGGGAGTTGGGATTGCAACTCAGGAACAAGACGCCGAAGCGCCGTGTGAAGGCCAAGCTGCGTGACGACCGCGCCGAGGCGGTCGGCCCGAACGACGTCTGGGCAATGGACTTTGTTCACGATCAGCTTGCGACCGGCAAGAAGCTCAGGGTTCTGACAGTCATCGACACCTTCTCACGCTACGTGCCAGTGCTCGATGTCCGGTTCAGCTACCGCGGCGAGGATGTGGTCGCAACGCTGGACCGGGTGTGCCGACAGACAGGCTATCCGAAGACTATCCGAGTCGATCAGGGCACCGAGTTCGTGTCTCGCGACATGGACCTTTGGGCCTATCAGCGTGGCGTGACCCTCGACTTCTCGCGCCCTGGCAAGCCGACCGACAATGCATTCATCGAAGCGTTCAACGGCCGGTTCCGGACCGAGTGCTTGAACCAGCATTGGTTCCTCACCCTTGCGGATGCGGCCGAAAAGTTGGAGGCTTGGCGTAGATACTACAATGAGGAACGGCCACACGGCGCGATCGGGAACAAGGCCCCGATCACGCTGACGAAATCGGGGGGCGTCACCAGCCCGTCACCCTGAGCAAAGCCGGGAAACTCTGCCTAAGGGCGGTAGAGCTCTGGGGTGCGGATCAAGTTGGCGCAGACTCTACACTACGTTGAGGGATCCCGTGGGGGGCAGGTCAAACGCGATGGTTAACTGATGACAGTCTCGAGCAGATTTCCAAACTGCGCTTCGCTACAGGTTCTGGAAGGCCCGAAAGCTTGGCGCGCGGCGGCACCTCCATGCAGCCCAATCTCGATCGCCACTTGTAGAAGGTCGCGTCGCTGGTGCCGGGTTTGCGGCACAGCTCTTTCCCGCCCAGCCCGGCGTGATGCTCCTTCAGGATGCCAATGATCTGCTCTTTGCAAAAACCTGCTTCTCTTCATCTTCTGTATCTTCGCGAAACGACAGCCAATCCCGCGCCTCTCTGTCTAAATCATTACTATCCTTGACATTTCATCGATCACCCCGTTCGATTTCCTCGACAGGGTGGTTGCTTCAGGGAGGGCACTGCGATGATCAAGCCACATTCGAACCGCGCGTGGCTACTGATGATACCTGCGCTTCTCATAATGGGCTTCGTCGCAGTTCTGCCTCTGGTCGCCGTTTTCAACTACTCATTTCACGACATCTTCACCCTCGACACGGCACTTTGGGTCGGGCCGCAATGGTATCTCGAGATCATCCGCGATCCGAGCTTTTGGGCGAGCCTCGGGCGAAGCGCATTGTTTTCGGCCATCGTGTTGTCGATTCAGGTGCCGCTGGGGATCTGGATCGCTCTCTTGATGCTGCGGATCGGTCGCTGGGCGGTGCCGGTGCTGATGATGCTCGCCCTGCCCCTCGTTGTTCCGTGGAACATGATCGCGGGTATGTGGCTCACTCTGATCGATCCGCAGATCGGGCTTCTCGGCAAGGCGATCGCCACAGCGGGTATTGGCTTCGACTATAAGTTCACCGCGCTGCATACTTGGATCCTCATCGTCGCGGCGGATACGTGGCACTGGTTGGGCCTCGTCGTGATCCTCTCCTACGCGTCGCTGTCGGCGATCCCGGCCTCCTATCGACAGGCAGCGGCGATCGACGGAGCATCCCGGCTCGCGGTATTCCGCCATATCGAATTGCCGCGGATCGCCGGGGCGCTATCGATCGTATTGCTGTTACGTTTCGTCGACAGCTTTATGATCTACACGGAGGCTTTCACGATTAACGCAGGCGGACCGCAGGGTGCGACGACTTTCATCTCGCTCGAACTGGGAGAAGACATTCGCAGCTTCACCTATGGCCGCGCCGCCGCGCGTGCGATGCTCGATTTCCTGATCGTGCTAAGCGTCGCCTGGGCATTCATCCGCATTCGGGCCGGACGTAGCACCTCGCCGGAGGCGACCCGATGAAGATGACGCGAATGCGCCCATCAATTGCGCTCGGCCTCGCCTTCGCAGCTCTGGCCCTCTTCATCCTGCTGCCGTTCGTTCAAACGGTGCTGTTGAGCTTCACGCTGACGCTGCCGCGCGAGGGATATCGCGAGGGACAGGCGACGCTGATCAACTATGCCACCGTCTTCGCACGCCCCGACCTGCGCGATGCGATCTGGAACTCGCTTGTCTATGTTCTGCTCAACGTGACGCTCTGCCTCGCGGCCGGACTGCCCGCCGCCTATGCGATTGCGCGCTTCCGCTTTACCGGCGATCGCCACATCCTCTTCGCGCTGATCGCCTTCAGGCTGACGCCACCCGTCGTGCTATCGCTCCCGATCTTCATTCTCTTCGCCCATGTCGGGCTGGTGAACAGCCCGGTCGGGATCGCGCTGGTGCATTGCGTGTTCAACCTGCCGATCGCGATCTGGATCCTCGAAAGCTTCATCGCAGCCGTGCCGCGCGAATTCGACGAAACCTGCTTCCTCGACGGCCATTCTTTCCGACATTTTTTCCTCGGCAAGCTGATCCCGGTGATCGCGCCCGGGATCGGCGTGACCGTCTTCTTCTGCTTCATCTTCTCCTGGGTGGAGGTGGTCTTCGCGCGCATTCTGACGGTCACCGCCGGCAAACCGATCACCATGGCGATCAGCGCGCTGTTCGGCTTTCAAACGGATATCGGTCTGGTAATGGCGATGACGGTGGTCTCGCTGATCCCGGGCGTCGCGATGATCTGGTTCGTGCGCAATCACATCGCACGGGGATTTGTCATACGCACCTGAGGTCGCTCAGAACGCGGCGCGCAGAATGTCGCACAGAACATCTTCGCCCAGTGTCACAGGGTTCGCGGCCATGGAGGAGCTGGACTTCGACAGCCGCGCAATCTCCTCGATCTCATCGGAGTCGACGCCCATCGCGCCAAGCCGGGGCAGCCCCCATTCGTCGATCTGCCGTTCCAGCGCCGTGAAAGCGTCGGTCCACGCAACGGCCAGCCCCTCGCCCAGCCAGTCTGCAACCTCGTCAAAGCGCGCAACCATCGCGGCATCGCTCGCCACGGCGGCACGGTTCGCCTGTAGTACCCCTGGCAGGAGCCGTCCGCAGATCGCGCCATGCGCCGCCCCGCTTTGCCCCCCAATCACGCCCGCGAAACCATGCACCGCGCCAAGGCCTGCATTGCCCAACGCCATACCGCCGAACAGGCTCGCCCGCGCCATTTCGTCTCGTGCATTCGTGCTCTCCTCCGCCATCAGCTGGACAAGCGCATGGATCGCCCGCGGGATCGCATCACGACACAGCGCGTCGGTCAGTATATTCGCGCGGCTGCAGAGATAGGGCTCAATCACCTGCGTCAGCGCGTCCAGCCCCGAGGCCAGCGTAACAGCGCGCGGGCAGCGATCGGTCAGCGCCGGATCGACGATCGCGAGCGAGGCCATCATCCGGTCGTCGCGCAGGCTGACCTTCCGGCGGTGTTCGGGGAACTGGATCACCGCATTGCGGGTGGCCTCCGCCCCGGTGCCGGCAGTGGTAGGGATCGCAATGAACGGCAGCGGCGGCGCGTTCAGCGGGCGCCCCTCCCCGACCAGTTCAAAATGCACGATCGGATCGCTCGCGGCAGGGATCAGAGCCGCCAAGGCCTTGCCCAGATCGAGCACCGCACCGCCCCCGACCGCCACGACGCAATCGGGGCGCATCTCGCGCAGCCGCTCGAGCGCATCACGTAGATCGGGATAGCTCGGCTCTCCGCGACTGATTATCACCTCGACCGTTCGGCCCGCTTCGCGCAGAGCATCTTCCAGCGTGTCGGCCCAATCGACCGAGCGTCCGCGCACGAGCGCTACACGCGCCCCATAGCGCGCGATCAGATCGGCGCTCGCATGCCGCTCGTCGCGCCCGAAAAGAATACGGCCCGGAAAGCGCAACGAAAATTCCATCAGACTGGCCCCACCGCCGCGATGGTGGCCTCGACTGCCTTCTTCCACGCGGCGTAGCGCGCTTCGCGTGTGGCCTCGTCCATCTCGGGGGCGAAGTTGCGATCGAGCGCCCAGCCCTTCGCGAACTCTTCCGGCTCGGGATAAATCCCCGCCTTGTAGCCCGCGAGCCATGCCGCGCCGAGGGCTGTCGTCTCCAGCACTTCGGGCCGGTCGACAGGCGCCCCGAGGATGTCCGACAGGAACTGCATCGCCCAGTCCGAGGCCGTCATGCCGCCATCGACGCGCAGGGTCGGGCGCGCGTCATCGGACCAGTCGGCCTGCATCGCCTCCAAGAGGTCGCGGGTCTGGAAACCAACCGATTCCAGCGCCGCGCGGGCGAACTCGGCCGGGCCGGAGCTGCGGGTCAGGCCGAAGACCGCGCCACGGCAATCGGGGTTCCAATAGGGCGCGCCGAGGCCGGTGAAGGCGGGCACAATGATCACGTCCTGCTCGGGGTCGGACTGCTCGGCCAGCGCCTGGGTCTGATCCGCGGCTTCGATGATCTTCAGCCCGTCGCGCAGCCATTGCACCACCGCCCCGGCGACGAAGATCGAGCCTTCGAGCGCGTAAGTGACCTCGCCGTCAAGCTGATAGGCTATGGTGGTCAGCAGCCGGTTCTCCGAGCGCACCATTTGATCGCCGGTATTGAGCAGCGCAAAGCACCCGGTCCCATAGGTCGATTTCAGCATGCCCGGCTTGAAGCAGGCCTGCCCCACGGTCGCCGCCTGCTGGTCGCCCGCGACGCCGAGGATCGGGATGTCCGCACCGAAGAGGTCGGGTTGCGTCACGCCAAACTCGGCGGCGCAATCCATGACCTCGGGCAGCATCTCCACCGGCACGCCGAGCTTGGCCGCGATGGTCGTCGACCAGCGGCCCTTGGCGATATCGTAGAGCATCGTGCGCGCGGCATTGGTGGCGTCGGTGACATGCGATGTGCCGCCGGTCAGTTTCCAGATCAGCCAGCTGTCGATCGTGCCGAAGGCGAGCTTGCCCGCCTCGGCGGCCTCGCGCGCGCCGTCGACGTTCTCCAGAAGCCAGCGCAGTTTCGTGGCCGAGAAATACGGGTCCACAATCAGCCCGGTACGCGCGGTCACGGTCCCTTCGAAGCCGTCCTCGCGCAGCTCGCGGCAAAATTCGGCGGTGCGGCGGTCCTGCCAGACGATGGCGTTATGAATCGGCTTTCCGCTCTCGCGGTCCCAGACCAGCGTCGTCTCGCGCTGGTTGGTGATGCCGATGCCGGAAATGTCGGAGGCCGAAATCCCGGCCTTCTCGATCGCACCGCGCACGGTCGCCAGCACGCTGTCCCAGATTTCCTCGGCATCATGCTCGACCCAGCCGGAATGCGGGAAGTGCTGCGTGAATTCCTGCTGCGCGCTCGCCACCGGGCGCAGCGCATCGTCAAAGACGATCGCGCGCGACGACGTGGTGCCTTGGTCGATTGCCAGAATATAGGTCGCCATAATGCTCACCGTTCTCTTTCCGGCGATGCCCTGTGCACCCAGAGCATGGCGAAAAAGAGAACGAGGCGATGCCGCGGCACCGCCTCGCCTTGTTTTCAGTTATTCATTCCAGCTTTTCACAAGCTCATCGTAGTCGACCGTAACCGGCTTTTCGCGCTCGTTGTCCAGCTTCAGCTTGGGCGATTGCGAGCCATTGTCGACCGAATACTTATGCCACCATTCGAGATCGTGCTTATCGGCCATCTTCGGTCCCTTGTCGCCCTGGACACCCGCACGCTCAAGACGTTCAAGCACCTTTTCCTGGGCTTGGCAGAGCGAATCCATGGCTTCCTGCACGGTTTTCGCACCCGACGACGCATCCCCGATATTCTGCCACCACAGCTGAGCCAGCTTTGGGTAGTCCGGCACGTTGGTCCCCGTCGGAGTCCACTGAACGCGCGCGGGCGAACGGTAGAATTCGATCAGGCCACCCAGATCGGGCGCGCGCTTGGTGAAGCTCTTGTCCTGAATCGTGCTTTCACGAATGAAGGTCAGACCCACTTGGCTTTTCTTCACGTCGACCAGCTTCGAGGTTACGAACTGGGCATAGAGCCACGCGGCTTGCGCACGCTTGAGCGGGGTCGATTTCATCAGGGTCCAGGAGCCCACGTCCTGGTAGCCGAGCTTCATGCCCTTCTCCCAGTAAGCGCCATGCGGCGACGGCGCCATACGCCATTTCGGCGTGCCGTCATCGTTCACCACGGGCAGCCCCTTCTTCACCATGTCGGCGGTGAAGGCGGTATACCAGAATGCCTGCTGGGCAACCTCGCCCTGCGCCGGAACCGGTCCAGCCTCGGAGAAGGTCATGCCTTCGGCAGACGGCGGAGCATAGTTCTTCAGCCAATCGATATACTTCTGCACCGCATAGACCGCTGCAGGCCCGTTGGTCGCACCACCGCGATCGACGCAGGAGCCAACCGGCTGATCCTTGTCGTTGACCCGGATACCCCATTCGTCGACCGGCTTGCCGTTCGGCAGACCCTTGTCGCCTTCGCCCGCCATCGACAGCCAGGCATCGGTGAAGCGCCAGCCAAGCGACGGATCCTTTTTGCCATAGTCCATGTTGCCATAGACCTTCTTCGGACCGCCGATATAGGACATGTCGCGCCCGGTGAAAAACTTGGCGATGTCTTCATAGGCGGACCAGTTCACCGGCACGCCAAGATCATAGCCGAATTCCTTTTTGAAGTCGGCTTTGGTCTTCGGATCATTGAACCAATCATAGCGGAACCAGTAGAGGTTCGCGAATTGCTGATCGGGAAGCTGATAGAGCTTGCCGTCCGGCGCGGTGGTGAAGCTGAGCCCGATGAAATCGTTCAAATCGAAGTAGGGATCGGTGACGGCTTTGCCATCACCCTTCATCCAATCTGTCAGATTGCGGACCTGACCGTAGCGCCAATGCGTCCCGATGAAATCAGAGTCGTTGACATATGCATCGTAGATGTTCTCGCCCGTCTGCATCTGGGTCTGGATCTTTTCGACCACATCCCCTTCCTGGATCACGTCATGGATCACCTTGATACCGGTGATCTTCTCGAACCATGGCGCAAGCGTCTTGGACTCATAAGCATGGGTCGTGAGCGATTCCGAGACCACATGGATCTCCATGCCCTGGTAAGGCTTCGCGGCATCGACGAACCATTGGAGTTCTTTCTCAGCATCGGCTCGCGACAGCGTCGTCATGTCGCCGATTTCCTGATCAAGGAACTGTTTGCCGGCCTCCATGTCGGCGAAAGCTGGCGATGCAGCTATCAATGCGATAGCCATCGCGGTGGTTAAACGCAGTCTCATAGTTTCTCCTCCCTGAGTAGTTGCGTGGTTAAATTCCCATTAAACCCAGCGGAACACGGCCACTGCCCAGACCAGGCCGAGGATCAGCCCGCCCCAGACCGGCACTCCCGCCGTGCCCAGCCAGATCAAATTGATGAACGCCGCCCCGAGCAGGCTGATGAACAGCCGATCGCCCCGGGTGGTCTCAATACGAAGAATGCCGATACGGGGCGTCTCCGGGCGCTTGATGCCGATCACCGTGAAGATCACCAGCAACAGCGCGATCACTACGAAGAACAATGCAGTCGGCCATGTCCATGCCATCCAGCTCATAGTGCTACCTCCTCAGACGCGGCCCAGGGCAAAGCCCTTGGCGATGTAGTTGCGCACGAAATAGATCACGAGCGCCCCGGGAATGATGGTGAGAACCCCAGCAGCTGCGAGCAGCCCCCAATCCACCCCTGAAGCGGAGACGGTCCGGGTCATAGTCGCCCCGATCGGCTTGGCATCGACCGAGGTCAGCGTGCGCGACAGCAGAAGCTCGACCCAGGAGAACATGAAGCAGAAGAAGGCCGCGACCCCGATGCCGGATGCGATAAGCGGCATGAAGATCTTGATGAAGAAGCGGCCGAAGGAATAGCCGTCGATATAGGCGGTTTCATCGATCTCCTTGGGAACCCCGCGCATGAACCCTTCAAGGATCCAGACTGCGAGCGGCACGTTGAAAAGCGTATGTGCGAGCGCGACGGCGATATGCGTGTCGAATAGCCCGATCGAAGAATAGAGCTGAAAGAACGGCAGGGCGAAAACCGCGGGCGGCGCCATCCGGTTCGTCAGCAACCAGAAGAACAGGTGTTTGTCGCCCATGAAGTTGTAGCGCGAGAACGCGTAGGCAGCAGGCAGCGCGACGGTGATCGAAATCACCGTGTTCTGGACCACGTAGATGAGCGAATTGACGTAGCCCATGTACCAGCTCGGATCGGTGAAGATCTTGACGTAGTTTTCGAAAGTCAGATCGTGCGGCCAGAGCGAAAAGCTCGACAGGATCTCCTCGTTGGTCTTCAGGCTCATGTTCAGAAGCCAGTAGATTGGGATCATCAGGAACAGCAGGTAAAGCGCCATGACGATCGGTTGTGATTTCAGTCGCATCACTTGCCCTCCGACTTCTCGATATTGGTCATCACCGTGTAGAAGGCCCAGCTCACCAGCAGGATCACGAGGAAATACATCAGCGAGTAGGCCGCAGCGGGACCGAGGTCGAACTGCCCCAGCGCCATCTTCACAAGATCGATCGACAGGAAGGTGGTGGAGTTGCCAGGTCCGCCGCCGGTGACGACGAAGGGTTCGGTGTAGATCTTAAAACTATCCATGAAGCGCAGCAAAATCGCGATGGTCAGCACGCCCTGCATCTTCGGAAGCTCGATATAGCGGAAGATTTTCCAGCGGCTCGCCTGATCGATCTTGGCTGCCTGGTAATAGGCGTCGGGAATGGATTGCAGCCCCGCATAGGCCAGAAGCGCGACCAGCGAAGTCCAGTGCCAGACATCCATCACGACGATGGTGATCCAGGCATCGCGGACATTGGCGGTGTAGTTGTAGTCGATCCCCAGCGCGTCGAGCGAATAGCCCAGAAGACCGATATCCACGCGCCCGAAGATTTGCCAGATCGTACCGACCACGTTGAACGGGATCAGCAGAGGCAGTGCCATCGTCACCAGACAGAACGAGGCCCAGGCGCCACGCTTGGGCATGTTGAGCGCAACGAAAACCCCGAGCGGCACCTCGATCGCGAGGATGATCGCCGAGAACATCGTCTGCCGCCCGAGCGCGTTCCACATGCGATCCGAATGCAGCATCTCATCGAACCATTCGAGCCCGGCCCAGAAGAAGACGTTGTTTCCGAACGTGTCCTGAACCGAATAATTCACCACTGTCATCAGTGGGATCACCGCCGAGAAGGCGACCAGCAACAGGACTGGCAGAACCAGCCACCAAGCGCGGTTATTCTGTGTCTTTTCCATCAGCTTGCCTCCCCGATCGGTGCGACGCGCCAATTGTCGGCGTAAATGTTGATCTGTTCAGGTGCGAGGATCAGCCGGTTCGAATCTGCGGGCACAGGCGCGCCCTCCGGCACGGAGATGTTCAGCTCTGTCCCGCCAGCCCGGGCCCGGACGATCCGGTGGCGCCCGACATCTTCGACGCGCTCGATCTGAACAGGCAGGCCATCGCCTACATCGGAGAGCGCACAGAATTCCGGACGGATGCCAAGCTGGACGCGACCTTCCAATGGCCCATTCGAATAGGCCGCGCCCAGCGGGATCTCGTAGCCGTCAATGACGGCCCGCGACCCCGATACCTTGGCCTCGAGGAAATTCATCCCTGGAGAGCCAATGAAGTAGCCCACGAATGTATGCGCGGGCCGTTCGAACAGTTCTTTCGGCGTTCCCATCTGCACGACCCGGCCTTCGGACATCACCACCACCTTATCGGCGAAGGTCAGCGCCTCTGTCTGGTCATGGGTGACGTAGATCATCGTGTGCCCGAACTCGCGATGCAGCGCTTTCAGCTGCGTGCGCAGTTCGAACTTCATATGCGGGTCGATAACGGTCAGCGGCTCGTCAAAGAGGATAGCATTGACGTCCTCACGCACCATGCCGCGCCCGAGGCTGATCTTCTGCTTGGCGTCCGCAGTCAGGCCGCGTGCCTTACGCGAAAGCACATCCTCCATCCCGATCATCGCGGCAATCTGGTCGACCCGCGCCTTGATGTAATCGGCTCTCATGCCGCGATTTTTCAGCGGGAAGGCAAGATTGTCGCGCACTGTCATCGTGTCGTACACGACGGGAAACTGGAACACCTGCGCGATATTTCGCTCCGCCGTCGCTGCGTGGGTGACGTCCTTTCCGTCGAAAAGGATCCGACCCTGCGAAGGTTGCAGCAGTCCCGAGATGATGTTGAGAAGTGTCGATTTTCCGCAGCCCGAGGATCCCAGAAGCGCATAGGCGCCGCCGTCGTCCCAGATATGATCGAAGGGTTTGAGCGCCCAGTCATCCTCCGAACTCGGATCGGGCAGATAACTATGCGCGAGATTGTTCAAAGTGATTTGTGCCATTGTCTTCCCCCTCAAGCCGCCTGCGCATATGCGGCCGGAACCGCCAGAGATCCGTCCTCGGAGAACAGGTAAATCCGATCGGTATCTACCGCGATCACCACTTCGTCGCCCGTGCCGAGGTCATAGACGCCAGGGATCAAGGCGACCCAGGACTGGTCGCCGTGACGCAGATGCAGATAAGTCTCCGATCCCGTCACCTCGGTGCCGGTCAGCTGGCAGCGGAATTCGAGCGCGTTACCATCGCCTCCCTCGCGCGCCAGGTGGACGTGATTGGGCCGGAAGCCGGCGATGTAGCGCCCTGCCTCGAGCTGCGCGAAACCGCCGTCGGCCGGCCAGCGCGCCTCTCCGCCGAAAACGAGACGGTGACCGTCGCGCGCGACGTCGACGAAATTCATCGGCGGATCCGAGAAGACCCGCGCCGTAATCTGGTCGCGCGGCTGGCGGTAGACCTCGGCGGTCGGGCCGAACTGCGTGATCCGCCCCTCCCAGAGCGTCGCGGTATTGCCACCGAGCAGCAGTGCCTCTTCCGGCTCGGTCGTGGCGTAGACGAAGATCGCGCCGGAAGCTTCAAAGATTTTCGGAATTTCGACACGCAACTCCTCGCGGAGCTTGTAGTCGAGATTGGCCAGCGGTTCGTCGAGCAGCACGAGCCCCGCGCCTTTTACGAGCGCCCGCGCCAGCGCGCAGCGTTGCTGCTGGCCGCCCGACAGCTCCAGCGGTTTGCGCTCGAGCATCGGCGTCAGCTTCATCATCTCGGCGGTCTCGCGCACGCGCCGGTCGATCTCGGAGGCCTCGCACTTCTGTAACCGCAGCGGCGAGGCGATGTTGTCGTAGACGCTCATCGCCGGATAGTTGATGAACTGCTGATAGACCATCGCCACCTTGCGGTCCTGCACCCGCGCGCCGGTGACGTCCTCGCCTTCCCAGAAGACCCGGCCTGCGCTCGGCTCGTCCAGCCCCGCCATAAGCCGCATCAGCGACGTCTTACCCGCCAGCGTCGGCCCGAGAAGCACGTTCATCGTGCCTTTCTGCAAGACGAGGTCAGTCGGATGAATGTGAATCCGCCCATCGACTACTCGCTCGACGCCTTTCAACTCCAGTGTCATGCCTGCCCCCTCATTCCGCTACCCGCGCCTGCGGATCCGCGAGACGTGTCTTCATGTATTCGGCCAATTTTTCGATCTCGGATGCGCTCAGACGGAGCCCGAGCTTGGTTCGGCGCCAGACGATATCTTCAGCCGTCTGCGCCCATTCCTTCTTCATCAGCCAATTGACCTCGGAGGCACGGAGCGTCGCGCCAAAATCCTGTCCGAGATCCTCCGCCGACTTTGCATTACCCAGAATTTCGCGCGCATCGAGCCCATAATGGCGCAGCATCCGCTCCGCCCATGCCGAATCCAGGAACGGGTACTCGCGCATGAGCTCGCCAAGAATTCGATCGGTCTCGGTCGGCGCGAACTCTCCGCCCGGCAAGGATGCGCGCGCAGTCCATTCGCTGCGCATATCTTGGAAATAGGGTGCGAGCTTTGCCATCGCGCCTTCGGCCAAGCGGCGATAGGTCGTGATCTTTCCGCCGAACACATTGAGCAGCGGTAGCCCCGCCTGATCGTCCAGCGAAAGCACGTAGTCGCGCGTCGCCGCCGTCGCCGAAGACGCCCCGTCATTATAGAGCGGCCGCACGCCTGAATAGGTCCAGACGATGTCGTCCCGGGTTACCGGCGTCTTGAAATAATTCGACACGAAGGCGCAGAGATAATCTTTCTCGGCGTCGGTGCAGACGGCTTCGCCCGGCGGCCCCTGATGATCCTGATCCGTGGTACCGATAAGCGTGAAATCCTGCTCGTAGGGGATCGCGAAACAAATCCGGCCATCCTCGCCCTGGAAGAAATAGCAGCGGTCATGGTCGTAGAGCTTGCGCGTGACGATGTGGCTTCCACGGACCAAGCGGATCGACTCCCGCGTGTTGATCCGCACCGTGTTGGTGATCACGTTCTCGACCCAGGGCCCCCCGGCATTCACCAGCGCGCGGGCGTTGTGTTCGCGACGCCCTTCCCGGCCTTCGGTGGTGACATGCCAAACCTCGTCGCGCCGTTCGGCTGCGACGACCTTCGTACGGGTCAGGATCGTGGCGCCGCGCGCCTCGGCATCCCGGGCGTTCAGGACGACCAGACGCGCATCCTGAACCCAGCAATCTGAATACTCGTAGGCAAGACGGAACCGCTCTTGCAGCGGTCGACCCGCCTCGTCATCGGAGAGGTCGAGAGTTTCTGTTCCGGGAAGTAGATTGCGTCCGCCAAGATGGTCGTAAAGAAAAAGGCCCAGCCGAATGAGCCAGGCCGGACGGCGCCCTTTCATCCAGGGCATGATCCGCGAGAGCAGACGCGACGTGGGCGTGTCGCTCTCGAAACGCATGTCGGCGCTATAGGGCAGCACGAAACGCATCGACCAGCTGATATGGGGCATGGCGTTCAGGAGTACTTCGCGTTCGCGCAACGCTTCGCGCACCAGCCTGAATTCGAAAAACTCGAGATAGCGCAAGCCACCATGAAACAATTTGGTCGACGAAGACGAGGTCGCCTGCGCGAGATCGCCCATTTCGGCAAGCGTCACCGATAGTCCGCGCCCCGCAGCGTCCCGGGCAATACCGCACCCGTTGATGCCGCCGCCGATCACGAAGAGATCGGTCACCCGGTCGTTATTTTCGAAAGCTGGCACAGACGATCCTCCTTCGCTGCACCTACAAACGTGAGCGATTCGTTACTTTCTGTCAAAAGTTTTTTTCGTTTTTGATCGTTTTGTGGCGCTTTTCTGGATTTTCGCGGGTAATAGCGCGATCCCGCAAATCGCGCGAAGCGCCCGGGCGACACGGGCGTGACACGGGCGTGAAGCTGTGGCAGGGGACTTCCAAGGAGGCCGCATGGCGCTAAATTTTCGACAGAACGAGATCCTCGAAATTGCGCGCAGCGATGGGCGTGTCGTGGTCGAAACGCTGGCGAAGCATTTCAAAGTTTCGCTTCAAACCATCCGTCGTGATCTGTCGGAGCTGTCCGATGCAGGTCATCTCGACCGTGTGCATGGCGGCGCCGTGATCCGGAAAGGCGTCGTTAACTTCGATTACGAAGAGCGACGCCGGATGGGAGCGGATGCGAAAGCGTCCATAGGACGCGCCTGCGCGATGGAAATCCCCGATAACAGCTCGATAATCCTTAATCTCGGCACCACGACCGAGGCTGTGGCGCGTGAACTCTGCCACCATTCGAACATCACCGTGGTCACCAATAACAGCAATGTCGCCAATACTTTGCTGGCAAACGAAAGTTGCGAAATCATGGTGGCGGGCGGCATTTTGCGTCGCTCGGATGGCGGTCTCGTCGGCGATCTCACCGCCGATTTCATGAGCCAGTTCAAAGTGGATTTCGCGGTGATCGGTGTCTCGGCACTCGATGACGAGGGAGACCTACTTGACTACGATCTGGCAGAGGTCCGGGTCAGCCGGACCATCATCCGCCAAGCGCGCAAGGTCTTCTTGGTCGCGGACAGTTCGAAACTAACGCGCTCCGCCCCGGTGCGGCTCGCCTCGCTCGAAGAGATCGACACGATCTTCATCGACGCGCCGCTCTCCGATGCGCTGACCAAACGCTGCGCGGAGTGGGGTACCAAGGTAGTCGTTGTCCCGGGGGCTCGCTGAAGGCTCGAGAAATCTTGCAAGGAGAAGAACGGCCAGCGGGCAGGAGCTTTAGATCTGGCGGAGGTCGGTGTCAGCGAAGCTTCATGGAAGCTGGCCAAGTAGCCTCGTAGATATTGAGCGCCGCTCGCCACACGCTCAAGCGAAGTGTGCCAAATTGCCCGGTAGAGCCGCTTATTGAACTGCTCACGCCTCCCCTCACTTCTTCAGCTTCGCCTGTTCGAGCGACCAGTATTCCATGTCGAATAGCTCGCGCTCGGAGATCGGAGCAAAGCGCCCGAACTCTTCCGCTGCGTTCACTATACGCGCCGTCTGCTCCAGCAAGTCGCCGGCGATGCGCGCCGCCTTCTCGTTCGCAGCGACAGCAAATAGCCCCACCCCCTGCACAAGCACCGCGCGCGGCGCAGGATCAAGCATGGTCTTCGGCTCAGAAGCATGGGGCGCATTGCGCTCGAAATAGGCCTGATAGCTATGGGCATAGTCCGCGAGCTTGCGCTCGATCGCGGCGACATCGTCCCCGGCCTCGACAATCAACGGGAAGGGTTTGATCCGGATTACGTGGTCCGGGGTGGCAGTGCCGCGCATTGCCAGTTCCGTGAGACCATCGCGCCCCAGATAGCGCCGGATCGCGGGTGTCGAGCGGAAATCCACCACGGGCTCGGCGCCAAGCGCCCCCTGCGCGGCGAGGGCCCGGGTCAGAGCGGAGGCCAGATCATCGGGGATCAGCGCGTCATTGGACTGCGGCCCCTCCACAGCAACCCCCTGCGACGCGAGATACGCTTCGGCGGTGTTCACGAATTCGATCGTCAGCTCATAGCTCTCGCGCGCGGTCTCGGCGAAAGTGAACAGCCCGTGCTTCTCAAGCCAGAGGCCTTCCACATGCGGATCGCGAGCAAGCGCGTCCTTGCACGCATGGCTCAGCGAGTAACCGGGCATGACGTAGGGCACGAAGCCGACCCGGCCGTCATAGAGATCCCGCACCACCGTCTCCATACTTTCCTGATCGGCCAGCGCGAGGATCGCCGTTGCGTGGCAATGATCGACGAATGCCTGCGGCATATAGGCGTGCAGCAGCGCCTCCACAGAGGGGTTCGGCGCAGTCGGGTCAAGCAGTTGGCTGCGCAGGAACGCCACCATCTCCTCGTCCGACATATGCGGGATGGATCGCGTCTCCAGCAGAGGCTCCAGTCGCATCGCCGGCAGGCCGGGCGCTTCGATATCGCCGAGGTCCCAACCCGACCCTTTCACATGAATGATCGCGCCGCCTGGCGCATCGGGGATCTTCACCGATGTATTGCCACCGCCGTGCAGCACCAGTTCAGGGTTCTGTCCAATCAGACGCGAACTATAGACGCGCAGCCCCAGTGCGGCGGGTTGGCCTGCCGCTTCAGCGGCCTCGGCGAATGATTGGGCGTCGTCGTCATTCCAACGCGATTGCATGGGAGGCTCCTATTTCAACGTGTTTGCGAGGGCGCGTCACCGCGCCCTCGCCATGTGAGATCACGAGGGATCAGAAATCGAAGTTGTCGATGTTGTCCTTGGTGAACACCGTGCGCTCGGGCAGCAGGACGATGCCGTTATCCTTGGCTTCATAATCGTAGCCCTGCACCGAGTTGGGCGAGACCTTCACTTCGCCGATGCCGGGCACATCCATCGTGTCACCGACCTGAAGCGGCCCGTTCTTAAGCACGTGATCGGCGACCGCCACCGAGATCGCGCCTTGCTGGGTCACGTCCCACAGACCAAAGCGCGCAACCGTCCCGCGCTTCACATAGGGGCGCATCACGTTGGGCGTCGAGAAGCCCACGATCGTCACCTTGCCTGCCTTGTCGAGATTCTCGGCAGCTTGGGCTGCTGCGGGAAGCGCGTTGGCATCGGGCGCGATGATCGCGTCGAGATCGGGATATGCGCTCAGGATACCCTCTGCAGTCTGAAGCGATTTCTGCGCGTCGTTATAGCCGTATTGCGTGGTCACGATTTCCCAGCCGGGATGCTCTTTCGCGATCTTCTCTTTCGCGGCCGCGACCCAGGCGTTCTGGTCAGTCACGGTCGGCGAGGAATAGAAGAAAGCGACCTTCGCCTTGTCCTTGCCGTTCAGCCCGTCCGAGGCCATGTCCACCAGCATACCGCCCAGCTGCGCGGGCGTGCCCTGGTTGATGTAGTAGGAGCGGCAATCCGGGTTCACATCCGAGTCCCAGGTCATTACCAGCACGTCGCGCGCCATCGCCTGCTTGAGCGCCGGGCATAGACCATCGGGCGAGACCGAGGCGAGGATCACCGCCTTGTAGCCCTGATTGACGAAGTTGTTCACGAACTGAACCTGCCCCGAAACGCTGGGTTCGGTCGGCCCGTCATAAGTGACGTTGTCGCCAAGCTTCTTGCCCATGTCGACGGCGCCCTTACCGCCCGACGTGAAGTAGCCCACCCCGACAAGCTTCGGAATGAAGGCGATATCCTCGGCCGCGGCTGAATTGGCCATCAGCATCCCTGCCGCAAGGGTGCCCATCACCCATTTGGTCGTTTTACGCATTTCAGTTCTCCTCCTCTGAACTCTCTGGACGCGTCATTCTGACGGACGCGGCCGCACCGGAATGAACTCGCGCAGCAAGGACGCCCCGTGGCGCATTGCGACGACGACAACCAGCAGCGCTCCGGACAACGCGCTGGAAACCTGACTGGGAACACCGCTCATCTGCAGGCCCTGCTGCAGATAGCCGATGATGAAAGTGGCGATGATGGTGCCGATCACCGAGCCCTGACCGCCATAAATCGAGGCGCCTCCGAGAACGGCGGCGGTGATCGCGGGCAGTAGCGTCGCCTTTCCCAGATCAACCCGCGCCGAGCCGAAATAGGCCGACAGCAGCAGCCCCGCGAGCGCGGCGGCAAGCCCGGTAATGACATAGGTCAGTAGCTGCACCCGAGCGACGGGCATGCCCGCGTGGCGCGCAGCGGATTCGTTCTGGCCGATCTGGAACACCAGACGCCCGAAGCGCGTGACATGCAGCAGAACCAGCATCACCAGCGAGAAGGCGAGGAACACGAAAAGCGGCATCGGCAGGCCGAGGATCATCTGATAGCCAAGTCCGGTGAAGTCTGCCGGGAAGCCGCCGATCCCGTCATAGCCGTTCGCGCCGACGACGCCGGAGAGCACCGTGGCCGCGCCCGAGAACATGTAGAGCGCCCCAAGCGTGACCACGAGCGGTTGCAGCCGCGTGAGACGGATGATCGTCGCGTTCAGCAGCCCCGCGAGCGCACCCGTCGCGAAGACCACCGCAAGCGAAACCGGAAGCGGCATCCCGAAGAAATTGGCAATCCCGAAAGTGATCGCACAGAGCCCGACCGTGGAAGCGAAGCTCACGTCGATCCCGCCCGCGATGATCACCAGCGTCAGCGGCACCGCGACGATCCCGACATGGACGAAATCCGAGGTGCCATAGAGCAGCGAACTCAGCTTGAGGAAGCGAGGGTTGATGGTGCCGAACACCACGAGCTCAAGGACCAGAAGCCCGAGCAACAGGACTTCCCAGCGCATCACGAGACGCTTCATGCCGCTTCCTCCAGATCACGGGTTTTGGGTGGGGGCGTTTCGCCGCGGCGGTAACGCGCCGCGCGGTCGCGCGCTTCGAGCGCGATCCGCAGTCGACCGTCGATCAGCAGCACGGCGAGCAGCATCGCGCCGCCGATGAGGTCGTTCCAGTAGGCCGGGATCTTGAGGAAGACGAGCGCGGTGTCGATCGAGGTGAAGAAGATCACGCCGATCACAACTCCGGCAACCGATCCGACGCCGCCGAGCAGGCTGATCCCTCCCAGAACGAGCGCCGCGATCGCGCGCAGTTCCATCCCCGAGCCTGCCTGATTGGGCACGAAGCCGATCTGCGCTGCAAAGGCGATACCCGCGATCGCATACATCGCGCCCGCCCAGACAAAGGCGAGAAACTCGATCCGGCGCACCGGCAGGCCCAGATGGCGCGCGGCCTCGCGGTTATCCCCCACCGCGAAGATCCAGCGTCCGCGCCGGGTGCGCAGCACCAGCCAGACCGCCGCGATCAGCGCGAGCGCTACGACCCCTACCGCCGACAGCCCGAGGAAACCCTTGCCGGAGAGGTCCTTGACCCCTTGCGGCAGCTCCTCGATCCACTCGCCACCGGTGGCGATCAGCATCACGCCGCGAAACAGGCCAAGCGTGCCAAGCGTGGCCACGATGGAGGGCACGCCAAGCAGCGCCACGAGCCCACCATTGAGCGCGCCTGCTGACACGCCCGCACCAAGCGCGGCCGCTATTGCCACCGGGAGCGGCGCTCCTGCGTTCACCGTCAAACCCAGCATCACTGCCGAGAGCCCCAGCACCGAGCCGCCGGAGACGTCGATATTGCGCGTCAGGATCACCGGAAAAATCCCCAGCGCCACGAGCATAAGCACCAGGCCGTTCGACCAGATGATCGAAGCGGTGCGCGCCGACAGGAACCCGGGCGCCGCCGCACCGACAAGCAACAGCACGATCAGCGTGACGAGGAACAGGGTCGCGACACGTTCGCGGGCGATCCGTTCAAGCATGGGTCGCCTCCTTGGATTCGAAGGCCAGTTCGGCGATCTCGTCGGTGCTGCTTCCGCCCGGAAGCTCGCCGGCGAGATGCCCGCCCGCCATTACCGCGATCCGGTCCGACAGGCGCACGACCTCGTCGAAATCAGACGAGATCAGCAACACCGCGGTGCCTGCGTCAGCCAGCTGTTCGATCAGTTCGTAAATATCATTGCGCGCGCCCACATCGACGCCGCGCGTCGGCTCGTCGAGGATCAGGACCCGCGGCATCGCGGCGAGGCATTTCGACAGCAGCACCTTTTGCTGGTTTCCTCCCGAAAGGCTGCGCACCGGCTGCTCCGCCGCCTCGCATTTGATCCCAAGCGTCTTGCGATAGCCGTCGAAGCGCGCGCGCTCTTTGCCGGGACGCAGAAGGAAGGGCAGCAGATAATGCACGAGCGAAGAGGTATTCCAGTAAAGTGGCGCATCGAGAAAGAGCCCGTATTGCTGCCGGTCTTCGGACAACAGCACGACATTCTCACGCACCGCGTCGCGCGGTGTCCGGGCAGCGAAGGCGCGGCCCTCGAGTGCGACTTTACCGCCAGCACGCGGCCGCAGCCCGACGAGGGTTTCAGCCAGTTCGGTGCGCCCAGCCCCGACAACCCCGGTCAGACCGAGAACCTCTCCGTGGTGCACATCGAACGAGATATCGACGAAGCCCTCGCCCCGCAGCGCCGCAACCTCGAGCGTCTTGCGCTCGGCGCGGGCCCTGTCGGCTCGGCGGTCACGCAGGGCAGCCACGCCGGGACTCATTGCAGCCAGGATTTCCGCATCGTTGCTTTCGGCCATCTTCGCGCTGTGCACGACATAGCCGTCGCGCAGCACCGTGATCCGGTCGCTAACCGCACGCAATTCGTGGAGCTTATGCGAAATGAAGACGAGCCCGTGACCCGTCGCGCGCAGCGCCCGCATTCGATCGAAGAGCGTGTCCACCTCATGCGGGGTAAGCGCCGAGGTCGGCTCGTCAAGGATCAGCACCTTCGCCTCGCGCACGAGGCCCCGCAGGATTTCCACGATCTGTCGGTCTGCGATCTCGAGGGTCGCGGCCTTGGCATCGGGCGACAGCGCGACGCCAAGGTCCGCAATCAGCTCGCCAATGCGGGCGCGATACGCCTCTGCCCGGCGCGGCAGGCCAATGCAGATATTCTCCAGAACGCTTTGATTGGGGAAGATATGCGCCTCTTGCGGCACCAGATACAGCCCCATCGCCTGCGCCTGCGCGGGCGTCGCGGGATGCAGTGGCGCTCCACCGATGGAGACCCGCCCCGCCGTCGGCGCGACCAGACCCGCGAGAATTTTCATCAAGGTGGACTTACCCGCACCATTACCGCCCAGAAGCGCATGGATTTCCCCGGCACGCACCGCGAAATCCACGCCCTTAAGCACGGGCACGCCGCCGTAGCTTTTAGTAACCCGGCCAAGCTCGGCGAGCACAGATGTCATAGCGCCTCCCTCGATCAACATCCCATTTTCTCGAATGTTCATCTGTTTGTCTACAAAACATCTGTTCATTCGTTGTCTTCGCTGTCAACAATTTTTAGCTTATTTTTTACGCTGCACTGCGGCGATTTTGAGTTATTGACTTGTTCATATGTTTTTGTAACGAGTTGTTTGAACATTACCCCACCACTCCGGAGGACCGATCGTCATGGAAGAGCTCGCGCCGAACGAAACGGACGAAGCCCTGCTCGCGCGGGTCGCTTGGCTCTATTACAATGACGGGCTCACGCAGAGCGAAGTCGGGCATCAGCTCAACCTCTCGCGCATCAAGGTATCGCGACTTCTCGATGCTGGGCGCGCCTCCGGGCTGATCGAGGTGCGGATAAATTCGCGCCAGCAAGGCTGCCTCGAGATCGAGACTCGTCTGCAGGAGCGATTCCGCCTCAAGGATTGCCGCGTTATCCCCGACAGCACCGGATCAGATGTTGACGCGCGGATAGGACAGGCGGCGGCGAATTACCTCATGCAGAAACTCGCGCCCGGCGACAGTCTTGCGGTCGGCTGGGGCGCCACCGTTTCGAACGCGATCCGGGTGCTCGGCCATGTCGTGCATGAACGCCGCATCGAGCTGTTTTCGCTGACGGGCGGCGTGCAGACCTATGTGCAGGGGATGCGCGAGGCACATTGGGACCGCACGCCGAACATCATCCCCGCGCCGCTCGTCGTCTCGACGCCGGAATTGGCCGCGGCCCTGCTGCGCGAGCCTGCGATTTCGTCGCTCCTCAACCAAGCGATCGCGGCCGATTACAAGCTGGTCGGGATAGGCGGCATCTCGGAACAGGCGACCGTGGTTGCGCAAGGCTACATCACCGCAGGCGAAATCGAGCCACTGCGCCGCAGCGGTGCACGTGGCGATGTGCTCTGCCGGTTTTACGACCGGACCGGGCAGGACATGGAACTGCCGCTGCATGAGCGCGTGATCGGCGTCGATCTGGTCCAGCTCCGCGACTGCGAGCAGGTGATCGGCGCCGCCGGTGGCCCAAACAAGGTGACCCCGATTCTCGCCGCGCTACGCGGCCAAATTCTCGACATTCTGGTGACCGATGAGTCGACCGCGCTGTCGCTCCTCGACGCCGCGGAGGACTGACATGCGCTATTTTCTCGCCTTCGACGCCGGCACCGGCAGCGGACGGGCCGTCCTGTTCGACGAGACCGGCGCCGAGATTGCGACCGCCGGGCAGGAATGGTGGCACGACAGCGACCCGCGCTATCCTGGCTCGATGGATTTCGACACGGAAGGCAACTGGGCGGCGCTGACCCGCTGCTGCCGCGAGGTGATCGCGAATTCCGGCGTCGATCCGAAGGATATCGTCTCGGTCAGCGCCACGGCGATGCGCGAGGCCTTCGTCCTGCATGACGAGAGCGGCGCGGAAATCTGGGCCTGCGCGAATGTCGATGCGCGCGCCGATGCCGAGGTCCGCGAACTCAAGCGGGACTATCCGGGGCTGGAGGAAGACATCTATGCGCGCTCGGGTCAGACCTACGCGCTTGGCGCCCTGCCCCGGCTGATCTGGCTGCGCCGGCACATACCCGAGGTACTCGAACGGGCACGAACCCTGACGATGCTGTCGGATTGGGTGCTTTATCGGCTTTCCGGAGAACTGACCTCCGAGCCGTCAAACGCCGGGACGACCGGGCTAATCGGACTCGCCGATCGCAAGGTGCTGGGCGATGCGATGGAGAAACTGGGGCTGCGCAGCGACATCTTCCGCGCAGCGTCGTGACCGGAGAATGCGTGGGAACGGTGACGGGCACCGCCGCAGAGGAAACCGGGCTGGCGCCCGGCACGCTTGTCGTGGCAGGTGGGGGCGATTGCCAAACCGGCGGGCTGGGGCTGGGGATCGTCGAGAATGGCGATTGCGCGGTGCTCGGCGGCACGTTCTGGCAGCAGGTGGTCAATGTTCCGCTGACCCTGACAGATCCGAGCATGAAACTCCGGATCAACCCGCATGTGGTCTCGCATCTCAATCAGGCCGAAGCGATTAGCTTCTTCACCGGGGCGGCGATGCGCTGGTTCCGCGACGCCTTCGGGCAGGGCGAGGGATATTCCGAGCTGGAAGCCGCCTCGACGGAGGTGCCGCCCGGCGCGCATGGGATCATCCCGATCCTTTCCGACGTGATGCGCTACAACGAATGGATCCACGCCGCGCCGTCGCTGCTCAACCTCTCGCTCGATCCCGAGAAATCCGGCCCAGCTGCGATCTTCCGCGCATTGCAGGAGAATGCCGCCATCGTCGCCCATCGCAATCTCGAGGCGGTCTTCGCCCTGACCGGCGAGCGTCCCACGCGCATTGTTTTTGCCGGAGGCGCGTCAAAATCCCCGCACTGGGCGCAGATCCTTGCGGATGTCACCGGCCTGCCAGTCGCGACCTCCAAGGTGAAGGAGGCCACTGCGCTTGGCTGTGCGGCTGCCGCGGCGACCGGGGCGGGCCAGTTCGGCTCGCTCAAGGACGCAGGCGCGGCATGGTCCTGCATCGAAGATGAATACCAACCGAACAGCGCGCTGCGCGACCTCTACGACGAGGCGAGCGAGCGCTGGCAGCGCGCCTATGCCGCGCAGCGCGCGCTCGTGGCCGACGGCGTGACCCAATCCATGTGGCGTGCCCCAGGCACGTGAGACCTGCAAGAAAGGACTTCTGAATGCTGATCCAACTGGTGAATATCAAGGTGCAGCCGGGCACGCGCGAGACTTTCCTCGAAGCTTTCAAGATCAACTGCGACGGCACGCGCGAAGAACCGGGCAACCTGCGCTTCGACCTGTTGCACGACCCCGAGGACGAGAACAATTTCTTCGTCTACGAAATCTTTCAAAGCGATGACGCGCTCGAGGATCACCGCAAGACCGCGCATTACCAGAAATGCGTCTCGATGATCGACCCGATCACGATCGGCGGGCGCTCGAAGACCTATTTTGAGCCGGTTCTCGTTCAGGGCGTTGCGGCAACCTCGGCATAACGCTCAATCCTGTAAACCGAAGCCGTCCCGAGCACTTCGGGCTTCGGTTTATGGAAAACCCATCTCTGAGAATTGGATTGCGCGTCCATTACGCATGGCCGCCCAAGTGCATAAACTGCTTTAAGAAATTCTCGCGGAACGACGAACTCCGAGACCAGAATGGGCGTATTCCGTTGAAAAACTCGCGCTTGATTGCTGGGCGTGGCGCTGATTCAATTCCGACATCAGGTGGGAGGATTGGCGATGATGGGACCGAAGCAGGAAGCTCAGCCAGCGCTGTTCTATGAGTTTTCGCTGGAGGACCATGTTCCGCAAGATCACCTACTTCGATCCATCGACCGGTTCGTCGACCTGAGCGGCATCCGTGCTCATCTTGCGGATTTCTACAGTCACACGGGCCGTCCGTCTGTCGACCCCGAACTGCTGATCCGCATGCTTCTGGTCGGCTATTGCTCCGGCATCCGGTCCGAGCGGCGCCTCTGCGAAGAGGTGCATCTGAACTTGGCGTATCGCTGGTTCTGCCGGCTCGACCTTGCTGACCGGGTGCCGGATCACTCCACCTTTTCGAAGAACCGCCATGGCCGGTTTCGTGACAGCGAGCTGCTACGCCACCTGTTCGAGATGACGGTCGCACGCTGCATCGAGGCAGGCCTGGTGAGCGGGCAGCGCATGGCGGTCGATGCCAGCCTGATCGAGGCGGATGCGAACAAGCAGAACTCGACGCCGAAGGAAGAGTGGGACGCCTCGCAAATCGATCCGACGGATGCGCCCCGCGCCGTTCGCGAGTATCTTGAGACGCTGGACGAGGCCGCCTTCGGTGCCGCCAGCGAGGTCCAGCCCAAGTTCACCTCGCATTCCGACCCGGCCAGCCAGTGGACGGCAGCGCGCAAGGGTCCGGCATTCTTTAGCTATTCAGACAACTACCTGATCGACACGGATCACGGCGTCATTGTGGATGTCGAGGCGACGCGGTCGATCCGGCAGGCGGAGGTCGGCTCGACACGCACCATGCTGGACCGGGTGAAGGCCAAGTTCGATTTGCATCCCGAACGCCTGATCGCGGATACCGCCTATGGCACCGGGCCGATGCTGGGTTGGCTGGTCGAGCGCAAGATCGCGCCGCACATCCCCGTCTTGGACAAGTCGGGCCGTAACGATGGCACCTGGACTCGGGCCGACTTCGAGTGGGACGCCGAAAACAATCAATACATCTGCCCAGAGGGTCAGACGCTGAAGCAGTTCCGCCGGAACTATTCCGACCCGAACAGAGGACCGACCGGCAAGGGCGTCGCCAAATACCGCGGCTTGAAGCACATCTGTCAGGCCTGCCCTTCGAAGCAGCACTGCTGCCCGAACATGGACTTCCGGTCCATCACCCGCGAGGAACACGAAGACGCCCGCCAGGTCGCCAGGGACATCGCAAAGACCAGGCAATACGAGGTCTCGATGAAGCTTCGGAAGAAAGTCGAGATGCTCTTCGCGCACCTCAAACGCATCCTTGGCCTCGGACGCCTCCGACTACGTGGCCCGTGCGGCGCAAATGACGAATTTCTCCTCGCCGCAACCGCCCAGAACCTCAGGAAGCTGGCGAAGATCTTTCCCGCACCGCAGCAACCGCGGAAAGCCTTATAGGAAAGGCAGTCGCACATCACGAAAGCTTCCAATTTCTGCAATCGCGAACGGGTGTTTTTCCACAGAATCGGCGGGAAGCGGTCCTTCGCTGCAGTCGCGAAGGCAGATATCGCGCCCTGAGGAAGCTGACCTTCATGCGGCAAGCCGAGCCTGAACCATCGAGGTTTGCACGAAGAACGTAGAACTGCCCTTGGCTTTGGAAAATCTTAGATGCTTCCGGTAAGCTTGTTTGGTAGTTCGCCCGGTTGCGATGATCGCGGTTGGGAGTGTTTTCGTCAGGAGTGTCTACCAGAAACAGGGCGCTTGAACCGTCGCTGGCCCGCTTGTCTTGATGTGTGCCTTCAAGCGCACCGCGCGCCCATCGTCAGGCCATTGACGGAGGCAATGATTGCTTCGCGGTCGATGCGGAAATGCCGGTAAAGATCGCCGATCGTGCCGGTTTGCCCGAAATGCTCGACCCCATGCGAGATGGTCCGGTGGCCCGCAACCGCGCCGAGCCAACCGAGCGTCGCCGGGTGGCCGTCGATCACCGTTACCAAGGCGCAATGCCGTGGCAGGGGCGCCAGAAGCTGCTCGACATGGGAGCGCGCCGCACCGTTGCCATGCGCCCGTTCGCGTTGTGCCGCCGTCCAACCCGCATTCAGCCGGTCGGCCGAGGTCACGGCCAGCACGCCGACGTCCCGGCGCGCTTCCGCGATGATGCCCGCCGCGGCGATGGCCTCATCGGCGACGGCGCCCTGATAGGCGATGACCACCTCGCAATTCGGCCCCGGCGGACGCAGCCAGTAGGCCCCGTCAATAGCGCCCTGCCGGAAGGCGTCGTCATGCCGCTTGCCGGGCTGCTCCAGCGGTTTCGTCGTCAGACGCAGATAGACCGATCCACCGGTCTCGTCGCGGAGCCAGGTCCGCTCGTCGGGGTCTCCCTCGCCATCGCGCTGGAGATAGTCGAAGGCCCATTCCATAATGACCGCCAGCTCGTCCGCGAAAGCGGGCTCGAAGCTCGCCAGCCCGTCCTGCGCCATCCCGGTGAGCGGCGTGCCGATCGACTGATGTGCTCCGCCTTCGGGTGCCAAAGTCACGCCCGAGGGGGTGCCGACGATCAGGAACCGCGCGTCCTGATAACAGGCGTAGTTCAGCGCATCGAGGCCGCGATGGATGAAGGGGTCGTAGACCGTGCCGATCGGGATCATGCGCTTGCCGAACAGGCTGTGCGACAGGCCCGCGGCCCCGAGTAGCAGAAACAGGTTCATCTCGGCGATGCCAAGCTCGATGTGCTGGCCCTGCGGGGTAAATTCCCATTTCGCGGTCGAGGGGATGCGATGTTCGATGAAAGCATCTTCTCGCGCGGTGCGGGCGAAGAGCTTGCGCCGGTTGACCCAAGGCCCGAGCGAGGTGGTGCCCGTGACGTCCGGCGAGGTGGTCATGATCCGCTCGGAGAGCGCGCTGTCGCCCTTAGCGAGATCGTCGAGGATCTTGCCGAAAGCCGCTTGCGTCGAGATCTCCCGATCAGACACGACCGAGAGCGCGGGCGTGGGCAGCTTGGCATCGCTGTAGCGACGCGCGCCCTTGGCGAAGAACGGGACGCGATCGAGGAAGGCGCGCAAGCTTTCGACATCGACGACCGTCGCGAAAGGCTCCCATTCCTGCCCCTCGGGCACATTCATATGGCGCTGCCATTCGGCCATTTGCGCCTTGGTCATTAACCCGCCGTGATTGTCCTTGTGTCCCGCGATGGGCGTGCCCCAGCCCTTGATCGTATAGGCCAGGAAACAGGTCGGCCGGTCATGGTCGATGGAGGCGAAGGTCTCGGCCATGGTATGGACACAGTTGCCGCCGAGATTTTCCATCAGGGCCGCCAGCTCTGCATCCGAGCGCCGCTCGATCAACGCCGTCACATCGCCCTGATCGCCCAGATCATCCATCAGACGTTTGCGCCAGACCGCGCCGCCCATATAGGTCAGCGCTGAGTATTCCGCGTTCGGGCAGCCGTCGATCCAGTCGCGCAAGGCCGCGCCGCCGGGTTCCTCGAACGCCGCGCGTTGCAGCGCACCGTATTTAACCCGCACCACGTCCCAGCCGAAGGCTTCGAAGATCTTCTCGACACGTCCGAACAGCCCCTCGCGCACGATCCCGTCGAGCGACTGGCGGTTGTAGTCGATGATCCACCAGCAATTGCGCAGGTCGTTCTTCCAGCCCTCTTGCAGCGCCTCGTAGACATTGCCCTCGTCCAGCTCGGCATCGCCGACCAGCGCCACCATGCGCCCGAGCGGCAGATCCGCGCCCCAGTCCTTGGCCGCGACATAATCCTGCACCAGCGATGCAAAAGCGGTGATCGCGACGCCAAGCCCGACCGAACCGGTGGAGAAATCCACGTCATCGACATCCTTGGTGCGGCTCGGGTAGCTTTGCGCACCGCCGAGGCCCCGGAACGCCTCCATCTTCTCACGGGTCTGATGGCCCATGAGATACTGGATCGCATGAAACACCGGCGACGCGTGCGGCTTGACCGCCACCCGATCCTCGGGCCGCAGCGCCGAGAAATAGAGCGCCGTCATGATCGACACCATTGATGCCGAAGAGGCTTGGTGACCACCGATCTTGATGCCATCCACCTTGGGGCGGATGTGGTTGGCGTGGTGGATCATCCAGTGCGACAGCCAAAGCAGCCGCTGCTCGAGGATCTTCAGATGCTGTGCGTCGGAGCTCATCCTAACCTCGCAAATCTCAGGCGCTACGCATGACGCGGGCGGGCGCAAGGGCGCCGTCCAGATCATCGAGGATATCCGACACGTCTTCCAGCCCGACCGAGAGCCGGATCAGCCCGTCGCTGATGCCATGCACCGCCCGTTCCTCGCGGGTGTAGGTGGAATGGGTCATCGAGGCGGGGTGCTGGATCAGGGTTTCCGCATCGCCCAGCGACACCGCCCGCGCGATCATGCGCAGCCCGTTCATCATCCGCCGCCCGGCCTCCAGCCCGCCCTTCAGTTCGAAGGCGATCATCGCCCCCGCCTTCGCCATCTGGCGGCCGGCGAGGTCGTGCTGGTCGAAGCTCTTGAGACCCGGATAATGCACTGTGGCCACCTCGGGATGGTTCTCCAGCCACTCGGCCACCACCTGCGCGCTGGCACAGTGACGCTCCATGCGCAGGGCAAGGGTTTTGAGGCCGCGCAGGATCAGCATCGCGTTGAAGGGCGCCATGACTGCCCCCGTCATGTCTTTCATGCCGACCAGACGGATCTCGGTGATCGCCTCGGCCCGTCCGACCGCGACGCCTGCGACCAGATCGCCATGGCCGCCCAGATATTTGGTGGCCGAATGCACTACCAGATCGGCTCCGAGCGTGATCGGCCGCGTCAGATAGGGGGTGGCATAGGTGTTGTCGACGACGACCTGCGCGCCTCCCGAGTGGGCGATGGCGGAGACCGCCGCGATATCGACCAGACGCATGTTCGGGTTTGCCGGCGTCTCGAAATAGACCACGCGGGTGCGCTCGGTCATGGCGGCGCTCAGGTTCGCCGGATCGGTCAGGTCGACATGGGTGACCGTGATCCCGAACTTCGTCAGCCCGTGATGCATGAAAGCGAAAGTGCAGCCGTAAAGCGTCTTGTCGACGATCACCTCATCGCCAGGCGACAGAAGCGTCCAGAGAACGGAGGTGATCGCGCCCATGCCGGAGGCGAGCGCAAGCCCCGCCTCGGCCCCCTCCAAAGCCGCCACCCGGCGTTCGAGCAAATCGAGCGTGGGGTTCGAGATGCGCGAATAGATATAGCCCGCGCGGTCCCCGGCAAAGGTCTCGCCCCCGGCCTCGGCGGTCTCGAAGGCGAAGGTCGAGGTCAGATGCAGGGGCGGCGTGAGGGCGCCCTCGTGTCTCAGCGGATCGTAGCCGAGGTGAATGGCGCGGGTGGCGAAACCTTGGGATTGGGACATGTGCGACCTCCTATTTTCAGCAGAATATCGCGACCTCGCATGTCGTGGATTGCGTTATTTACCCTTATTTGACATCTGATTGGCATAATCTGCTAACCGGAGGCTGAAACATGGACGAAAAAGATCGCCAGATCATCCGCGCCCTGCAACAGGACGGGCGCATGTCGAACCAGGATCTGGCCGCTGCGGTCAGTCTTTCGCCATCGCCCTGCCTGCGCCGCTTGCGCAACCTCGAAAAGGAAGGTGTGATCCGTGGCTACGCGGCGCGGGTAGACGCACGCGCCTATGGGTTGCCGATCACCGCTTTCGTTCGCATCCGCCTCGAGCGGCACGACGAAACCACCGTCCAGACCTTCGAACGCGAGGTCGACCGCATGGACGAGGTTCTGGAATGCCATGTGATGACCGGCCAGACCGATTACCAACTGCGTGTCGTGGTCGACTCTCTGGATGACTACGAGCGTTTCATCCGGGCACGCCTCCACCGCGTCGGCGGCATAGGATCAATCGACACGAGTTTCGCCTATGGCACAGTGAAGGAAAGCATGGTGTTTCCGATGCGATGAAAGCGCAGACCGACGCGATTTTCTGTTGACCTGTCTATAGCTTCACACCTTAGCACCGCCTTTAGTGATGAGAATCGGTGTGAGCGGATAGGGCGACTGATGTATCGAATTTCGGAACTGGCGGAGAGAGTGGGCGTGTCGCGCGCGACGCTGCTCTATTACGAGAAGCTCGGCCTGCTGCAGGGCCAGCGGCAGGCTAATGGCTATCGCGTCTACACCGACGCCGACCGGCAGCGGCTGCGTCTGATGCAGCAGCTCCAGGCGGGCGGCCTTAGCTTGAAAGAGTGTCAGGCCTGCCTCGATGGAGAGCTCCACCGAGAGATGCTGAACCAACGGCTTGAGACGCTGGAGCACGAAATCGCGAAGAAGACGCGGTCGCGCGACCTTCTGGCGGCTCTGCTGGGGCAATCGAGCCTCAAGGACTGGCACGAAGAGGTCGAGCGCGTCGCACCCGATCTGCACCGCTCGTGGCTGATGTCGCAGGGGTTTTCCAGCGCGGAGGCCGGGCTGGTCGCGCTGGTCTCCAAGGACATGAACGCCCACGACGCCTACATGGCCGGGTTCATGGAGGTGTTCGCCGACCTCGATTGGTGGGGCCCGGGAATGGCCGAGGCGACGCGTCGGGCGCTGGCGATGGTGCCGTTCGCGCCCGAGACGATCCTCGAGATCGGCTGCGGGCCCGGCATGGCAACGATGACGCTGGCCGAGGCGAGCATGGCGCGGATCACGGCCACTGACACGGCCGAGCTGGCGCTCGACAAGCTCAGGGCGCGGATCGCGGCGCGCGGACTCAACAACCGGATCGAGGTGCAGAACGTCGACATGGCCGCAATCCCGACCTCAAAGCGTCCCTGGGATGTGATCTGGTCCGAGGGCAGCGCCTATATCCTTGGCGTTGAAAAGGCGCTTGCGGACTGGCGGGCGCTCCTGCGCCCCGGCGGCGTCCTCGTGTTCTCCGACATGGTCTGGCGGACTGACAAACCCGAAGACGAGGTCCGCGCCTTCTGGGCCGCAGAATACCCCGCGATGACGACGCCCGCGAGCCGCGTCGCACAGGCGAAGCGCGCGGGCTACCGCGTCCTCGGACATTTCGACATGGGGCGCGAGGCGATGGACACCTACTACCGCCCGCTCACCGCGCGGCTCGAGGCCTTAGAGCTGGACCTCGCGGGGAGCCGAGTCCTCGACGACCTGCACCGCGAGATCGCCTTGAATCAGGCCGGATGCGGGCAGTTCGGATACGAGATGTTCGTGCTGGAGCGGGTCTGACCCCACCAGGCACCAGAGAGGATCGAGACATGGACTATTCAACGGACTACACCACCTACGCCGAAGCGATTGCGGAGCTGTTCAGAGCGACCTACGCGGCCTCGGAAGGCGCGGAGGAAGGCGCGCTGATCGGCGCCCTCGCGCGCCGCCTGATCGTGGAGACGCCCGCTGAAGATCTGCGCGTCTTCAGCGCTTGGGAGGACGGCACGCTTCTCGGCGGGATCTTCTTCACGCGCCTCACCTATGCGAGCGATCCGCGCACGGTCTTCATGATGGCGCCCGTGGCTGTGGCGACAGCGCATCAAGGCAAGGGCATCGGGCAGCGGCTGATCGCCCACGGCCTCGACGCGCTCCGGCGGGAGGATGTGGACATCGCCGTGACCTATGGCGACCAGGCCTTCTATGGTCGCGTGGGCTTCGAGCCCGTCTCGGAGGCCGACCTGCCGGCGCCGCAGCCACTCCAGCAGTCACAGGGCTGGATCGCCCAGTCCCTGACCGACGCGCCGCTGACGCCCCTGCGCGGCACCGCCCGCTGTGTCGCCGCCTTCGACGACCCGGCGCTCTGGTAGGCAGGCACATGGTTCGCGACTACTCCGCCTTCCTGCCCGGAGGCACGCCAAAACGGCGCGCGCCCTCTGCGCTGGAGCGGCTGGGCTGGGGCCCGGCCTTCGCACGGCAGATAGACGTTGATGCGCTGACCGCGACACCGCCGGTGCGTGTGTGTGCCGTGCATCGCAGCGGTTTGCAGGTAGCGGGTGACGGCATAAACCAGACAATCCCGCCGGGACCGGGCGCCACGGTCGGCGACTGGTTGCTGCTCGACCGCGTGCGCCCGAAGTCGAGCCGCGTGCTGGAGCGCAAGAGCCTGATCAAGCGTCGTGCGCCGGGCACGGGCCGCGAGGTGCAGCTTGTCGCGGCGAACATCGACACCGTCTTCGTCGTCACCTCCTGCAACGCGGATTTCAACGTGGCGCGGCTGGAGCGCTACGTCGCGCTGACCTTCGAAGCCGGGATCGACCCCGTGATCGTCCTGACCAAGGCGGATCTGACCGACGACACCGCGTCCTTTGTCGAAGCGGCGAGAGCGGTGTCGGAGCGGGTGCCGGTCGTGGCGCTGGACGCTCGCAGCGCCGCGCCCGTCGAGGCGCTGGCCGACTGGTGCAAGCCCGCCCGCACTGTTGCTTTCCTCGGCTCCTCCGGCGTGGGCAAATCCACCTTGACGAACGCGCTCCTCGACACGCAGGCCATCTCCACACAAGGCATCCGCGAGGACGATGCCAAAGGCCGGCACACCACGACCCGGCGCGAGCTGCACGGCACGCCCAGCGGCTGCCTCGTTCTCGACACGCCGGGCATGCGCGAAGTGCAGCTGACCGACGCTGCCGCAGGCATCGCCGACGTGTTCGAAGATATCGAGGCGCTGGCTGCGAGCTGCCGCTTCACCGACTGTCGCCACGAGACAGAGCCCGGCTGCGCTGTCCGATCCGCTATCGAGGACGGCAGCCTCGACGCCTCGCGGCTCGCGCGCTGGCGCAAGCTCCAGGCGGAGGAGACCTTCAACTCCGCCACCCTTGCGGAGCGCCGCCAAAAGGACCGCGCCTTTGGCAAGTTGGTGCGCAGCGTGATCAAGGCGAAAACCGATCGAGAGCGATAGGTCCGAGCTCTACCAATCCGGTTCATTTTTGGGCTTGATCCTGGCATTCGCTTCAATCGCACTCTGATGTGCTAAGCTTAGGCGCCAACGTCGGGTTGGTGATGAGGTGGGCGTGGTGGACTGGGAGAACACCCGTGCAAACTGAAAACCTACCTTTCATTCGTTCCCTCCTTCCCGCTTGGAACAAGGGGCGCATCGTCGGGCAGAAGCGACCACTGCTGCCAAAGCATGTCTGAGCGATCCGCGTGGGGCTGGAAATCGCCAAAAAGGTGCGCAGCCTGGCGCTCTTCAATCTCGCCATCGAAACTAAGCTCCGAGGATGTGATCTCGTGACATTGAAAGTCGCCGATGTCTTAGCCGCTGGTCAGGTGAAAGAACGAGCTTCGATCATCCAGAGCAAGACCCGAAAGCAGGTTTGGTTCGAAATCACCGAGGGCGCCTGCAATTCGCGCGCGGATTGGCTCGACGATCCGGTGATTATTGGGTCAGAGTATCTTTGGCCTGAGCGTTTCGATGAGCGCCTTCACCTCCAACGGCATGGCGGGCTGATCGAGAGCACATGCGCGTTGTTGTCAAAGCTCAGCGGAGCGGCCGGCGATGCATTCTCTCTTTGCGAATATCTCAACCGCGCGGACGAACTTGCATTGGTTCTGCCGATGGCAATGTCGATGCTGTGCCTGCGCGGCATGACGCTCAAGCGGCCTGATCAGACAATTTGCGAAAACCGATACCCTAACCCCGCCCGCCGTTTCCGCGCGGCGAGGCGTTCCATATCTTCTACTAAAGTGAGGCTCTTGCCTCGTGACGGTGATACCAGATAGCCGCCGCTGTCCGGTTACTCACGCCGAGCTTGTTGATAATCCGATGCGTATGGATCTTCGCAGTGTGCTCTGAGACCTGAAGGCGATCCGCGATGTTCTTGTTCTGCTGTCCGGATGCCAGAAGTTGTAACACCTCCCGTTCGCGCCGCGTCAGCGTGTCCATCACGTCCGGCGTCGGCTCCAGGTCGAGGCCCGGCTCGGCAAGCTTTCTCGAGGCCGCTTTCGACACAGTCAGTCCGGTTTCAAGAAGCGCCGGCGGGACAACGTGCCCCCCCGACAGGATGATGCGCAATGTCAGCATCCAAGTCGTGATGTTGATGTTCATCGGCAGGAAGCTCACCTGATCGAGCAGGGCGCCCGATCGAAGGAAATCCATTGCTTCCCTGTCAGGCCTGTCCTCCGTATAGGCAATCGCGAAGCGCATGCGCGAAAGAGCTTCTCCCCGCGCCGCGATGAACGCTTTCAGTCCTGCGGCGTTGCCTTCCTCCACGATCAAAGTGGAAATCCTGTCGCCATTCGGAAAGCGGGCATTCTCATCGCGGCGTTGAGGGATTTCCTCCAGATAGTCTACGCGGACCACCGGGATCTCCGGCACCTCGCTCTCGAGCGTCCGAACGATCACATCGCTGAAAATCTCCCGCGGCCCCACGAAACAAATGCACGCATCACTCCTGCGCCGCGGCGCAGCTTGGGACACCCCGCTTAAACCCTCCTTGTTGAGCGTATTCATATCCCCTCCGACTTTCAGCCTCCCCAGGCCTTAGTGGAATAGGATAGCACAGGTGCGTGAGCGGGCTATCCGCCCAAATGATATATGGCACCTGAGGGAATTCGGAATACGCGCTGCGCGATAGCACTCAGCGTGACGGGACGGACACGTCAGACTTCGTTCACCGAAGCTCCGGCCTCTTCGTGGAGATCTGCTTCCATCTTAGTATCCGTCTCGTCTTTGCCCTTCAGGACACCCGTGCTCTCGATATCTAAAGTGACGATCCGCCTCGAAGATCGGGAAGCGGGCGCCGCCAAAGGCAGGCATTTCGAGTGCGCCAAAGATTGCTCTCGGCGGCGCTGACGAACTTTAGCGCCTCCCGTTCATCGGTATATTGCTCGTAGGGTGGATCGGTATGAAGTGACCAGACAACGCAACGGGCTTTGGAAGGCTGTCGTGTCTTCTTCACCTTCACCAAATAGGACGGCTTTGGCGCAGGCGACCTGTGCCAAGTTTTCATCGGCCGTCTGACACTGCATATGGCCGGGCGCGTGCATGACTTCGGTTCTGCAGCCTTCTCTCCGTCAATATGCGGCACGATAATGCCACCCCCCGCGGGGCGAGCGATTTATCCGCAACACTTTAACCGGACTACAAATTCATTGATGCAAATCAACGAATGCGTGCAAGGGTAACATTAGTGTGATTGCCGAAGCCCGTGCGAGGGAACTTCAGAAACGCGCCGAGGCAAACGCACGGACATGTCGTCAGTACGATCGAGTGAAGAGTCGTTTGGTTCGCGCGCAGATTTTGTCGTGGCGATGGCCTTGGGGAATGGGGATAAAGAATGTCGAATACACTACTCACAAATTTGAAACGCACCGTAGCACCCGCCGCTTTGCTGCTGTGCCTCGGGAATCCGGCCTGGTCGGGCACCTTTGATGACGCACCCGTCATCAGCGTGACCGGCGATGGTCTTATCTTCTCCGATCCGGCGGAAGGCGTGCAGCCGCCCGGCCTCAAGGCCGTGACGGGGGAGGTCAACGCCGACTTTCCCAACACGAACAATCCGAAGGACATCACCAACTGCCTGATGGCGAACACGCCGGATTTCACCTGCACGGCCCCTCCCGGCTCGGGCAAACGGGTTAAGACGCAGCTGACCGGCCCGACGCCGATGGATATCATGCTCTCGACGCAATCGAGCGGCGACATCACCGAATACTACACCTACGGCAAGACGTCGAACCTCACCGGCGCCCGCATTATCGCCTTCAAGGTGCAGCTCGGCACCGGCTCGGGTGACAGCTTCACCCCCTTCGACCCGAGCGATCCCCAGACCGCGGCACTCTTCGATCCCGATTACATCTCGAAGTTCAACCTGCCCGACGGGCTCTTCGGCGATGGCGGTCAGGAAGAGGCAGGCATCGGCTTCTTCGACAGCACCTCCGCCGAGATGACCATTGCGAACAACGCCAACACGCTCGACGCGACGAACCTGTCGAATAGCGTTCTGGCCACCTATTTCGGCAACTCGCTGATCGACAACAGCATGCTGCCGAAAGCGATCTTCTGGGACGCGACCGGTACGGCCGTCGCCTCGGACGAGGCCCAGCTCATCGCGTGGTACAACCTGAGCGCCGGCCAGTGGCAATATGGCAATCTGGGCGTCGACAGCTCGACCTATCTGGATGACAAGCTGCAGGCGATGGCCGACTCGCTGGGCGTGACGGTCGCGGATCTCGGCTATACCGGCGGCGGCGCGGTGCCCGCCGATATCGTAGCAGCGATGCAGGCCAATGGCCTCTATACGCAGGACGTGGTCGAGGATCTTCGCAACCTCAACCTGAACTACATCATCGATCTCGGCGATGTCGCGGGCAACAACGTCACGATGCGCATCGCGCCGATCTTCGCGCCGATCGTCGAGCAGACGGCGACCCGCTACCAGTTCGCGACCGCCGGTCGTCTCGATGCGGCCGCCAACATCCCCTATCTCGATATCGGGAATGCAGAGACCTATCAGAGCGCGATCAGCGACATCATGGCGATCACGGATCCGGTCGCACGCAACGACATGCTCGAGACGACGGGCTACAGCTTCCTGCCCGCCTTCGGCGCTGTCGGCTTCGAGTTCGGGCAGAACATCACGAAAGGGATCGGTCGTCCGGTTGCGCAGGCGCAAAACGGATCGGTCACGCTTTCGACGATGGGCGGGCCGACCTCGTGGAAGATCGGGGACGACACCTATGCCTTCGTCTCGGCGGGGGCCCAGAAAGCCAATTACGACCGCACCACCAATGCGATCGGCTATGACGTCAAGTCGCATTACATGATGCTGGGCGGCGAGAAATTCGTCGGCAATCAAGTCTCGGTCGGCGTCTTCGGCGGCTACTCGGACGGCACCTCCGATGCCGATCAGAGCCGCGGCAGCATCGATGGCTCCGGCGGCTTCGTCGGTGGCTTCGTGCGAACAGCCTTCGGCAATGGCGGCGCGGCGCAGTTCATGATCGGCTATCAGGATCTTTCCTACGACATGAGCCGCAATGTCATGGGATCCACCGCACGGGCGAGCACGGATGGCCATCAGGTCTTCGGCGCGATCGATGCCGAGTACATGTTCGGCCAAGATCGTCTTCGCTTCGGCCCGACGGGTTCGCTCGAAATGTATCACCTCTCGGTGGACGGCTTCGACGAAACCGGCGCGGGCGCGTGGAACCTGTCTGTCGGGGATCAATCCGGCACCGTGACCGTCGCCTCCGCCGGGATGCGTGGCCAATATGCGCTGTCGTCGAGCGCACAGGCCCCGACGCTGTCCGGTGCGATCAAGTACAACAAGGTCAGCGGCGACGATCAGCTCGTTCAGACCGCTTTCGTCGGGCTGCCCTCCAGCGCAACCCCGGTCGATGGCTTCGACATGAACTGGGTGACGGCGGATGTCGGGATCGACGTGCCGCTCAGCCAGACCGGGACGTTCTCCTCCAGCCTGCATGCCGGGATCTCGGGGACCTTCTCGAACAACTATGAGAGCCACGCGCTGCAGGTTTCCTTCAACGCGAAGTTCTGAGCGCGAAGTTCTGAGCGCTCACAGGCCTAAACGAAGACACCGCGGCGCTTTTCGGCGCCGCGGTGCATTTTAGAGGCTCCAAAAGAAACCAGTCGTTTCAAGTTTTACCCGGCTCCTCAGGCTTCTGATGATCTCGTCCTACAGTAGTTTCGCCCAGGTCGCGTTCTGCAAGCACAACGAGCCATCGATGTCGGGCTATCAACAAACCCGCTCCAGTAATTGGCTGGGATCGGATTGAAGGTCCGCTTGGCGCCGGAAGGCCATGTCGTCCTGCCCTGGACGCTGCGTCACCGCATGACCGGTTCAAGCCCAAAGTGCAGTTATCCCCAAAATCTGGGGGCAGAATTGTGGAGAGGAGCTGTAACGTCCAATGGCGCTTCGAAGGATTCTGACGTGCTCAAATATTAGGCGCTTTCTGATTTCCCAGGGAGCTTTTCATCCAGCAAGCCGGAGACTGGCAGTTCCACTCCGGTCGATCCGCCGACCTTCGAGAATGACGCACATTCTCTCTCGATCAGCCTGCGCATCCCGCCACAACGGCTTTGAGGCGGGCTTTGGGAATACGAAATTGCTGACACTCCATGCCACCATACTTGGCCTTGAACTTGTAAAAGGTCGCCGGGCTGAGGCCATGCATGCGGCACACATCAGCTGTCGGCATGCATGCCTCCTGCTCCTTGATCATCCCGATAATCTGCGCCTCGGTGAAACGGCTTTTTCGCATTCGTCTGCTCCTTCAGAGTTTGAGCTACTCCCCGTCTCTTGGACAGGATCTGGCGTAATTTAAGCTACTCGTTGCACCTGCTGACCGGGTTGGTTGATATCATTTCTCTGCCAATAGACCAGCGCCGGTGGCTTGCCGCCGAGGGCTGAGTGAGGGCGCTGGTGGTTGTAGAAGGTCATCCATTTCCGGATCGCCGCCCTTGTCTCCGATCCTGTCTCCCAGGCATGCAGGTAGACGCACTCGTATTTCAGGGTGCGCCACAGCCTCTCGATGAAGATGTTATCGAGAAACCGGCCTTTCCCATCCATCGAGATCTTCACGCCCGACCGGCGGAGCCGATCCGTCCAAGCGAAGGAGGTGAACTGAGAACCCTGATCCGTATTCATTATCTCGGGCGGCCCGAACTTGTGGATGGCCTCGTTCAGCGCCTCGACACAGAAGTCGGCCTCCAGCGTGTTCGAGATCCGCCAGGCCAAGACCTTTCGCGTGTGCCAGTTCATGATCGCGACGAGGTATAGAAACCCGCGCCTCATGGGCAGGTAGGTGATGTCCGAGCACCAGACTTGGTTCGGGCGATCCACTCGCAGACCTCGCAGCAGGTAGGGATAGGTCTTGTGGCCCTTTGCGGGCCTGCTGGTGTTGGGCTTCTGGTAAATCGGCATCAGCCCCATCAGGCGCATCAGTCGCCGTATCCGCTTCTCGTTCACCAAGTGTCCGTCGTTACGCAGATGCCAGGTCATTTGCCGGACGCCGAAGAACGGGGTCTCCAGGAACTGCTCGTCGATCCGTCGCATCAGGCCGAGGTTCTGTTCGGTCTCGCCCTTGGGGGTGTAGTAGAAAGACGAGCGCGCGATCGACAGCAGCTTGCACTGCTGGCCGATCGACAGGTCCGGGTGGTCAGGCTCGATCATGCCGCGCCTCACTTCCCGCCCCAGGGCTTCAGCTTTCGTTCCAAAAAAGAGTTGGCCACCGCCAGCTCCCCGATCTTGGCGTGGAGCTCCTTCACCTGCTCCTCGTCGATCTCGGGCTTCTTGCGGCCCCCGCGCTCGAACACGCCGGACGCGCCTTCGAGCAGGGCCCGCTTCCATTGATGGATCATCGTCGGATGCACCCCGAACCGGCTCGCCAGCTCGGCCGCTGTCTCTTCACCCTTCAGGGCTTCCAGCGCGACCTTTGCCTTGAACTCGGGCGCGTGCTGCTTGCGTTGCGACATCTCTGATCTCCTTCTCGTCGAAGATCAGCAGACTGCAAATCGTAGCTTATGTCAGTGTCCGAATTTCAGGGGGTAGCTCACCCCAAACTGCATCCGAATAATCGAACAACGTTTGCCCCCGCCTTGAGCGGCCGCGGCTTTCGCCAAGCCCGAAGGCGACCCCCCAAAACCATGTCGCGCTTTCCGCGCTCCCTTCGGCAGTGTAGGTCTGGTTTGTTTGAACCCTCCGTGTAGGGCTGGTCCATTCGGGGAGGTGACGATGAGCTCTGCGATTTCCAACGTGCCGCGACCTTATACGCAAGGCATCTTCCTGATGTGCATGGGCGTGGCCTGTCTGAGCGCCAATGACGCCTTCGCGAAAGCACTGACCGCCGGCTATTCTCCCCTGCAGATCCTATTCCTGCGCAACGTGATCGCCCTGCCGGCCACCATCGTGATCGCGCTGCTCTTCGGTGGTCCCAAAGCCTTGCGGTCACACCGGCCGCTTGCGCATTTGCTGCGCGGTGCGCTCTGGGTTGGGGCCGCAATGATGTTCTTCACCAGCTTCATCCATCTCGGTCTGGCAGAGGCGACCGCGCTCATCTTCGTCGCCCCCTTCTTCATCACCGTGATTTCAGCCGCTTTCCTCGGGGAAGAGGTCGGTTGGCGGCGCTGGCTCGCCGTGCTGGTCGGGTTTCTCGGGGTTCTCGTGATCATCCGCCCGGGCGGCGCGACGTTTCAGCTGGTGTCACTGCTGCCAGTCGCGACGGCACTTGTCTATGCGCTGCTGATGCTCAGCGCTCGTTGGGTGGACAGCCGCGAGAGCGTGTGGACTTTGCTTGTTTACCTGACGGGCGCAGGCGCGCTGCTAAGTGCGCTGATCGTGCCATTCGTCTGGGTGCCGGTCCGATCTGAGGATCTCTGGCTTTTCGCTGGGCTCGCGGTATTCGGCACCGCCGGGATGACGATGATCACGCAAGCCTTCCGTTTCGCACCTGCGGTCGTCGTGGCGCCTCTGGATTACACCGGTTTGCTCTGGGCGACGCTCTTTGGCTGGCTCATCTGGCGTGAGAGCCCCGATGCGATGACGATCGTGGGGGCGGCGATCATCATCGCGAGCGGCGTTTTCACTATCTTTCGTGAGCAGAAACAGGCCAGCGACTGAAGCACAGTATGCCATTAAGAAACAGGGTATTGAGCGCTCCGGGCTACCCTTGACGAAATGCTGCGAGTCGACTGGTAAAGGCGATTGAATTTATCTGGTTAGGACACGCACGCGTGGCCGGTCGCGACACTGCGCATTGGACAACCAGGCCCGTGCCGCTGACGCAGGTCCGCTTCGAGCCCCTCCACGGAATTCGCACTGTGCACGTTTGAAGCGGCTGCAGAATTTCCTGGGCCGCTGTATATGATGAAGTAACTTGACGTCGGCGGCTGGAAAATCGGCGCGAACAACTCCTTAAAGAAGCCGCCGGTCAAATACCTACATGACGAGCGACGGAACCAGAAGGCCGGAGCAGATTCCTGCCAGACCCAACCAGATCGTGCGACTGCCCAGCTCGGCCGCGCCGAGTGCAATTGTCTCTGCCGGTCGGACACGCCGTTTCGCCCTTGTCGAGGAGAGACGAAGGGCGGTTTCGAACTGCGGCGCGGCCACACATCCGCTTCGAGCCCTTGCGGTCCCGGCTGCCCGTCACATCCAAGGCGGAGGCAGGTCGAGCAGAAGCAGCGTCACACTTCGACCGGACTCGCTACGCCGCGCGCGCCAAGGCGCTGACGACAGAGAACGACCGGCATCAGCCGCTGCCGCGCAAACGGGGCCGCAATTGCGCCCCCGTTTATTCGAAGAGCCAGGCCTCACTCGGCTGAAGAGACCACCCAAGTCACGCGCGGCTCTTCCTTCTCGGGCTGCGTGCTCGGCAGGCGCATGATCTGTCCCGGAGTCGTGACGCCCGCACCTGCGCCCGACGTGGTGAAGGGGAAACCCAGCAGGTCGGTCTCGACGCCGACATTGAAGCCGAAGCCCTGCCCACCATTGATCCCTGTGCCCGCGAGGCGGCGGTTCAACACCAGCCCCTCGGTGACGTTCAGGTCGATCCGGTTGGACTGGCTGAAGCTGTATTTGCCCGCATTGATCGCCAGCGTCTGCGCATCCGCCACGGTCGAGAGCTTGTCATAGACCGCCTGCGCCAGCACCGAGAAGCCCTGCTGGTAGAACCAGACATCGCCGCCGATCACCACGTCATAACCATTGAGCACCGGCCCGGCATGGCTGACGGAGCCTGTCGTGATCCGCCCTCGCACGAGGTTGAGCGTGCCGCGCGCCCGGTCGCGGCCACCCAGACGTCCGCGCACGTCATCGAAATACTGCGCTTCCGGGATGAACAGCACCGGGCCGTCGCCGATCGAGCTCACATCGACCTGCGCCGCCATGCCGTCATCATGCCCGTCGAGCGTCAGCGCGAGCGCGTCCGCCGGGGTGACGTCGTAGAGATAGGCGTCGATATTGTCGGCATGCAGCCCGAGCGTGTCGCGCACGTTCAGCAACCCCGCATAGAGGGAGGAACCCGCGTTGCGCGCTCGCAGATCGGCGTTGTTCGGCGCTTGCGCCTCGCGCTGACCGTAGAGCTCGGGATGAATCAGCTGCAGCGTCTGCTCGTCGGCCAGATCGACCGTCGCACCGCCGAGGATGGTCACGCGCAACGCATCATCTGCGGCCAGCGTCAGATCGGTGCGCGCGCCGAGCACTCCGAGGGCCATCTGACCGCTGGCCGAGTCCAGTTTCAGTGCGCCGTTTTGCGACAGTGCGAAGCCCGCGCGCAGATCGCCCGCCGTCTCGGTGTAGGTCACGTCGCCGTCAGCATAGAAATGGCCTGTCGCGCCGTCGGACATGTCGCCCATGAAGGCCGTCCCCGTTTCGCCGGTGATCGCGCCATTGAAGGCGAAGAGCCGCAAATCGCCCCCCGCAAGCTGCGCGCCGTCCGAGCGGATATCGCCCCGCCCGGCCGAGATAACGATCGGCGAGGCCCCACCGGCTGCGATATCGCGCACCGTGATCGGGCCGCCTGCATAAAGGTCGATCAAGCCGTCATTCGTCTGCAGCCGATCCAACCGGATCGCGTCGCGCTCGTTGAGATGCATCGCGCCAGTGGCGACTGTCGCGGTGACATGATCGAAGGCCACCGGCAACCCGTTCGGGCCGATCGGCGTCATCGACCCGAGGGTCAGGACCGTCCCTGCTCCCGCTGCGTTCGCTTCGAACACGGTGCCGCTCTGGCCCGAGGCGATCGAGAGCGCGCCCTTGACCCCGACGATCAGCGCCGGGTCGGCAGTGCTTTGCGTCACCACATGCGCTGCAACCATGTTGCCCGCGACGTCGAGCCCGATCGTGCCGGTGCCCGCGTCGATCGAGGTGCCGGCCGCCTGTTGCAGCAGCCCTGCGGATTTGATCGAGATCGCCCCGTCATGGCTGAGGATATCGGCATTCGCGACAAGGCTCGTCACGCCGAGACCGATCGCCCCGCCCTGCGTGGTGATCCCCGGACCGCTCAGCAGCGTCAGCGGTGCATTGACCGAGGTCAGCGCGATCGCCCCCGTGCCGCCCGCGGTGACTTGTTCGAAATCGGTCGCCCGGTCGCTCAGCGCGAGACGGATATCGCCATCCACGGTCGCGGCGTAGAGGCTGCCCGTGGTCAGGCTAAGGGGCGTAACACTCCCGATCGTGCCGCTCGCCGTGAGCTTGGTGCGCTTCGCCACGATGCGGCCCTCGGTAAAGGAGGCGGCGTCGAGGCGCACCTCGTCCGGCGAGGTGATCGTGCCGATGGTGAGCGCCCCGCCCACAGTGATGTCGGTGGGCGAATCCGCCGTCATCTGTGTCAGCGACGCGATGGTCAGATCATCCGCCTCTCGCATCCATAGCGGCGTCGGATCGGTACCGGTCGCTGTGTAGTTGAACGTGCCGAGCGCGGTCTCGAAGCGCCTGGTTGCGCTGCCGACCGGCCCGCCGGTGACGAGCGAGAGCGTGCCGCCCTTCGCATCCGTGCCGCTCGATGCGGAGGTGTCGAGGCCAAGCGCGGTCTCGAGTTCCAGCGTCGAGCCCGTGCCGAAACCAAGGGTATCGGTACCGGTGAGGGACATGAGCCCGTCGGTCGTGATCTTGCCGCCGCCCGCGATCCGGGCCGAGGCAATCGGCAGATCGCCGGTCGCACTCAGCCAGGCGTCGCCTGCGGTGGTGGTCACGTCGAGCGCGCCGCCATTCGCCGTATCGGTCAGCGTGAAGGGCAGTGCGACCGCGCTGGTGCCGATAGAACTGCCGGTCAACTTCAGGCTGCCCGCACTGATCCGCACAGCGCCGGTGGCCAGTGCATCGGTAATCGCACCGGTCGCGCTGATCCGCACAGGGCCGGGCGCATAGGCCTCTGCCAGCGGCAGGTCGCCCGTCGCTGCGATATTTACCTCGACGCCGGAGCGTGCGGTCAGCATACCGCCGGTGCGCACCTGCACGGTGAGCGGGTTGGTTTCGGTCGCGATCGGCGCGGTGTTGCCACTCTCGAGCACGATGATCCGCCCGGTCACCGCCGGATTGCCCGAATGAGCGTCCGACATCGTCCCGTCGAGCTTGATCGTGACATCGCCCGCGGCGTTGACTTCCTTGATCGCCGCCGCAGTCTCCGCGCCGAGGAACACGTCCGTCCCGAGCGCGTCGGCGTTCAGCGTGCCGACCGGCGCGCCGGCGGTATCCAGCCCGGTGAAGGCGAAGTTCAGATCTTCGGCACGGCGCACCACGACCTTGCCATCCGAGGTGAAGGTGAGATCGGACGGTTCAGCCTGCGACAGAACCAGCAGGTCCTGCGTCAGATCGTTGCCCGCGCCGACGGTATAGGGATCGAGCATCTCGCCGATCGTATCCGAGGCCAGAAGGTTGATGTCCTTGTAGGCATTGATGTTCGGGTCTTCGATCCGGGTGTTGGTATCCCCGGTCCCCTTGATCAGCCCGGCGCGGATCCAGTGCTTGAGTTCATCCGTGGTCCAGCCGATCCCCTGAAGCACCGCCGCCCGATCATCCGCCGTCGGCGTGTAGGTGAAGCTGGTCTGCTCGACGGTCTCGTTGTTCCACTCGGCATAGAGACCTTGCTGCTGCGAGATGTAATCGTCGAGCTGCGCCTGCGTCCATCCGCTGTTGAGCAGCGCCGTCTGATCGGAGGCGTCCATCGTGTAGCTGATCGAACCGCCACCCGCGTCGGTACGCGCTTTCCAATAGGCCCTGTAGTCATGCTCGCGGCTCGCGGCGAGCGCATCGAGCTGCTGCTGGGCGCGGGCATCCTGCGCGACCGTGTCGTCGAGGCCCATGTCCTGGGTCCAGAGCTTCGCAAGCTCGCTTTCGGAGCGGATATCGCGGACTTCGATATTGTTGCGGTCGAGGATCGAACCGTTGAACGCGGCCAGCGTCGCCGATCCGGTCTGCGCGGTCACGCTATGGACCGGCAGATCGCCGCTGCGAGCACCGATCACGACGTCCTTGTTCGCCGTCGCGTCGAGCACGCCACCATTCAGCGACACCCAGACCGGGGCGAATGCGCTATCCAAGCTGCCGATATTCCCATTAAGCGAGATCAGGTCGACCGAGGTCGCGGTGACCGCGCCCGTGCTCTGATCCGCCATCTTGATATCGCCATCGGCAAACAGCTTCACGGTGCCGGTGATCGCCGCATCGGTATTGGCCGGGCGATCCTTCGCCTCGACATTGCCGATCGTCATCGAGCCCGACATCTCGCGGATATTCACGGCGCTGCCGCCCACCGCGGTCAGCCTCGACCCTTCGGACTGATCGACACGGAACGCGCCCGAAACGCCCCCGATCCGGCCGTTCTCGGCGCTGATATCGAGATTGCCGAGCGTCGCGGTAATTTGGGGACTGGCGGTCACGACGGAACCGTTATCGGACGTGATATTGGTATCACCAACGAGGTTCGAGACCGTCTTTTTGAAGATCACATCACCGCCCGAGGTGATGTTCAGCGCGCCGGAATCAGACCCGCTGAAGACGATGTCGATCGGGTAATCGGCCCGCAAGCGATGCTTGTAGAGCACGTTCGCCGTGGAGGTCTCTGACCAGGTCTTGTAGACGTCCCCGATCCCCAAAACCCGCTTGTCGTCGGTCGTCACGGCGCCTTTCACGTTGCTGTAGCTCGTGCGCTCGCCGGTGAAGCCGTAACTGTAATCGCCGCCGTTGATCGAGGTGTTCTCGGAGGTCACGTAGGCGCCGCTCGCGCCGAACACGACGTCCGGGTCGAGCTTGGTCACCTTCGCAGGGTCGGACTTGCTTTTGATGTCCTTCGAGAACGGCGCCCAGAAGTAAAACGTCTTCTGGGTGTAGTTCGTGACCTGCGTTATGATCTCGGATTGCAGCAGCACCATGTCGCGGTTCAGAACCGGCTGGTAGCTCGCACTGCGCCCGCTATCGACCGTGCTGGAGTTCACCAGCGTCGTCGGCACGATGCGCGTCACCGAAACGGCGTCCGCCCCCTCGCCATAGGTTTTCGTGACGGAGTCGTAGGTCGAGGAGTTGTCATAGACCTTCAGCGTCTGACCGATGCGGCGATATTCGGTGATGAGATTGTTGCCCGCCGCCGTCTTCTTGAGCGGGTCGGTATCAGTGATCCGCACAAGTCCTTCGAGCCCCTGCCCGTTCGCACCCGCCTCGCCGGTATCGACCCGGTCGAACACCACCGGGAGCGACGTCTTGTTGGTCACGTTGATATTGCCGAATCCGTCAAGCGACTCGATCCTGCCTGCGCCGGTCGAGAGGATCTGCCCGGTGATCTCCACCGTGCCCCCCTTGACGATCATCGGAGAAATCGTGATTGCGCCGGTCTGCACGCCCTCGGCATTCGTCGCGGTGGGGTCATATTTCACCCAGACATCATTGGCGCTCACATAGGGCTTGCGCACGATGTTGTTGTTCACCGGCTCGGAGGGATTGAACAGCACCGTCGGCTGGGTCGTCGAGAAGCTCGACAGATCGGACAGGAGGCCGTCGTCGATGGTGACGTCGTAGCTGCCCACACCCGCCTGGATGAGACCGTTGATGTTAAGCTGATCGGCGGTGATGTAGACATTCGCGCCCGCCTTGATCGAGCTTTGACGCGGCTCGATCGTGAAGTCGGGAACCGAAGGTGTCGGAAGGCTGATCGAACTGCCATAGCTGGCCGTCATCGAACCGCCGTCGTAGCCGCTGACGTCGAAGCCGCCTGCCAGATAGTCCCGCACGACATTGTCGACCTTATTGAAGTAACCGGCATAGATCGAGCGCGGCTCGCCGCCCTCGTTGCGCAGTCCGGGCGTGTAGCCCTGGGTGAAGTTGCCCCCGGCACTCAGATTGATCGTCTTGGCCGAAATATCGGCGCGCACGTCGAGGTCCCCGAAGTTCGAGTTGACCAGAACGCTGCCGTCGAGGTTGGTGATCGCACCGTTCAGCGTGATCGAGCCGTTGCCGTAGGTGACGAGCTCGATCTTGGATTCCCCGGCGTCATTGCCCGAGATCATCTTGTAGTCGATCGGAGTGCCCTTGGGATTTGCGAGCCTCTGCACATCGTCAGGCGTGGTCACCGAGACATCGTTGAAATAGATCCGGCCCCCGTCGGACGAGGGAATCTCCATGCTACCGGCATTCACGAAGGCGTCGGAATAGACATGCACGACGATCTGCGCGTTGCCCGGCGCGTCGAGCGTGCCCGTAGAGCTGCCCTGAACCGTATCGGCGCGCATGTAGATACTGCCACCGGAGGCGCGGATATCGGGCAGGTTGATGAAATCGACCGTGCCGGTGTTGGTCGAGTCGAGACGGCTCGCCAGCGCTTCGATTTCCGCTTTCCACGCGGTGACCGCCTGCGTGTCCTTGCCCAGGATCGGATCATCGATCTTCGCCTGAAGCTCCGCAATCCGCGAGGCGAGCTCGTTCTGCACCGTGCCCTGCGTGATCATTGCCTGAATCTCGGGATCAGGATTGCTCGGGTCGTTCAGGATGCCGTCTGCATTCTCGTTCGTGTAATTGACTGTCTGGCCCTGCGAATTGACGTAGCTCTCCGAGCCGTTGTCGAGATGGTTGTTCTCATCGAGGATCAGGATCTGCTTGTTGCGCGATCCCGCGCGGACGTAGCCGTTCACCTCGATCATGTTCGCACCCTTGTCGGTGGAGGTGCCGCTCTCAATATCGAGGCTGACCGGATCGCCGCCGAAGGCCTCGCTCAGCGCCGAGCCGATTGCCGCGGCGACTTCGCGATAGAGATCCTTGCCGCGGCCATAGCCCAGCACATCTCCGCCCCCGCGCTCGGCGAAGACATAGACGTCATGCACGGCCGCGACGCTGGCGCCGGTGCCGACGCTGACGCGCTGGTTCATGTTGGCGGTCGCATCCGCGCCCGGCGTGCCGTTGATCGGGAAAGCGGTCTTGTTGAAGACCCGCGTTTCGGCATTCACATCGACCTTCTGCGCCCCTTTCGAGGTATAGCCGGCGCGCAGCCCGATATCGGTGAAGGATTGCAGATCGGCACCCGAGGTCAGGCTGATCTTGTTGTCGGCATTATAGGTTGCCACGGTGTTGCCCGAAGCCGCGCCTGACAGGCCGTAAGAGGTGGTATCGACCTCGGATTTGATGTTCGCGTCGCCCCCGGCATAGACGTCGAGATCGTCCATCGCGAGCAACTTTGCGCTGCCGATGGTGACATGGGCGGTATTGGTCTGAATATCGACCGTGCTGTTGCCGTTCGGGCTGGCGATGGCGCCACCGGAATCGAGCTTGAGCCGGTCTAAGAAGACCATGTTCGTCGAGGCGCCCAGATCGAAGGTCTGCCCGCCATCGGCGACGCCGCTCTGCAGCAGCATCGCGCCGTCACTGATGTTCAGATCGGTGGACGCATTCACGGTGACGAAGCTGCGCATCGCGGCGACGTCGATCGCGCCGCCCGAGCCCGACACGAGATTGTAGCCGTTATCGGGGCGCTTGAAGGTGGTATCCGCGCCGATTTCGATATTGCGCGCGGCGATCGTCGTGTTCCCGCCCAGCGTCAGCGCGGTCGCAGCGCCGATCGTGTTGCGGCTCAGCGCCCCGGAATAGCCCACCGCCGCCGCGCTCACGGTATCCACGGAGCTGGCAAAAGTGGCGTTTTGCGCCGAGGTGATCTGGAGCCGGTCGGTCGCAGTGATCACCGTCGTGCCCGCGGTGCCGATGTCGAAGGTCGATTTCGTATCGGTCGTGACATGGGTCTCTGCGCCCGAGCCGGAAACGAGACCGCCCGAGCCGGAATCCGCGCCCGCACTGATGTCGGGGGCATTGCCCGCGCCGAGGGTGACCACTTTGCCCTTGAGGACCGCGTTGTTGATCGAGAAAGCCACATCGCCGCTGTCGCCATTTGCCGTATCCTGCCCGGCATAGGCGAGCGTCACGCCGACGGCCACCGCGCCGCCGCTGCGCCCGGTCGCGAAGGCGTCCACCTTCACGGCGCTCGCATCCGCGCTGAGCGAGATCGCGTTCGTGGCGGTGAGGTTGCCGGTCAGCGTCGAGGTGATGCCGTAGCTCGAATAGGCATGTGCCGCCGCGCCGTTGCCGCTCAACAAGCCGCCCGATGTCGATTGCGCCTTCGCCTGGCTCGTCATGCGGCCATCGGTGCGCTTGATCTCACTATTGATCGTGATGTCGCTTGCAGTGACATTCGCGGCGAACAGGGTGGTCACGTTCATATCGGCGCGCGAGGTCGCGACCCCGGCCCCGATCGAGACGCCTGCCGCGACCGAGATGCCATGCGCCTCTGCGAACGCAGCGCCGCCATTGGTGTTCTGCAGGTCGAAGGCCCCGCCCGCATTGACCGTCGTACGCAGGACGCTGACGGCGCTATTGCCCAGATTGGTGCCGCTCACGACGACGGAGTTGCCCGATCCGGCAAGCCCGCCCGAGCTGCCCGAACCCTCGGCATGGGCCGAGGTGCCGTCAGAGGTCTCGAGCGAGATCTTGCCCGCGCTGCTTTTCAGGTTGTTCAGGCTCGCGCCCGACCGGCCGATGGTGATCGCGCTCGTCCCTTCGCTCTTCGCGCTCGAGACTGCGACGCCCACGGCGCCGACAAGACCGCCGGTAATATTGGTCGTGACGGTCTTCACCTCGCCCGCACGATCGGAATTGATCCCGATGCTGTAGCCCGAGACCGAGACACCCGCGCCCATCTGCACCGAGGCGCCCGCATTGAGTGTAGCCACGGTGACGCCCGCGCCACCGGTATAGCCGCCCGAGGCGGCCACGGTAGACGCCGAGGCGTCGATCACGTTGCCATCGTCGCCGCCATAGGTCTTGGCCCCCAGCGTCACCGCACCGCCCGCGCTGAGCGTTGCGCCATCCTGCAGCGTCACCGCCGCGCCGGTAGAGACATTGGACACCACGATCCCGCTGGAGGCGCCGCCGAAGATCGAACCAGCCCCCGCGCCCGCCACTTGCGACAGATCGGTCTTTGCATGGCTCGTCAGCGACAGGTCGCCATTGGTCAGCAAGGTCGCGGAGCCGATCTCGACACCGACCTGATCGCTGCCCGTCGCGTCCGGGTTCAGATGCTGACGCGCGTTGACGATCTGGCTTTGCGTATCGCTGGCGCCGGCGAACCCGATGATCGAGCCTCCGGTATTCTGACGATCCTGTTCGGTCGCATTCGAATCCAGCCCGCCGCTGCCGCTCTGATCGCTTGTCAGCTCATCGTTGATCGACGCCATCGCCTTCGAGAGATTGCCGCTCTCGTCATCGGCGGCTCCGCCCAGATCGGTCACCGAGATCGCAGCCCCGACCGCAATCGCGCCTGCGCCGATCGAGACCACCGTCGAATTCAGCGTCCGCTCGGAGGTCGCCGATAGCGTGATCCCATCACGCCCGACGCCGCGCGCGCCGTTGGACGCGTCATTTGCCTTCAGCACCGCGCCATCGCCGACGGTGACTTTTGTTGTCCCCTGAAGGCTCGCGAAATCGAGGCTCGCCCCCACGCCGAGAGCCCCGCCGCCGATCGAGCCCGCGACACCGGTCAGATCGGCGGTCTCATTCGCGGTCAGGCTCAGCTTGCCGCCCGCAGTCAGTTCCTGATCGTCGCCGACGGCAACTTCCGTCGTCGCGCGATCCACCACGAGATTGGCCGAGAGCGCGACACCCGCACCGCCGGCAGCGCCGGCCCCGGCATAGCCCTTTTGCAGAAGCTGCGTATCCGCCTTGGCGGTCAGGTCATTACCCGCATCCAGCCGCGCGATACTGCCCGCACGGCCCGAGCCGACGGAGACTTTCGACGTGCCGTCTGCCACGGTCACCTGAATCGCGCCGCCGACAGCCACCGCGCCGCCCGAGCCGCCGCCCGTCATCGAATAGAGATCATTATCGATCAGCGTGTTCAGGCTCAGGTCGCGGCCCGCATCGAAGGAGCCGCCGTTGATGCCGATCTCGGCGGTCGAGTTGAGGACATTCACATTTGCATTGCCGGAGACGCCGACGAAGCCGCCACCGATCCCCGCGACAAAGCTCGTGAGAGTGGATTTGCTGGTCGCGCTCGCCGCGATGCCACGGGCCGCTGCCACCTGCGCGTCATAGGTCTCGACCTTCGCCGCCGAGGTGACAACCGTGGTGCCCGCGCTCGCGCCGACGCCAGCGGCACCACCCGCCGCGACATTGACGGTATAGAGCGCGGAGTCGTTCGTGGTGTCGGCATTCAGCGTCACATCCTGCGCGCTCGCCGCCGTGTCGCTGCCGATATCACCGGAGAAATCGGTGTCGTAGCGCGGGTTGAGCCGCACCAGATCGCTGCCCTGTTCGGAGCCAAGCTGCACCAGTGCCTCGTCATCGATCAGGTTCATCCCGAAGAGCGCACTGACACCGGCCACGCCACCGACCGATCCGTTCGCGGTCAGCATCGAAATGCCGCTGCGCGCCTGCGCATTCATCGCAAGCCCGGTGGTCGTCTGCGCGGTGCCGCCGACATCGGTCCAGTCGATCGCCTCCTGCCCAAGTGCGACAACCCGCGCATCGTCGAGGATGCGGGCCTTCACCCGGTTCTGGATCGTGTTGACCGAAGCCGAGACGCCGACACCCGCCGTCGCCCCGCCCGAGATCGAGAGGTTCACATCGGGCGCTTCGTTGCGCGCATCGGTGGAATCGGCGGGTTTGCTCTCATCCGAGCCGCCCAGCAGCGTGATCGACGTCGTCGATTGCGCGTCGATCAGCAGCGAGCCGCGCGTCGCGATGTCGGAGCCGTAGCGCGTCGGCGCGGCCAGACCGCTCGTCGCATCGACGAGCGAAATCGGCCCGCCCTGCACCACCGCCTCGACGGTATTCGCGGCCGTGTTGTTCACGCCAGAGCCGGTCACGCCGACGGTGCCACCCGCGCCCGAGATCGCGTTGCCGTGGAAAGTGGTATTCTGATAGGCGCCGAGCGAGGCGTTATGTCCCGCGCGCAGCGTGCTGGAGGTGATATCGGCGCGCACCGTCTGCGCGGAATTGTTGATCGCGATGCCAAGCCCGACCGAGGCCCCGCCGGATGCGCTGATGGAGCCTGCATTTGCGGTCAGCGAGGGGGTCGAATGGGCCGCCAGCGCCATCGTCCCGACCTGCGCCTCCGAGCGGCGCAGTCCGGCATAGACCTCGCCGTTGGCGACATTGACCGCGAAGCTGCCCGCGAAGGCGCCCGAGCCGCCACCACCGACCGCGGCGGAAAGCGCCTCGAGCGTCATCTGCTGATCGGCATCGATCGTCAGGGTGCCCGCCAGCGAGAGCGGCGCGTTCGTCGTTGCGCTTTCATCGAGTTTGCGCGCGAGGATGGCGGCGTCTTCGACCGCGGCTTCCGTATCGTCCGACATCACGTTGACGACGATCGCGCCGCCCGCGCCCGCCTGCCCGCCGATCCCGGCCGAGCCCGCCAGCGCCTTGATCGTGCCGGTCTGGGTCGTGGTCACGGAGACATCGCCGCGATCGGTGCGCAGCGCCGCGCGCGTGCCCGACCCGCCATTGCCGCGGATATGGGCGTCGGCCTGACGGTTCATCACGTTCACGAGGATCGACCCCGCCGCGCCGACGCCGCCCGAGAAGCCGCCGGAAACGGCCGCCGTCTCGATCGTGCCGGTCTGGGTCGCGCCGACCGCAAGGCTCGGCGCCTGGGTCTCCGCATCGGTGGGCAGGACCAGCTCTGCCTCGGTCTTGGCGAACAGCAGGTTGACGCCGATCCCGGCCCCGACGCCCGCACCCGAGCCGCCGATCGCGACCGCTCCGGCGAGCGAACGGATCGTGCCGGTGGTCGATGCGTCAATCGTGGTCGCGGGAAGCGCGGGGGGCGCGCCCGAAAGCTCGACCCGGGCACGCGTGACCGCATCCGCATCGAGCGTCAGCGCCAGTTGGCTTGCGTCGAAATCGGGGGCGTTGGTGGTGTCCGCGACGCTGGTCGCAAGTTTCGTCAGCGCGTTATCGCGAAGGCTCGCAACCTCGCTCTGCGCACCACCGACCGGATCTTCGCTCGCCGGTCCGGGCAGCGGATCGACGCTCGGGCCATCCGTGCCGGGCTGACCGATCTGGGCATAGACCACCGAGCCACCGACCGCGGCCTGCCCCGAAGCCGCACCCGAAACGGCGATCGCGTCGATCCCGGCGGTATCCTCCGCCGTGACGCTCAGGGTGTCGCCCGTCACCGCATCGCTTGTGATCAGATCGGCGGTCGTGCCGCCGTGGATCGAGGCCACGCTCAGCGCCACGCCCACCGCGGTCGCGTCACCCGCTCCGGCAGCGGAGCCGGAGAGGATCGAGATTTGCCCCGTGCGCGTCGCGCCGAGCGAAATCGCCCCGGTGCCCGCGTCGATCGCGGTGTTGGTCGCATCCACGGCGGTCGTGTTGCCGATATCGCCGATCGCGAGAGAGCCCGCCACGGCCGTCGGACCTGCCCCCGTCAGCGTCAGGCCGACCGCGGCCGATTTGAGCGTCGAGCCGTTCGTCGCGCCCAGCGTCACGCCCTCGCCCGATAGCGTCGCGCCATTCGTCAGGACGCCGGTGTCATGAGCGATGAAATTGGCCGAGATCGCGCCGCCGACGCCGCTGCCGTTCGCACTCAGCACCGCGCCGCCCGCGAGGCTCTCGATGGTGCCGGTATCGTCGGCATTCAGGCTCAGCGCGCCACCCGCGTCGAGCGTCGCGCCGAGGCTCGAGATCTGCGTCGTCGCGGTCGAGACGTTCACCGTCACCGCGCCGCCGAGCGAGGTATCGCGCGACGCGCTCAGCGCCACCGCCGCCGACCGGATCGTGCCGGTCGCCGTCGCCGTGGCCGAGATCGCCCCGGTGTCGATCGTGCTCAGGTTCGCATTGGCGAGATTGATGCTCGTGGTGTTCGCGGTCAGCAGGTTCAGCGTGCTCGCGAAGCCGCCCGCGCTGCCGTTCGAGGCGGCTGCACCACCGCCCAAGCTGTTGATTTCACGCGAATTCGTGGCCGTGAGCGCGATGCTCTGCGCCTCCAGCGCCTCGGTGCCAGCCGCCGACACTTCCAGCGTGGCCGAGATGTTGTTCGCCGACAGGCCCACGCCCGCCGCCGTCTGCTGGTCGGACACCCCGCCCGCCACCGCGATCGAGGAGATCGTGCTCGACCCGTCAGCCACCATCGTGATCGCACCCGTGCCGCCGGTGCCGCCCTGCCCGTTCACCTTCGCATCGGTCAGCGTCGCGCCGGAGGTCGAGGTAATGACATTCACCGTCGCGGCCCCGCCCACGGCATTGTCGCCATTGGCCAGTGCCCCGCCGAGAGAGAAGATCGTGTTGGCTTCGGTCACGTCGACATTGATCGAACTGGCCGAGATGCCCATCCGGTCAGATCCGGCGCCATTCCCGGTCACGTCCGCGCGCGCGCCGCCGGTGATGTTGTTGACCGAGATCGAGCCCGCGATGCCGGTCTTGCCCTTCCCGGCCGAGACGCCGAAGCCATAGATCGACTGCGTGCTGTCGGCGGTGATGCCGAAGGCGCCGGTGTCGATGGTGCTTGCGCCGGTGATCGAGGCACCCGCGCTGCGAGTCACGGTGTTCACGGCGATGCCGATCCCCACGCCCGACCCCTTGGTCTTGTCCATATTGATGCCGACCGCGCCGCCGACGGACACGGTGGTCGAGCCGTCGGTCGCGTTCACGCTCAGCGCGTCCGAGGTGATCGACGCATCCTTCACCGTCGCCGTGGAGCCCCCGTCGAGCACCGCGACCGCAACGGACCCGGCCAGAGCGATATCGCCGCGCGATGTCCCCGCGCCGCCCACGGCCACGTTGACGACCGTCGCGTGATCTTCGGCGCCGATGGTGACCGCGCCACCCGCGTTGATCGTGGCGCCGGTCACTTCCGAACGCAGCTCGCGCGTGTCGACCATGACCGAGAAAGCGCCCGCCAGTGCATTCGTATCCTGCGCTTTGCCGAGACCCGCCGAGACGGCCCCGCCGCCCGCGATCTGAAGCGCCGTGTTCTTTGCGGTCTGAGTCAGCTCCGCACCCAGCTCGATCTTGCCTGCGGTGTTGAGCGCCGCGACCGTCTCGTTGCCGAGCGAGAGGTTGAGTGAAGCGACCCCGGTGACCGCCCAGCCGGTTTTCTGCTGATTGCCCTCACTGTCCGCCGGTGTCTGCAGGTTCTGCTGATCGTTGACCGCCTGATCCTCGTCATCGGCAAAAAGCCAGGACGGGATGATCATGTCGTCCTCGTTCGAGCCGTCCTGGTTCGTCGTGCCGCCCGTCGATTGCGGATCGTCCTGCTGGGCCGGCTTGCCCTGCACCTTGGAGCCCGCGACGCCGACCACGACATCGGTCGTGGCGTTTTCGGCAGTGATCGCCAGGCTCTCCGCATCGATGACCGTATTCCCCGTTCCGCTCAGGGCGGAGGTTTCATCCGCCGGACCGATCCCGGCCCAGACCTTGCGGCCCGAGATATTCAGGCCCGCCGAGGCCCCGACGCCCAGGTTCTCCGACGCCGAAATCGCGCCCGCGGCCGCCCATTCGACGGATTCGTCCTTCGCCGAGATCGCGACCGCGCCGCCCGTTATCGACGCATCATCTCCGATCCGGGCAACGGTTTGCGCATGCGCGATATTCGTGGCCACGGTGGCGTTGACCGCCGTTTTCGTGCCCTGACCGCCCGAGAAGCTCAGGATGCCCGCGATGTTGCGGGTATAGGCATCGACATTGACCCCGTTCGTTACGGCATTCACCTCCGCGCCGGACTCGATGACGGAGGAAACTTCGCTGCCGATCCGGTCGATATTGATCCCGACGCCGATCGCCCCTTCCGCGTCGCCCTTGAGCGGGTTCGACTTGGGCAGGTTCGCGAGATGGAGGAACAGGCTCTCCTGGCGCGACAGCACGTTGAGATCGCCCGAAAGGTTCAGCACCGCGCCGTTACGGACCACCGCATCGGTCGTGTTGTCAGTGTTGAAGACATTGGCGGTGATGCCGATCGCGAGCTTCTGCTGATCCTCGGGCACGACCGGGCGCGAACCGTCTTTCGGCATCGGCGCCGTCGCTTTGGATTTCACGTCCGTGGTGATGAAGTTCAGCGGGTTGATCGTGTCGATCAGGCCGGGCGCGTCGGGCGGCGTCAGCTGGGTGGGATCGCTCGGATCGCTGGGCAGTTCGGTATAGTCGGTGATCTGGCCGACGAACTGGGTCCACTTGTCACGGATATCACCCAACGGATCGGCATGCGGGAAACGCGTCACCGATTGCACTGTCGCGGCCGCTGCGTTCACCGTGGCATCCTTGCCGATCTCGGCCTGGGTCTTGCCGCTCATCGTCGAGACGGACCCGGTCAGCATCAGCGCCTGGGAATATTTCCCCATCAGCTCGTCCTGGGTGATCTGGCTGCTGGGATGCTTCGCATTGTACTTGTCGAGCGCGCGCTGCGCCGCGAAGTTCAGCTTCCCGAACGCCGCCGAGACCGAACGCGACAGCGAACTGCCGCCCTCGGTCGGCCCTGCGAAGCGATAGGCCGAATTGACCGAGACGGGTTGCCCGGTCGCAGTGACGAGAGTCGTGCCAAGCGCCGTCAGCGCATCGACGTTGCTGAAGTCGTGGTAATCGCCACCCAGCGTCGCAAAAGTGTTGTCATTGTCCACCTGCACGTCGATCGCGACGCCGAAGCCGATATGGGCGGGGCGGTTCGGATCGACCGGTTTACCCTGAAGCTGGCCCTGTGCGCTCGGGATCGCTTGCACCATCGGGTTGTTCGCCGCGCGTTTCTTTCCGATCAGCTTGCTCGGATCGGCCACACCCATCGTCGCGGTGGTGGCATGGACCTTGTTGAAGAACAGCGTCTCGGCATCGAGGTTGAGCGCGCCGCCGGTCTTGATCGTGCCGCCAAGCGCGGCCTCGGTCGTCGATTGCGAGACATCGACGCTGATCGCCACGGCCCCGATCCCCTCGGTCCCGGCATTGGCCCCGGTAGTGATAGAATGCGATTTGCCGGTGAACGCGCCCGCATTGAGCGCGCCGGCCGAAGTCAGCGAACCGCCCTTGACCAGAAGCTGGTTCTTCAGTTCGCGCGTGGTGACCACGAGTGCGCCCGCGTAATCCTTCACCTTGCTCGCCGCAATCGAGACCGTGTGATCTTCGGATGCCGTGCTGGCGAGGCGGATATCGCCCGCCTTGGTCGTCAGAGAGCTACCATCGAGCAGCACCTGGCTTTCGACATTGCTGTTGGCCATCACGACCCCAAGCGCGTAGGCCTTGGGCGAGATCGAATAGGTGGTCTGGGCATGCGATTGCACGACGAGCGCATCGCTGGACGGATCCCAAGCGGAGGGCAGCTTCAGCGTCAGGCTATAGGGTGCGCCGCCGCCGATCAGGCTGCCGGTGATGTTGTCGACCACGTCCTGCGCGCTGCTGTTGAAATTCAGCTGCGGCGTCGACAGGAAGCTGTAGGTGTCCTCCAGAAGGCCCGTCGAACCGAGCTGGCCATTGTTCGAGGGCGTACCACTCGAAAGCGCCGTCGGCGTGATCGCCGTGTTCTTCCAGTTGCCATCCGCAGTCAGCTTGCTGTTGTTGATCTTCACATGCGATTGCGCATCGAGAAGCTGCACCTGCAACGGAATCATGCTGTTGATCGTCGTGGCGCCCTGCTGGATCAGGTTGCTCATCACCGTCAGACCGTTGTTGATCTGATCGGTCATCTGCTGTTCGGTGGTGCCGCCTTCGAGATTGTCGACCTGCTGCTCTTCGACGGTTTGATCGGTGCTGCCCAGCGTGTTCGAGACGGTCGCGACCGAATTCACGACGATCGAGCCCGATTTCAGATCGGCATTGTCGATGGTGATCGAGGCACTTTCGCTGTCGGGGTTGATCGCCCAGGCAATACCCGTGTTGAACGAGCGTGCCGAAAGCAGGATCAGCCCGCCGCCATCCGCGGCCGTGCTGTCCGCGCGCAGGGTGGTGCCGGATTCGACATTGATGTCCTGCGCGGCCACGAGGATCGAGCCCGCCGTGCCAGCTCCGGGATCGCCGGTGAGGGGATAGGCCGCATCGCCCGCCCGTGTCGAGATATCGTGGCTCAGCGTGACGTTCTTGTCGGCGGCAAAGACCAGATCGCCGCCCTTGGTCGTGATCTGCCCGGTGGTCGAGACATTCTGCCCGCGCAGGAAGACGGAGCCCGCCTTGCCCGTCGCACTCGAGGTGGACATGTCGAAACTGCCCCGCGCACTCAGATCGCCCTGCGCCGCCTGCAGCGGGCTGGTCACACCACCCGCGCGCAGCACGAAGGCACCGCCGTCGCCCGCCACGGAGGTGGCTTTCACGTCGAGGCTACTGCCCATCGCCGCGGAGCCTTCGGTGAACAGGAACACAGTGCCGCCCGCGCCCAGCGTCGTGCCGCTTGCCGAGACGTCGATCTTGCCGTCCACGGTCACGTCACCCTTGGCCTGGCCCAGCACGACCCCGCCGCCTTGAGACCCCACGAGATTGGTGCCGCGCTTGGCTGTGATATCGCTGCTTGCAGTTGTCTTCAGCGTGCCCTTGGACACGAGCCGGATCACCCCGCCCTGCGTGACCAGCCCCGCTGCCTGCGGCGTCCCGTCTGTATTCACCCCGACCGAGACCGGATCCACGGAAGTCGGATCCTCCACCTTAATCCGCCCGTTGAGCATCATGCCGAGACCGCCCGACCGCAACGCAAGCCGGGTTGCGTTGATCTGGCCGTCCACCGTGATCTGACCACCGTCACTCAAAGGCTCCGACCCCGCGAAAAGCTGCGCGGTGGGCGTGTCGACAGACGCAGTGAAATTGCCCTTCGCCTCGTTCGTCAGATCGTTGACGAAGCCGGGGGTGGGGGCGCTCATCGTCAACTGCCCGGCATTGATCGTGCCGGTGGAGCTGACCACGAACCCGTCCGAGTTCACGAAGAACACGTTGCTGCCCGTCGCGACGGGGGCAGCGCCGGGCGCCCCGAGGCCTGCATTCAAGGTGCCGTTGATCGCACTCTGTCCGCCGTTCACGATATTGACCAGCGCGCCGGTATTGACTGGCTGATAGACGTTGACCGTGGTCCCCGCGTTCACATTGAACTGGCTGAACGTGTTGAATGCGGTGCCATTCTGGATCGTCCCGGCGGTCACGTTCGTGGTGGTGCCGCTGGTGGTGACGTTGGTGCTCGTCGTCCCGTCCGCAACGACATCGGCGAAGGCGGGGAGCACGGCGAAGATCGCCGCCGAAGAGACACTGCTCAGCCACCCGAACCTGCGGACCACGCGGCGAAAGGTGGCGTTCATTTTGTCATTCCGGCGATACGTCATCGCTATGTCCCCATCTTCGAAGCGGCCCCACGCCGCTTTTGGCGGCCCCCTGCGGCCGCCTTGTCGTCAGGCTGCGTCTCAGCCTTCCGCTTTTTTCAGCACGTCGAGCGCCTTGTTGAACTGTTCGATGTTCACCCGCAGAACCATCGGCTTGCCATCGGCAGTCGGCTTGTAGCCGAACAGAATGGCCTTGTTCTCACCGAAGAGCTTCAGCTCGTCCGCCGAGAGCGGCGCGGCGGCTTCGCAAACGTTGTTCAGGCAAGTCTGCCAGACCATGTCGCGCTGCTTGAGCTCGTCCTTACCCTCAAAGCGGTAAACCGCGCCGCCCGGCAGGTAGACGCCCATCGGCACCTGCGCGATCAGCACCGCGCCTTCCTTCGCCGGCATCGCGATGAACCGTGCGAGAAGCTGGTTGGAATTCTTGACCCGCTGCTCCTGAACGAGGCGGCACACCGTCTTCTTCACCGTCGCGGCCTGACAGGACACGACCCAGTCGCCAAAGGCGGTGTTGTTGGCGATATCCTCTTGCGCGCCGGTCTGGGCCGGGGTCGCGTTCTGCGCGACTGCGGTGGGCTTCTCCACCGGTTTGGTCTTGCCGTCCTGCGCGGAGGTCTGGGCAAAGGCTGCGGGCGCGAGGCAACCCAGTGCGAAAGCGGCCACCACCGCCCCCTTCGTGATCCGTGCTCCCAGCCCTGCCATCTCGTTCATCTTGGTCATTCGCTCTCGTCTCCTCAGAATTTGTAATCCAGCCCGACATAGAATGTTGGATTGCCCACATCGGTGAAGCCCAGTGTCTTTTTCAGCGGCACGCCCACGCTCGTCAGCAGCGCCACTCTCCGGTTAAGCTCCGTCGCCGCGCCGACCCCGAAAGAGGCCAGCACGTCCTGACTGGAATCGAAGCCGCCGGACGCGCGATAGGGTACGACGACCGCCGCATCCACGAAGGCGAAGGGCCGCACGTTCAGGCGCCCCTTCATCCACGAGAAAGGTTCGCGCTTGGAAATCTGCAGGTTCAACACCACGCCGGAATCGCCGCCGCGCACCTCGCTGGGATAGCCACGCACGCTGCCCACGCCGCCTGCGGTGATCAGGCGCGACACGGGCAGGTTCTGCCCCGGCGCGATCTGGAAGTTCGCGGTCGCGTCGAATTGGAGCGCCTTGCCCAGCGGCGTGCTGAAGCTCGCATCGCCGTAGAGCAGCTGATAGGCGCCCTCGGTCTCGGAGGTGCCCTTGGCATCCGCCCGACCGAGCCGCACCCCGAGCCCGACGCTCGCCCGTGCCTTCGGCCATTGCCGGTAGAACCGCCCGATCGCGTAGACCTCGCTCAGCGAAATATCCGAAAATGCGAGCGGCCCCGCCTTTGACTTGTCGCGCCCGGTATCGAAACCACCCTCGAAGGTGAAATAGCGATCCGGCCCGATCTTGAACGGGCGGCGGTAGTTGACCGTAAAATCGGTGGAATCCGAGGTGATCTGGACCGGGGTGAACTCGCCCCCGATGATCGAACTGTTAGAGCGGCTGATCGCTGCCGTCACGACCCCGCCATTCGGCCCGATCGGACGCGAATAACCCAACGAATAGGCCGAGGCCCCGTCCGACTTCTGCGCCTGGAAGGAGAGCGCATCGCGCACGCCCGTAACGCTCGACCAGCGCACGAAGAGCGAGGCCCGGGCCCGGCCCGTCTCGGGACGTCCGTAATTATCCGCCGACAGGGTCACGGCAAAGCGTTTCGGAGACTCGCCGTAAATCGTCGCCACGGTCGTGCCCGGTGCCGTGCCGGGCGAAAATTTCAGCGACGGGCGGATGTCGTAGGACAGATCGAAGACACTCAGTTCGCGGGAAATCTCGTCGAAATCCGGTTTCTCGTTGACCGGCAGCGTGAGCCGGTCGCGCAGGAAGCTCGGGTTGGTCCGAGGGAAGCCCTCGATCTGCACCGACTCGACCTTGGCCTCGACCAGCGCGACATGCAGAACGCCGTTGCGGATCTCCTGCGGCGGCAGCACGGGCTCCGCCGTCGGCACCCCTTCGACGATGTAGAGCCGCTTGATCTCTTTGATCATCGTCGTCAGGTCTTCGAAGCTGATCGGGCGGCCGGTATATTGATTGGCCACCTTTTGCAGCTGCTCGGGCTTGAGATAGCTCGACGGGTCGAAGACGATCTTCGACAGCGTGAAAGTCTGGACCGAGACCGCGCCCGCACCGGCTGTCTGCTTGGCCTGCACCTCGGCATGCGCGGTCGTCAGGGGCGCTGCGAATGTCGCGCCAGCCAAGAGCATTGTAAGCAGGAGGGACTTCACTTTTGCGCCTCCTCATCCCGGGCTCGCGCCAGGGCATTGGTCAACCCCATCAACGACACGTCGAAATGGATCGGCGGTGCGTTTGGGGCTGGTCGATAGGTTAGCTGAGCGACACGGGCGGCTTTCCACGCGGCAAGCTCGGTGTGCGGAAGATCGACGCGCGCCTCGCATGCGCCGGGAACGCAGCGGATCAGTCGCAGTCGCTGTTCGGAACGGCCCGAAAGCTTCGCGAACGCGCCCGATCCGAGATGGATCTGCTGCGGCAAGAGCACTTGCAACCGCGCGCCGCCATCATGTTCGGGCTGCATCCGTAGAGTCGCGAGCCACGTCCGGTCTGCCGCCAGGGTCGTCGTAGCAGCGATGCAGGGCTCTGCGGCCTGCGGACAGCTCACTTTCCAGTCGCGAAAGGTCCAGCTTTGCGGCGCGGCCTCTGCCGGTGCGGCGCTTGCACTGAGAGAGAGAACGAGAAACAGAGTAAATCTTAAAATGAAAGTACGGTTTCCGGGAAATGCAGAAGGCGCGGTGATACGACTTCGCAAAATCGGAATAGATCGACTTGATCGAAATAAAATACCCACGCGACACCCGTTTGAAATCAGCGCTGGCCTGAATGAAAATCAGCGCCTGTCTGAACAAAAGGGCCAAAACGCCTGGACCGGATTTACGGCATATCCACGGTGATGACCGGCACCGTGCGGCTTCAGACAGTTTACGCTTAGTAAATCATATATCAATCTGTCAACAAAACTTTGTCGGCAAAATCGCAGGATATTGATTTGGCAACCTAAAGTAGAATTGAGGTGATAAAACTCGCGCAGGGGAAACCGGACATTAGGCTCACATGGTCGAGGTCAGTCTAACTACCGAAAAAGTCGGTTGCGAAATGACTACTCGGCACAGCGCAAATCTGCCCTAAAGCCGTCGCTCACATTCGAGATACAAAGCTGCCCTCCGCCGACTAAGCTGTCGGAAGCGAAGCCCAATTGCCAGCACTTCCCATGTAGACACAAGATGGTGCACATTCAGATTTCCGCGTCTCCCCGATTGACATCATATACTATAGTTTGCTATTAACATAATATGTATCAATAACTTAGCTCAGAATCCTACCGCCCCAGCCACTTTTCTCAGTAGAACTGAATTGTTTTAGGTTTCTCTGGCCGCTCAGGCCGTGAGATCGGCGGCTGGCTGGCTTGGCAACACGAGGCGGCGACGGGACGTTTCCAGAGCTGTGCTCTCTCGCCTCAATCCAAGGCCACAAATCGCAGCACCTTTCGCTCGAGGTCGAACGGCTTCACTTCGCCGCCGGAATCACGCTCACCAACTATTCCAACCGGACCTTCATGTGGTCGCGCCGATCAACAGCTCGCACGCGTTTTCACGATTGAAGCCGGCGCCGTTTGGTGGCGCATGTCGGTCATCCAAGGGGAGGAGGAGGCGGTGACCTCAGGGAGGAGGAGAGAAGCCACCGCCAATTTCCGAGGCTCAGGGAGGAGGAGAGAGCCTCAGGAACTGTTGCAACGATTTGCTCGCTGCGTTGAAATCTTTTTCGCACAAATGCTGCGCCGCAGAAACAGCTTATTCGACATAGCCGCGCTGCGCCTTCCGCATAGCTGACGGCGCATCACGATCCGTGCTGCGGGGCGCTGACCTCGGCGGACAGACCCGGGGCCAGTCGTTGGGCCTGCGGTTGATCGGGGTCGATCGCGATCCGGACCGGCACTCGCTGCGCGATCTTGGTGAAATTCCCGGTCGCATTAGAGCCCGACAACAGGCTGAACTGCCCCGCCGTCGCGGGCGAGAACCGCTCGATATGGCCTTTGAACTGCGTCTTTCCCAGCGCGTCGACGGTAAACGTCACCGGCTCGCCCATCTGCAGCCCGGCAAGCTGGGTCTCCTTGTAATTCGCGATCAACCAGAGATCGGAGGGCACGAGCGAAACCAGCGTCGACCCAGCGCTGACGAATTTGCCGACTCGCGCCGAGACCTGGCCCAGCCGCCCATCCTCGGGCGCACGGATCACGGCATGGTCGAGCGCCACCTGCGCCGCATCCAGCGCGGCCTGCGCTGCATCGGTTTTCGCGGCGAGCGAGTGTTTGTTCAACTGTGCCGTCTGAACCGCCTGCTCGGCCACGTCGATGGCGCTTTGCGCTTCCTGCACGCCCGCCTTCGCCTGATCGAGCGTAAGCTGCGCCTGATCGGCATCCGATTGCGAGACATAGCTTTTCTTCGTCAGCTTCGACGCCCGGTCGCGCGCGGTCTGCGCTGTGGCTTCGGCGGCCTTCGCCGAGGCGAGCGAAGCCTGTTTCGCCTCGAGCGTCGCCTTCGCCGAATTCACCGCCTGCGCCCCGTTCGACTGCGCCGCCTTCGCCGTCTCCAGCGCAGCCTGCGCCTGCTCGACCGCCGCTTTCAGCGCGCGATCGTCGAGACGCACAAGCACATCGCCTTTCTTGACCTCCTCGAAATCACTGACCGGCACCGCCGTGACCTCAGCCGCGACCTGCGCAGAGATCGGCGTAACTTTGCCCTGCAGATAGGCATTGTCGGTCCAGGCAACGTCAGAACGGAACGGCGGCAGGCGCCATGCGTAGAGCACGGTCGCGACACCGGCGAGCGCGATGAGAAGGATCAGGGCGGAAGCGATAAAGCGGCGGGTCTGGGACATCGGATCAACTCGTGGAAACAGGGGTGGAGGGCGTGAGGCGCAGGTGCGGGAGGGGCCAGCTTTGGCGCAGGGCGACATGGGCGATCAGCCCGGCCAAGGCCGCCAGCGCGAACCAGAACACGGCGCGGAACGCATCGTCATAGGCGAGAATGGTGGCCTGCTGCTGCACCGTAGACGCGACGGAAGACAGCGCGGCCCCCGCCCGCGCCCCGGCATCTGCAGTCTGACTGCCAAGCGATGCGGCACTCTGCGCGAGGGTCTGGCTCAACATCGGGTTGTCGGCCGAAATCTGCGGCGAAAGCTGCGCCATGTGATAGGCGGTGCGGTCGACCACCAAGCTTCGGAACAGACCGGAGCCGATGACCCCGCCGATGGATTGCGTGGCCAGAAACAGCACGACGAAGCTCAGCAGGTAATGCGGCCCCTTCGCGAAGGCAGCTCCCAGCCCTTTCGCCATCGCAGGCGGTAGAAACAGGATACCGGCAAAGCCGATCATCGCCTGGCTGAGATACATCTGCTCGGGCCGGGTGAGCGCAGTCGATTGCGAGTCGAGCCACGCCCCTGCCGCGATCAACACCAGCGCGATCCCGTGGAACAGCGGCGCGCGCGCTCCGCTATTGGTCAGCATCAGGACACCGGTCGCGGCCAGCATCGACAGCGCGATGATCCCGAACAGCAGTTGCTCCTGCCCGGGCTGCAGCCCCATCGTGCGCAGGAAACCGACGGCGCCCGCGCTTTGTTCGGCCAGCGCGATACGGAACACCAGCAGGGTCCCCGCCAGATGCAGGATCGGCGGGCTCAGCAACCAATGAAAATCGATCAGAGGATTGGCCCGCTGCATTTCGATCAGCACCGCGCCCGCGACCATCACGATCGCAGCGACGAGCGCCACGCCCAGCCATTCGGTCTGCGTCCAGTAGTCGAGCGCACCGAACATGAAGACGCTGGTGAATGCACCGAAGCCAACCGCGAGCAGCGTGAAAGAGACGAAATCGAGCGGCTTGAGAACCTTTTGCAGCGGGCGCGGCGTCAGTGGCAGCGCGAAGATCAGTGCCAGCGCCACCAGCGCCATGCCCATCTGGAACAGGCTCACCGCGTGCCAACTGGCATTCGCGGTGAGTTCGGGCAGCAGCACCCGCGCCAAGGGCCTGCCCACCATGATCATCGTCAGGACAGCGGGGATCGCGACCTTGAGGCGCTGAGCGGCGGGAATGGCCTCCAGCATGTAAAGAAAGCCGAGGCTCGACAACGGGGCTGCGGCGCAGCCGCTCAGGAAGGCCACGATGACCGCGGAATGCAGATCGTCCACCCAGAGATTGAGCACCATCGCCAGCACGAAGCAGACGATCCCGACCTCGGCGAAGCGGCGCAGGCCGAACTGGTCGCGGATGCGGATCAGCATCAGCGGCATCGAGGCGCGCGGCGCCATGAAGGCCGCCATCACCCAATAGGTGTGGTTCGTGGTGGCGTGCAGATCGCCCGCCAACTGCGGAAGATTGGCCGAGACGAAGCCGGTGGCCAGCGATTGCGATAGCGCCACGAAGACGGCGGCGCTGGCATAGACGAGTCGCTTGGGCGCGGAATGGTCAGGCTCCGCAGGCGCGGCGGGCTGGGGCGCGGTCTCCGGCTCGGCGGTCTCTGCCGCTGCGGACTCGTTTTGCGTGACCTCAGCCTCTTTGGCCGGGGCCGCCTCGGGCCGCGGCTCTGCCACCTCGGGGCGCGCGTGCTCGCGCAGCGCCGGTTCGCGCGGCGATACCGGTCCATCGGCCGTCGGACGCGCATCCGGGCCGTTGATGTCGCGAATCTGGGAATTCATTGGCCGCGCATCCTCTCGAGATTGGCCTGCATCCGCTCCATCGTCTTGCGGGCGCGGGCGACCTCCTCTGCGTCGATACCGTCGTAGAGTCGCGCACGCAGCGCCTCGACGAAGGTCTCGATCTCGGAGGCATTTGCGCGGGCATGTTCGGTCAGAAAGATCTGGCGGACGCGTTTGTCGTCGGGATCGGCGCGACGCTCCACGAAGCCGAGCTTCTCCAGCCCGTCGAGCGTCCGATTCAGCGTCGGCGTCTCAATCGCCAGCGTCTCGGCCAGTTGAGTCTGCTTCAGCCCCTCGTCGCGGGAGATCGCAAGGATCGCCTGCGCCCGCGCGAAGGTCAGGCCCATATCGCGTGCCTGCGCATCGAACATCGCGCGCACCGACCGCGCCGTCAGCATCATCGTGCGGGTCAACTCGGCACGATCGCGGCGGGCGGCTTCGGTGGGCGCGGATGTAATGGCGGCGCGGTCGGACATGGGGGCCTCGGGAATAAAGTTAGCCTGCTAACGTTTTCGTCCCATCCCACATATCTTCTGGGTCGCGAGGATCAACAGAGGCAGCCCGCACAGGGGGCCGTGCGAAATTGCGAAAGCCGCTGGGATCGCGCTGCGCATTCAGCGCGAGCGCTCAGGCACCGAGCAAGGTCACAAGACCGAGACCAGCGCCCACCAGCATGACCAGCGACAGCGTCACCGTCGCGATCACACGCGGCCCGGCGGCGGCTACCGCCCGCGCATCGACGCCAAGCCCCAGCGCCGCCATCGCGATCACCGTCAGGATGGACGCCCCCTGCCCCATCGGCACGAGCGCAGCCTCCGGCAGCGCCCCGGCAGAGCGCAGCACGATCATCCCGAGGAACCCGAGAATGAAGAGCGGCGGCATCAGCCCGCGCCGCACACGTCCCTCCGGCGCGGCAGAGCGCCCGTCGGTCGGCAGATGCGGCGCGAGAAGCGACAGAACCACCGTAATCGGCCCCAGCATCAGGACGCGCACCAGCTTCACCAGCGTGCCGAGCTGGATCGCCGCGGCCCCCATCGGCGCTGCGGCCGCCAGAACCTGCGGCACCGCGTAGACCGTGATCCCAGACAGGATGCCATAGCCATGCACGCTCATACCTCCGACATGACCGACGACGGGCAGCAACAGCACCACCGCGACGCCCAGCACGGCGGTGAACGCGATTGCGGCACTGACATCGTCGCTATCGGCGTCGATCACCGGGGCGACGGCGGCGATGGCGGAATTGCCGCAGATGCCATTGCCGCAAGCGATCAGCAGCGCCATGCGGGCCGGCAGGCGCAGGGCCCGCCCCAGCAGGTAGGCCGCGGGCACCATCAGCGCGACTACCGCCACGATGCCGCCCAGAAGCCCCGGCCCCACCGACAGAAGCGTCTGCGCACTGACCGAGGCCCCGAGCAAAACGATCGCAATCTCCAGCACCGTCTTGGCGGAAAATCGGATACCGGCTTCGAACCGTGCAGGCGGCGTCCAGAGGGAGCGTACCACCGCACCGATGAGGATCGCCAACACCAGCGGCTCCAGCCAAGCCGCGCCGAACAGCGCGTGCTCAGCAAAACCGCCCAAGGCCGCGAGCGCGGCGACGCCGATGCTCAACCCAAGCCCCGGCGCGAACGCGCGAAGCGCAAGCCGCGGGCGGGTGAGGCTGCAGGCAAGGGTCGAATGGTGCGGCACGGCGGCCTCCTATCGTCTGGTCTTGTCCTGTAATTGCCCGCGCCAATTCATCCTTCAAACGAAATGTTTTTATCGATATGATCGGCTTTATCGATCATTTGAGCCAGAGACACGCATGACCCCCGAACAACTCCGCGTTTTCGTCGCGGTCGCGGAAGAGCAGCACATGACCCGCGCCGCCGCCCGGCTGAACATGACGCAATCGACGGCCTCAGCCGCCATTGCGGCGCTCGAGGCGCGTCATGAGATCGCGCTGTTCGACCGGATCGGGCGGGGGATTTCGCTGACCGAGGAGGGCCGCGCCTTTCTGCCCGAGGCGCGCGCGGTGCTGGCACGGTTTGCCGAGGCGGAGGCGATGCTGGCCGAGACCCGCGGCCTCGAACGCGGGCATATCCGCCTGATCGCCAGCCAGACCATCGCGGGCTACTGGCTGCCGCCCTACCTCGCCGCGTTCCGGCAAGCCCGCCCGGGGATCGAGGTGACGCTGGAGATCGGGAACACGCAGGAAGCGGCAGAGCGTCTGCGCGCGGGCCTGCACGACCTCGCGCTGGTCGAAGGTGATGTCGAGGATGCGAAGCTGGAGCGGGTTCAGATCGGGGCGGATCGGCTGATGCTGGTCAGCGCCGCGCCGCCCCCCGGCAAGCTGGATGCGCGCGCGCTGAGCAAGGCGAGTTGGGTACTGCGCGAGCCGGGCTCTGGCACGCGCTCTACCGCGGAAGCGGCCCTTGCTGATCTTGGCGTTGCGCCGCACGCGCTCTCAAAGGCGCTGGTCCTGCCCTCGAATGAGGCGGTGCTGAGCGCGGTCGAGGCAGGGGCCGGAATCACCATTCTCTCGGCCCATGTCGTCGCGCGGTCGCTAAGCCTTGGAACGGTCCAGGACTGGGATTTGCACCTCGCGCCGCGGCCCTTCTATGCGCTGCGTCACCGCGACCACCATGTCAGCCACGCCACGCGCGACCTGCTGGCACGGATCGATCAATCCCAGTTGGACGACCTCACTCAGACGGAATGAACCAATTCGCGAGCTTCGACTCGATCTCCGAGGGAAGCGCGGGCTTCGGGCAGACCGCCGCGCCGGGATACCGCTCGCGCAACTGCGAGGCCTCGGCATGGCCGGAATGGAACAGCAGCGGCACGCCCGCCTTGTGAAGATGATCGGCCAGTTCGTAGACTTCGCCATCGGCCAGCATCACGTCGAGGATCGCAGCGCCCGGCAAACGATCGCGGACCAGGTCCAGCCCCGCGCGCACGGTGGCGCACGGCCCCCAGACCTCCATCCCGAGATCCTCGAGCATGAACTGAAGATCAAGCGCGACGACGGCTTCATCTTCGACAAGGAGCACCTCGCTCGGTGCTTTCTCAGTCAGCGTCGCCATCGATTTCATGCGCGAAGATAATCCTGTTGCAACGGCTTTCCGGTGTCTGACGCGTGTCGACCCGCGCCGATATCTGGCTCGCGGAAATATCGACCAACGTCGAGCCGAAGCCCTGTTTGTTCGTGTCGAGTTGCAACGCTTCACGGTACCGCTCGTTCCACGAAAGTATCACGGTATCGTCGTTTTCCATCGACCATTTGATCTCGAGATCACCCTCTCGCGGCCCTAATACCCCATATTTTGCGGCGTTAGTGCTCCATTCGTGGAAAATCAGCGCAAGAGCCGTCAGGTGATGCGTCGGCACATCAACCTCCGGCCCATCGATTAGGAATTTCGACGGGTCGTCATAGGGGGCCAAGGTCGTCTCGATCACCTCGCGCAGCGGGATCGCCGCACCAGAGGTTCGGGTGCGTGCCAGATCATGCGAGCGCGCCAGCGCGTTGATCCGCTGGCCGACATCTTCGACCAACTCGCGTGGGCTGGCCGCCGAACGCCCCGCGATGCGCAACATGCCCGAGACGATGGAGAACAGGTTCTTCACCCGGTGGTTCATCTCGCGCAGCATCAGCTCGCGCATCTGCGCCGCCTCTTCATCCGCGGTGATGTCGACGCTGAGCCCAAGCAGGCGGTTTTCATTCCCCTCGCCCATCGTCCGACCCGTTGCGCGCAGATGGCGCTTCGTGCCGGAGGGGAGGTCGAGCTCGTAATCGACTTCCAATTCGGAACCAGTCTCGCGGGCCTCGCGCACCGCTTGTTCGACACGCTCACGGTCATGCTCTGCGATGCGTTCGAAGAACCGCTCGATCGGATAGGTTCCGGCCGCTTCGAATTCGAAGAAGGCTGCGACAGCCTCGTCGACTTCGACATCTCCATTGGGCTCAGTGATCGACCAAACCCCGATCTGCGCGATTTCCAGTGCGAGTTGCAGCCGCTCGCCCTTCAGCGTCAGCTCGGTTTCGAGGCGCAACGCCTCGGTGATGTCGGTGAAGACGAGCGTCGCGCCTTCCACCTCGCCACGCGAATTCAGATACGGCGTCGCGGAGAGCGACCAGACCTTGCCGAGTTCGGTGGACTTGACCCGGCGCGGCCGCGGCAACTCGCCCTCAAGGACCACATTGATCAGTTCGATCATCACCTCGGGCGTGTCGAGCAGGTTCTGGATGTCGTCGAGCGGACGCCCACGGTCACTGCCGCGCAGGCGGATCATCTCGCTCGCGCCATCGGTGAAGTTGCGCAGGCGCAGCTTGCGATCGACCGTCACCAGCGCATGCAGCTTGGAATCAAAGATGTTGCGCAGATCGGCATTCGCGGTCGAAAGTTCCTCAACCTTGGTCTTGAGTTCGTCATTGACCGTCGCGAGCTCTTCGTTCGTCGATTGCAACTCCTCGTTCATCGACATCATTTCCTCGTTCGAGGATTTCAGCTCTTCGTTGGCGGTCTCCAACTCTTCGACTGTCGTGCGCAGGCGGTTGCGGGTCGCGCGCAACTCGGCTTCCAGCACCTGCACATGGCTTTCAGACGGCGCGATCTCGTCGAAATCATATTCGTCCAGCGCTTCGAACGGGCCACGGTCGCGGAAAACGATCAGCAGCGTATCGTCGGAGAGCGGATCGGCCAGCACATCGACGCGCTGCCGCCCGGTTTCCGAGATCACCTCGACGTCGCGCACGATCTTGCGCGTGCCAAGCTCCGCCGACTCGCGGATCACCGCGGAGAGCGCCTCGCGTAGGCCCGCCCGCGCGAGCGATTGTGCATAGCCCTGCCCGGTCTCGGACGGGTCGATCTCAAGATACTTGCCCAAGCGCCCCGTCGCGGCGAGGATCGCCCCATCGCGATCGACATTCAGCGTCGCGGGCGCATAAAGATCGAGGATACGATTACTGGCCAAGGTCGTGTTCCAGTCTTTGGTTCTTCTGTCAGTCGTCTTCGGTCGGAGTGGCGCAAGTCGCGCATGAGGGTCGGAGCGCATCGGCAGTTCGGTCGGATAAGGAGACCGGGGCCCTATGCTGCGGAAGATGCGCATCGCGCCATCTATGGGATCGAAAAGTTCCTCATGCCGCCCGATCGTCTCGGATGGGCCGAGGAAGAGAACGCCACCCGGATTGAGCGCGTAATGGAAGATCGGCAGTGCCCGCGCCTGCAACTTCTCGCCGAAATAGATCAGCAGGTTGCGGCACGACACCAGGTCGAGCCGCGAGAACGGCGGGTCCTTGATCAGCGAATGCGGCGAGAAGCGCACCCGGTCACGCAGCGCGGCGGTGATCTGGAAATTGCCCTCGCGCCCGATTGTGTAGAGATCGCGGTACCTTTCGGGCAGGTCGAGCAGGACCGAGACCGGATAGCGCCCCTCACGCGCGATCGCGAGCATCCGCTCGTCGATATCGGTGGCGAATATCTGGAAATCGATTTCCTTGTCGCTCGCATGGATAGCCCGGTCGATGAGCATCGCCAGCGTGTAGGCTTCTTCTCCGCTCGAACAGCCCGGCACCCAGATGCGCAGCGCGCCGCCATCATCGGCCTTCTCGACCATCGGCTTGATCGCCGTCTCGTTGAGCGCTTCGAAATGCGCGCTGTCCCGGAAGAAGCGAGTGACATTGATCAGCAGGTCGCCCAGCAGCGCCAGAGGCTCGTCCTCTTCGCGCTCGAGCCGTTCGAGATATTCGCGCGGGTGCAGAATGCCCACGACCTGCATCCGGCGCTGAATCCGACGCTCGAGGGTCGAGCGCTTGTATTGCGCGAAATCATGCCCCGTCAGACGGTTCAGCGCCGCGCAAATCTCATCAAGCGTTCCGGAAACCGGCGGCGCCGTGTTCACCTGATCCGGATCGACATTGCGGAACTCGGTGATCCGCGCGATCACGTCGGAGGGCGCGCTGACCACATCGACCATCCCGGTCGCGACCGCCGAATTCGGCATGGAATCGTAACGCGCCGTTGCATCCTGCGCGATGCAGAAACCGCCATGCTCCTTCACCGCCCGCAGCCCGACGGAGCCATCCGTGCCGGTGCCCGACAGGATCACGCAGACCGCGCGGCGCCCGAGATCCTGGCCCAGCGACACGAAGAAATCGTCGATCGGACGGCGCAGACCGCGGGGCTGGGCGAATTCCGAAAGCTTCAGGCGCCCGTTCTCGACCTCCAGCCCGTAACCCGGCGGGATCGTGTAGACATGCCCGGCCTCCAGCTTCGCGCCATCTTCGGCCTGCAACACTTCGAGCGAGGTCGACCGGCCGAGCAATTCCGCCAGAAGCGACTCGTGGTTCGGATCGAGATGCTGAACCACGACATAGGCGCTTGGATCGTCCACCCGCGCGGGCTCCAGAAGATCGCGAAGCGCTTCAAGCCCACCGGCGGAGGCGCCGATGCCGACAACGTATAGATCCTCGGGGGCGTCCGTCACTGCACGGCCCGCCGATCCGCGCAGCGCGCGTCCGAAAGGGCGCGGCCTGCGCGCCCTTCTCTATAGTTCTCTTTGCAGTTCATCCGGAGATCGGTGTCACTAGCCTCAGGGCCCTGCAATAACATTTGACATAGTACTGAACACATAACCGTGGCCGCAGCCATTCTTAGCCCTCGCGGTAGATAATCGTGGCCATTGTGGAGAGGCTCTCCGACAGCACCTTGGCGGAGCCGATCATCGCGAGACCGAATCCGCGCGACATCGCGGCGAGATCGTCGGCATTGCGCAGCAGGCTCTCGTCATGCGCAGCGATGTCGACCTTCACGTTCTGACGTTCCGCCGCGGAGGTCAGGTCGAACTGCGACCCGAGAAACAAGCGCGTCTCTCCATTGGGTTCGCGCAGACGCGTCATGAACACGAAGTTCTGGAAGGTCTCGCCATTCGCGCGGCTGTTGGTGACGCGGAAGCGGCCCGCGGAGATGTTCTCGTCGTCGATGAACTCCCGCATCGCAGAGCGTTCTTCCTCGGTCGCGGCACCCGCCTGCAGGAAGCGACAGTTCTGCCCCAGCACCTCTTCAGCGGAATACCCGGTCAGATTGAGAAACGCCTGATTCACGTAGACAAGCGGCACATCCTCACGATCGGCCGCGGCAATGGTCAGCGCGACATTCGACTTGTCGCAATAGCTGACCAGCGCATCTGGCAAATCGTAATCTGTGTAAACGGGCATGAAGCCTCCGCTGCGTTTGAGAAAACAAGATTGATCATTGCGCGGAAAAGTCCAGCGCGCGAGGCGAAATACCACCGATAACCGATTTGAAGGGGGGGGATGGTACCGCCTCCCCGGCTTGAACGGGGGACCTCTGGATCCACAATCCAGCGCTCTAACCAACTGAGCTAAGGCGGCACTGGCGCGGGATTTAGCCCCCTCGCGCGCGGAATGCAAGTGTCCGATGACGAGAAATTCGCACCAAGTCTTGCCTGCGCACGTCGCGGGGGTTAGGTGCATTTTCCATCCAACCTCTCAGGAGTTTTCGATGAGCATCGACAAGGAAAGCGACATCTCCGCGAATCTGCAAATCGGCCCGACCTCGCTCGGAATGGTGCGGATCTATGTCGAGGGCGAAGGCGTCGAGCTGCCGCTCGATTTCGATCCCGACGAGGCGATGGAAATCGCCGAAGAACTGCAGGCAGCCGCGGAAGCTGCGCGTGAAATGAGCAAAGGCGGCAAGGGCAAGAAGCGCTGAGCCTTAAAATCCGGGCGGAATCGCGCCCGGATCGCACAATCGCTGCAACCGCCGCGCCGACGCGCGCGCGAAATCGAGCGTCAGCGCCTTGCGCCGCGCTGGCGCGAGCTTGGACAGCGGCGCCTCGCGGATCATCTCGGCCCCGTAGCCATCCGCGATGAAAAGCCCCGTCCCCTCGGGCAGAAGATCCGTGGGGAAATCTTGGTCCACCGCCCAGAAATAGCGGTCGCACCACTCCAGATAGCCGTCCCATTTCCGATCCGAGGTGAAATCGGCGCGGCTCGACTTGCACTCCACAATCCAGATTTCGCCCTTCCGGTCGATCGCCATCAGATCGGCGCGCAGCCTTGGGCGCAGCACCATTTCCGGCAAACTGTCGAGCCCCAGCTCGGACAGCGCGCGGGCCGTGCCACGCGCGAGCACCTGGCCCGGCTGAAGTTCGGAAAGCGGAATCTGCGTCATGCGGACAAACATGAACGAAGTGTGAACAAAAGTCCAGTCGCCCGGCACGCGCGACCTTACCCGCCGCACCTGGGGCGCGCGAGACGCGCTGTTCATTCTCCCCCCTTGTCGGAACCCGATTTCACCCCTATCTGGGGGTCTGACGGTTACTGCTCTTTCTGTGAAAGACCCTTTTCCAGTGGCCTATACCATTCCTGAGGGAGCTGGCTCTGCCGGGGTCCTGGCCTCGGTATCTGGCGCCCACCTGACTTTTCAGGTCTCCGGGAACTCTCGTCTACACGTCTGCTGCGGTTTCCGTCACTCTACCCTTCGCAAGACAGCAAAAAGCCCCGCCGGATCGGTCGGGGCTTTTGTCGTCTTGGGAAGCGGATGCGGTCAGCGGCGAAGCTGCATCTGCTGGCGCGACTTGGGCGTATCGACCGGAACCGGGATCGCCAGATGCTCGGCCGCCATATTGGTGGGGATGCCGTCGCGTTTACCGCCGCCGGAACTGTCGTCATCCTCGGCCATGCGCATGACCGCGATCGCGAATTGCACGCCAGAGAAGACGATCGTGTTGAACACGACCAGCAGCGCCATCGCGATATAGCCGATATCGGACGTGAAAATCAGGTGGCGCAGATTGCCGACATTGAAGCCGAGAAGAAGGCCAACGAAGGCGAGCGCGATGAAGAAGCCAATGATGACGTTCTTGATGTAGAGCCGGACCAGTTCGGGCATGAAAAATCCTCCTGCTTACCTCACAATCTAGTGCATATTCCCAAGTTTCAAACAGGGAAACGGGCGGCAATTGCGAGATAAGCGGGTGTTTGCCCGTGGCATGGTGTCGCGAGTGAGCGCGCTCAGAACGCGTCGGGCTGCAGCGCGCGCGCCATGTGATCGAGCACCGCGTTGACGAATTTCGGCTCTTTGCCTTCGGGGAAGAAGGCGCGGGCCACGTCGACGAACTCGGTGATGACGACACGCGGCGGCGTCGCGGGGGTGATCAGCTCGGCCCCGGCCGCGCGGAACAATGCGCGCAGCACCGGGTCGATCCGGTCGATCGGCCATTTCGCGACCAGCGCACGGTCGGTCGCCTGGTCGATCTTCGCCTGCCAGGTCACCGCATCGTCGATCAGACGGCGAAACAGGTCGAGATTGCCCTCGGCCATTTCGGTGCCGTCTTCATCCACGGCGCCAAAGCGGAAATCCTCGAACTCGCGGCGCACCTTGTCGGCACCCTGCCCCGCCGCTTCCATCTGAAACAGCGCCTGAACCGCGTAAAGACGCGAGGCGGATTTCATCTGGCGCTTCTCCTCTTGGGTGAGCTTGCGCGGTTTCGGGGCGTCTTGGGGCGCGTCGGAGGAGGCGTCGTCGGTCATGCGTTGTTCGATCCGTCAGTGTCGCCGGCGATACGGAAGGATTCGGCGGGCTTGAACCCGATACCCTTCGTCCGGCGCGCCCATTTGCGCGACAATGAGATGAGATGCAAGGCCGCAGCCGCCGCGCCGCCACCTTTGTTTTGATCGGCAGGGTCGGCGCGCACGGCCGCCTGCTCGTAATTTTCGACCGTGAGGATGCCGTTGCCGATGCAAATCCCCTCGAGCCCCATCAGCGTCAACCCGCGCGAGCTGTCGTTGCAGACGGTGTCGTAATGGGTGGTCTCGCCACGGATCACGCAGCCAAGCGCCACGAACCCGTCGTAATCGGCCATGCGCGCGGCCATCGCGATCGCGGTCGGGATTTCCAGGGCGCCGGGCACCTCGATCACGTCGACATGGGCCCCTGCTTCTTCGACCGTGGCTTTAGCGCCCGCAATCAGGTTGTCCGCGATATCCTTGTAATACGGTGCGACCACGATCAGCAGCCGCGGTGCGCTGTCGAATTTCGGCAGGTCGAGCGTGTAATGCGAGATTCCGGCCATGTCTTACTCCGTGATGGGGCGTGTGCCGACGATGCGCAGCCCATAAGCGTCGAGGCCCACATATTTCGTCTGCGGATTGTCGGTGAGAAGGATCATGTCATGTAACCCCATCGAGGACAGGATCTGCGAGCCCAGACCGATCTGCTTGATCGTGCGCGGCCCCTGATCCTCTTCGCGCAGAAGGCGGTTCGACGGGTCGCGGAACAGGCAGACGAGCCCGCGGCCTTCCTCGGCCACGATCTCCATCGCGCGGCGTACCTCGTCGGCGGGACCGGGGCCGATGCCCAACACGTCGTCGAGAATGTTGAGCGAGTGGGTGCGCACCAGAACCGGCTCGGGCGTTGAAATGTCGCCCTTCACCAGAACGATGTGATCGACGCCCTCGGCCATGTCCGTGAAGACACGCATCTCCCACTCGCCGCCATGGCTCGACGTGACCATCTGGCGCAGGCCCTCGCGCACGAGATTGTCGTGACGGCGGCGGTAGGCGATCAGATCCGAGATCGTGCCGATCTTCAGCCCGTGTTTCTTGCCGAACTCGATCAGCCCCGGCAGGCGCAGCATGTGACCGTCATCGCCCATGATCTCGCAGATCACGCCAGCGGGCTTGAGGCCCGCGAGACGCGCCACGTCCACGGCGGCTTCGGTATGGCCCGCGCGCACCAGAACGCCACCGTCGCGCGCACGCAGCGGGAAGATGTGGCCGGGCGACGCGATATCCTGCGGGCCCTTGCTCGGGTCGATTGCCACCTTGATCGTCTGCGCCCGGTCATGGGCGGAAATCCCGGTGGTGATGTTCTCGCGCGCCTCGATCGAGACGGTGAAGGCCGTCTCGTGGCGCATCGAATTGGCACGCACCATCGGCGCAAGGCCCAGCTGATCGACGCGATCCGAGGTGAGCGGCAGGCAAATCAGCCCGCGCCCGTAGGTCGCCATGAAATTCACCGCTTCGGGGGTGCATTTCTCGGCCGGAATATACAGATCGCCCTCGTTCTCGCGATCCTCGTGATCGACGAGGATCACCATGCGCCCGGCCTTCGCCTCGGCGATAATGTCCTCAGCGGGCGCGATCACGTGGCGCAGGCTTTCCTCGACCTCGCCGGGCACGTCATGGGTGCCGGATTTGTCGACCGGGGTCAGTGGTTTGCCGTCGGTGGTCATGCGTTCCACTCCTGCAGCCGCGCGACATAGCGCGCGAGCGTGTCGATCTCGAGGTTTATCCGGTCGCCCGCCTTGGCATGGCCCCAGTTGGTGACTTGCTTGGTATGCGGGATGATGTTGACGCCGAACGTCGCGCCATCGACCTCGTTCACGGTCAGCGAGGTGCCGTTCAGCGCGACAGAGCCTTTCGGCGCGATGTATTTCGCGAGGCTCTCCGGTGCGCGGAAGGTGAAGCGCGTGCTGTCGCCCTCATCCACCATCGCGACGATCTCGGCCACGCCATCGACATGGCCCGACACGATGTGACCGCCCAGCTCGTCACCCACTTTCAGCGCGCGTTCGAGATTGATCTTCTGACCCACCTGCCAGCCGCCGCTCGCGTCATTGCCGCGGCCGCCGATATTGGTCTTGGTCTGGCTCTCGGCTGAGATCTCGACATCGAACCATTTTTTCGGCTCGGTGCCGGTTGCGATCACGGTCAGGCAGCAGCCGTCGCAAGCGATCGACGCGCCCAGCTCGATGCTGCCAACGTCATAGCTTGTGCCGATCCGCGCGCGTAGATCGCCGCGCTGCTCCAGCTCCAGAATTTCTCCGATATCGGTCACGATCCCGGTGAACATGGCATATCCCCTCAGATTTCGGACCCTAGCTAGCCCGCAGGGCGCGCCTTCGCAAGAGATGAGCGCCCCGCCGTCCCGTCACACTCTGCGCAGCCCCGCACAGCGCCTGCCCTAAAATTGTCCAATATTTAAGGGATTACCCCACAAACTCCGTGACTTCGCGCGCATCCTGCGCAATCACGGAGGCAGGCCAAGGACCCACGACTGGATGAACCGTTTCGAAAATCGCCACTTCCTGATGCTGCAGGGCCCCCACGGCCCCTTCTTTCATCAGCTTGGCGCGATGCTCCGGCAGGCAGGCGCGACGGTCTGGCGCGTGGGCTTCAACCGCGGGGATGAGGTGTTCTGGTTCGACCGCGCCTCCTACCTGCGCTTCGACGCCCCGCCAGAGGCTTGGGCCGATCACCTGCGCGACCTGATCGCCGAGAAAGGCATCACCGATCTCGTGCTCTATGGCGACACCCGCCCAATCCATGCGCAGGCTGTCGAGATCGCGAAAGCGATGGGCCTGTGCGTGCATGTCTTCGAAGAGGGGTACGTCCGCCCCTACTGGGTCACTTACGAGCGCGGCGGCTCGAACGGGCATTCCCGGTTGATGGAGATGTCGGTGGCGCAGATGCGCACGGCGCTTGCCCAGTCCGAGATCGAGTTTCCCGACGCCCCGCCCCGCTGGGGCGATATGCGCCACCACGTTTTCTACGGCGCGCTCTACCATTTCTTCGTGATGCTCCGCCCCGGCCCCTATCGCCGCTTCCGCCCGCATCGCGACATCACCGTGTTTCAGGAATTCCGCCTCTGGCTGCGCCGCCTGCTGCTGATGCCGCTGCATATGCTGGAGCGTAAACGCGCGACGCGGCGCATCCGGCATGGCGGCTTTCCATATCACCTCGTGCTGCTGCAGCTGGAACACGATTCCAGCTTCCGGATGCATTCACCTTTCACCAGCCAGACCGAGTTCATTGATCTGGTGATGGAGAATTTCGCGAAAGGCGCGCCGCCCCATCATCACCTCGTCTTCAAGGCCCATCCGCTCGAAGACGGGCGCGCCCCGATACGCGAAACGATCCGCAAGGCCGCCCGCGCGCATGGCCTGGCGTCGCGCGTGCATTTCGTGCGCGGCGGCAAGCTGGCCGGGCTTCTGGCGCAGGCGCGCTCCGCCGTCACGGTCAATTCGACCGCCGCGCAGCAGGCGCTGTGGCGCGGGCTGCCGCTGAAATCGCTGGGTCGTGCGATCTTCGACAAGCCGGAATTCACCTCCGCGCAACCGCTCGAGGCTTTCTTCGCAAGCCCGGCCCGCCCCGACAGCCGCGCCTATCGCGACTACCGTCACTACCTTCTGGAAACGAGCCAGGTGCCGGGCGGCTTCTACTCCGCGCGCGGACGCCGCGCCCTGCTGCGACAGGTGGTCGACATGATGCTGGCCGCCGAAGATCCCTATGATGCGCTGGTCGCAGGCAACGCGGCCCCACGGCAACAGTTGCAGGTGGTACGATAATTTTTCTCGTTTTTTTCCCGAGGCTTCGGTAGCTTGGTCGCAAAACGATAAGCAGCATCCCGAACGAGGAGCTCGAGCAGTGACCATGACCCCTTCCCGTAGGGCCGTTTTGACGGGCCTTTCCGCCACGCTTTTGACCGCATCTTGTGGTCTTCCGCGCTCTGGCCCCAACAAGCGCGAACTCTTTGCAGGCTCCGTAATGCGCAAGGGCGATGCCTTCGTCGTCAAGGTGAACGACTTCGTCACCCGCGCAACCGCCGTGCAACCGGCGCTCGGCTTTACCTCCAGTTTCATCAATGCCGGTCAGATCGGCTCCGATACGATCCGCCCGGGCGACACGCTTTCGCTGACGATCTGGGAGAACGTCGATGATGGGCTGCTCGCCAGCAAGGGCGCCAACGCGACCCAGCTGCAAGAGGTACAGGTCGATGGCGCGGGCTTCATCTTCGTCCCCTATGCGGGCCGCATCAAAGCCGCTGGCAACACGCCCGACGGGCTGCGCCGCATCATCACCACCAAGCTCGACGCGCAAACGCCGGACCCGCAGGTTCTCGTGACCCGCGTGGCAGGCGATGGCGCGACGGTGTCGGTCATGGGTGCGATCAACGGTCAGGGCGTCTACCCGATCGAGCGGCCGACCCGGACGCTTTCGGCGATGATCGCCAAGGCGGGCGGCGTTTCGATCCCCCCCGAGGTCGCCAAGATCACCGTGACGCGCGGCGGCATGTCGGGCTCGATCTGGCTCAAGGATCTCTACGAGAACCCCAAGATGGACATCGCGCTGCGCAATGGCGACGTGATCCTCGTCGAGAAGGACCAGCGCGCCTTCACCTCGCTCGGCGCAACCGGCAAGCAGGCCCGCGTGCCCTTCGAGACCCAGACGCTTTCGGCGCTGGAGGCCATCGCAACGGTGGGCGGCTTGCAGTCGAACCTCGCCGATCCGACCGGCGTCTTCGTGCTGCGCAACGAGCCGGCCGATATCGCGATGAAGGTGCTTGGTCGCACCGACCTCGTCGGCGATCAGCGCATGATCTACGTGCTCGACCTGACCCAGCCCAACGGCATGTTCATGGCGCGCGATTTCGCGATCCGCGACGGAGACACGGTCTATGTCACCGAGGCGCCCTTCGTGCAGTGGCAGAAGACGCTCTCGGCTCTGACCCAGCCGCTGGGCACGGTCAACACGCTCAATACGCTCGCCGGGAACTGATGCCCCGCGACAGAGACCAGAAGGCCGCCGGGGCGATCCCCCGGCGGCTTTTTTTCTACAATGGCGGGGTGCTGCGCCAGACGCGCCTGCGCGAGATTTTGCGCGCCGCGGGCCATGCGCCGCGCCTCGGCCTGCCCGGCCCCGACGATGGCGTGATGGTCTGGGGCCGCTCGCCCTATGCGGCGCGCGGTGAGGCGGTGGCCGTCAAGCGCGACGTGCCGCTGATCCGGGTGGAGGATGCGTTTCTGCGCTCGATCCATCCGGGCCGAACCGGCGCGCCGCCCTTAGGCCTGATCCTCGACCCGATGGGCGTGCATTTCGACAGCGCCCAGCCCTCGCGGCTCGAACATCTCCTTGCGACCGAGCCGCTCGACGATAGCGCCGTCTTGCAGCGGGCCCGCGACGGGATTGCCCGGCTGAAAACCTCGGAGCTCTCGAAATACAACGATTTCGACCCGGACCTGCCCGTCCCCGATCCGGGCTATGTTCTGGTGATCGACCAGACACGAGACGATGCCTCGATCACCCATGGCGGGGCGAGCGCCGCCACATTCCGCGAAATGCTGGCCTATGCGCGGATCGAGAACCCCGGCGCGCGCATCCTGATCAAGACCCATCCCGAAACCCGCGCCGGGCTGCGGGGCGGCCATTACGGTCCGGAAGACTGCGACTCGAATTCCGAGATTTACGACGCGCCGGTCTCGCCATGGAAACTGCTCGAAGGCGCGATCGCGGTCTATACGGTGTCGTCGCTCATGGGCTACGAAGCGATCCTCGCAGATCACAAGCCGCGTGTCTTCGGCCAACCGTTCTATGGGGGCTGGGGGCTCACGCAGGACGAAAACCCCGTACCCCGCAGATCGCGCAGCCTGACCCGCGCGCAGATTTTCGCGGTGTCGCATATCCTCGCGCCGATCTGGTTCGATCCCTGTCGCACGCGCCTGTGCAGCTTCGAGGAGGCGGTGGATCAGCTCGAGGCCGAAACCCGCGCCTATCGCGAAGATCGGCAGGGCTATGTCGCGGGCGGCATGTCCCTGTGGAAACGCCCGCATCTGCGCAAGTTCTTCGGGCGTCACGGATCGCTGCGGTTCAGCGAGACACCCGACCCCACGCGGCCCTTTCTTTACTGGGCCACGCGCGCGGCCCCAGACGACGACCGCGCCCCTATCCGCGTCGAAGACGGGTTTCTGCGCTCACGCGGTCTCGGCGCCGAACTCGTCCCGCCGCTCTCGCTGATCGCGGATCGCACAGGCATCTTCTACGACCCGACCCGGCCCAGCGATCTGGAGGCATTGATCGCGCGGCCCGTACCGCCGGGCGGCGAGGTGCGGGCGCGCAAGCTCATCCAACGGATCACGACTGAGGGCCTGACGAAATACAATCTGGGCGGCGCGCTTCCCGAACTGCCCCAGGGCCATAAGATCCTCGTGCCCGGTCAGGTCGAAGACGATGCCTCAATCCGGCTCGGCGCGGGAGAGACTTGCACAAATGCGATGCTTTTGGAGAAGACCCGGGCCGAAAACCCCGATGCAGTTATCCTATTCAAACCTCACCCCGATGTCGTCGCGGGTCTGCGTCCCGGCGCGGTGCCCGCGGAGGTGGCGAAGAAATACGCCGATATGATCCTGCCCGAGACCAACACCGCTGCGCTGATCGACGCGGTGGACGAGGTCTGGACGATGACCTCCGGCCTCGGCTTCGAGGCGCTCTTGCGCGGCAAAGCCGTCACCACGCTCGGGGCGCCCTTCTATGCAGGCTGGGGGCTGACGCGCGATCTCGGGCCTGTTCCGGCGCGCAGGACGGCGCACCCCGATCTGCTGCAGCTCACCCATGCCGCGCTGATCGCCTATCCGCGCTATCTTGATCCGGTCAGCGGGTTGCCCTGCCCGGTCGAGGTCGCGCTGGATCGCCTGAGCGAAGGCCGCGCGCTGCCCCGTGGCCCGCTCAACCGGACCGGCGCAAAGCTGCAAGGCGTGTTCGCGTCCTACGCGTGGCTCTGGCGCCGCCAACGGTGAAGCAGGTCGTCGCCGATGGGACGGCTTTCGACCAGCTTGTAGCGCGGCGCAGAGGCGAGCGCACTCAGCCCCATATCGCCGACCCCGGCGCGACTATCCGCGCCCAGCATCATGCCCGCCGTGAAGCCGATCAGCTCGTCCACCAGCCCCGCATTGATCAGAGAGGCCGCGAACTTGCCGCCGCCTTCACAGAACACGCGGGTCAGGCCGAACCCGGCCAGAGCCTCCATCAGCGCCAGCGGATCGAGACCGCCGCCGCTCGTCTCGGCCACCTCGATCAGCTCCGCGCCCGCTTCGCGCCAGTAGTCTTTCGCCTCATCGGGAGCCTCGGCCCCATGGATCAGCCAGAGCGGCGCGACGTCCAGCGACCCGGCAAGCCGCTTTCGCGGCAAATCCAGCCCCGCCGAGGCCACGATCCGCAGCGGCTGGCGCAAGGGCGTGAAGCTACGCACGGTCAGCAGCGGATCGTCGGCCCGTGCGGTACCGCCGCCCACCATGACCGCATCGAACTCTGCGCGCATCGCATGGACCAGCGCGCGCGACTGCGGCCCGGTGATCCATTGGCTCTCGCCAGTCGAGGTCGCGATGCGCCCGTCGAAACTGCTCGCAAGCTTCAGCGCGAGCCACGGACGCGCGCGGGTCACGCGGCTCAGGAACCCGGCCTGCAGATCGCGCGCCTCCGCCTCCATGAGCCCGGTCTCCACGTCGATCCCCGCGTCGCGCAGCATCGCATGACCGCCGCCTGAGACCCGCGGATCGGGGTCTTCCATCGCCGAGACGACACGCGACACCCCGGCCTCGCGCAGTGCCATCGCGCAGGGCGGCGTCTTGCCGTAATGGGCGCAAGGCTCCAGCGTGACATAGGCCGTGGCGCCACGCGCCGCCTCCCCCGCCTGCGCGAGCGCACGCACCTCGGCATGGGGCCGCCCGCCCGGCTGGGTCCAGCCGCGCCCGACGACCCGGCCCTTATTCACGATCACGCAGCCGACGGCCGGGTTCGGCCAGACATTGCCAAGGCCCCGGCGCGCAAGCGTCAGGGCCATCGACATGAACCGCCGGTCGTTCTGGGTCACTCGGGATCGCCCGCCCCCGGCGGACGCAATTCGGAGACGAACTTGTCGAAGTCGTCCGCTTCCTGGAAGTTCTTGTAAACGCTGGCGAACCGGACGTAGCCGACCGTGTCGATCCGCGCGAGCGTCTCCATCACGATCTCGCCGATCACCTTCGAGGAGATGTCGGTCTCGCCCATGCTTTCCAGACGCCGCACGATGCCAGAGATCATCTGGTCGATCCGCTCCGGTTCGACCGGGCGTTTCTGCATCGCGATCCGGATCGAGCGTTCAAGCTTGTCGCGATCGAAATCCTCACGCTTGCCGGAGGTCTTGATCACCACGAGGTCGCGCAGCTGGACGCGCTCGTAAGTGGTGAAACGACCGCCGCAGGCCGGGCAGAACCGACGTCGCCGGATCGCGACGTGATCTTCCGCCGGACGGCTATCTTTCACCTGAGTATCGACATTTCCGCAAAATGGGCAGCGCATTCGCTTTCCCCCGTTCGTTGTCCCGCCTCACGATAGGGTCTGCATGCCCCTCTTATCCACAAGACCTTAGCCTAGCGTCGATGGTTTGGGTAGGAAAAATCTTTCGACCCCAGATGTGGCGGTTGCCTGTGGCGAATGAGACTCAGCGCAGGAGCGCCATGACCTCGCGACGGTGCGCGCGACTGCGATGTTCGAAAAGGTAAATTCCTTGCCACGTTCCGAGCGCCATACGCCCCGAAATGACAGGAATCTGCAAGCTGACGGGTAAAAGCGCCGATTTGATATGGGCCGGCATATCGTCCGGCCCCTCATAGGTATGGGTCAGGTAAGACATGCTGGGATCGGTCGTGGGCGGCACAAGCCGATGGAAGAATTCAGTCAAATCGCTGCGCACTTCCGGGTCGGCATTTTCCTGGATCGCGAGACTTGCCGAGGTGTGGCGGATGAACAGCGTGAGCAACGCCTCCTCCGCATCGGCGCCCGCGACCCAAGCCGCCACGTCACCGGTGAATTCGTAAAGACCCGGGCCCGATGTCGCGATCTCGAACCGGCGATGCATCAGCTTTTCGGCGCGGGACGCGCCTCGGACCGATCCGTCGCGACGATCGCGAGGCATTCGGGGTTGATGTCCATGATCTTGCGCTCTTTCGCCCAAGCCGCGTCAGCCTGCACGCCGCTCAGCCCGCGCTTGACCATGGCCTTGGGTTGCGGCGTGCCGTCGCCGACGCCCGAGACAACCGAATAGGTGCCGCCCGCCTCTTCTTGCACATAGAGGAAACAGGTGCCCGCCTGATCCATGCGCGGCGCGCCCGATTGCATCGTGCCGACCTGACAGGCAGCGAGAACGAGAGGGGCGAGCAAGACAGGCGCAAACTTGAACATGGTATCTCCAGTTATTGGGTCGCTTCAATTTGGACCGCCGCAAGACGACAGGCAACGCCTTTTGCCCACGCGCGCCACACGAATTAGGCCGCCACTACGCGTGGGAAACCTCCGCACTCTGGAACTGCGCGAGCAGGTAACTGAAACCGTAGCCGCAGGCGATGGAGGCGAAGATGATCTCACCGCCATCTTCGATCAAGCCGAGAAGCCATGAGAGCGGAGCGCCCTCGAACACGCTATGGATTGCGTCGAACCCCACTCCACAGATGATGAGACCGGAGATCGAAGCGGAAAAGCGAAGCACATAGAGGCGCTGCTCCGGCGACCCGAAGCGATAAGCGAGCCACAGAAGCGCGACAACAACGACGCCCTGTCCCGCGAAATACACAAGCTCTCCGATCGTCTGCGCGGCATGCGGATCGGCAATGACTTGCCCGAACACCCCTTCCCTCAGAAACCGGCCTGCGTGTTCGTGCAACTGCTTGCTGTCATCGGCAAGCAGAATGGCGAAGACGGCAAATATGAACACGCTCATGGCGTTCGGCTTTTTCAGGAACGACGCGAGCATGAACACCATGATCGCGGTCCATTTGAAGAACCCGAAATTCTCGGAAAAACTGAGGTCGAGACCGATATCGAACCGCCAGAACTGTTCGGCGATCGGCCCGTCGCCATGATTGAGCCCCAAGACGTTGTAAGTGATGAAAATAGCCAGCAGCACTGCATCCACGAAAAGCAAAGCGAACAGAAACTTTCGCGTTAACTCGTCATTGAACGGTTTCAGCAGGGCTGGCGCGTAATTGCGCAGCCGCATTTAACTCCCCCCAACGAACACCCCAATTGTCCGTAAGGTGACGATAACACGATCAGGGGAATTTCAAACTTTCCAGCAACTTGAGGGACGAAAAAGCCGTTCCACCCCCCGAAATGCTCAAGAAATGTGCGAAATATGCGGTTTAGGGGCCGCCGCCTTGACGCAGAAATGCAAGCGGACCGCCCTCCGTCACGGCACGTGAACGAGACCATTCATCTTGCAGCCCAGCGGAGCAAGATCGGCTTCGACCGCGGCTTTATGCGCGTTGAATTCGACGTTATGGGCGTCGATCGCCTCTTGGCTCGGGGCATGGCCGGACTCGCGCTGCGCCGTGGTTTTCGCCTCCAGACGCGCAGCCTCTACCTGATGATCGCTGGCGAAGACGGCCTTGGCCTTCTCCCAATTCTCGGCGATCGCCTCCTGGCTCTCTCCTTCGCAGGTGAAGAGATAGACCAGCTTGGCGGGCTTGTCGGGAATGTAGAATTGCGCGCGCTCGGCGGCGCTGACGGACCCAGCGACCAGCAAAATCAAAGCTGTCGTGAAAAACTTTGCTTTCATCATTCTTCCCCAGCTTCCTGCGTGCTTCACGCTAATTTTCTGTGAGCTTCACGAAGCGCATCCAAAGCGACTTGAGTTTCAGAGCTATTGGAACCTGCTCCCTCTAAAAGCTCAATCGCTTCATCAAGAATCCCTCGAACCTCAAAGACAGTCTTTGCACCCACGTATGGACCGGGAGGAGGCAGCTTGTCTGTTGGAGCAGCTGGCGCACTAGGATAATCACATTTTCCAGTCGAGACCTCCGCGACTCGACCGCCGTTTACGCCGAAGTAAGACGCGATATCATGCTGCTTATCGCCTCTTTCGAGCATGCCTTTTACAATCTGAGTTTCGCGATAACTAAACGTCATAATCCCCTCCAAATAAGGGAATTATGCGCCGATTCTTTTACTTCGCAAGCTTACTGGTCGAGGAACGAACGCATCTTGCGCGACCGGCTCGGGTGCTTGAGCTTGCGCAGCGCCTTCGCCTCGATCTGACGGATACGTTCGCGGGTAACCGAGAACTGCTGGCCCACCTCTTCGAGCGTGTGGTCGGTGTTCATGCCGATGCCGAAGCGCATCCGCAGAACCCGCTCCTCGCGCGGGGTGAGCGAGGCCAGAACCCGCGTCGTCGTCTCCTTCAGGTTCTCCTGAATGGCGGAGTCGAGCGGCAGAACGGCGTTCTTGTCCTCGATGAAATCGCCAAGCTGGCTGTCTTCCTCGTCGCCGATCGGCGTCTCGAGCGAGATCGGCTCCTTGGCGATCTTCATCACCTTGCGGACCTTCTCGAGCGGCATCTGCAGCTTGTCGGCCAGTTCTTCCGGCGTCGGCTCGCGGCCGATCTCGTGGAGCATCTGGCGACCGGTGCGGACCAGCTTGTTGATCGTCTCGATCATGTGGACCGGGATACGGATGGTGCGCGCCTGATCCGCGATCGAGCGGGTGATCGCCTGACGGATCCACCACGTCGCATAGGTCGAGAACTTGTAGCCGCGGCGATACTCAAACTTATCCACGGCCTTCATGAGGCCTATATTGCCTTCCTGAATGAGATCGAGGAATTGCAGGCCGCGGTTGGTGTATTTCTTCGCGATCGAGATCACGAGACGCAGGTTCGCCTCGACCATCTCTTTCTTGGCCTGACGGGCTTCTTTTTCGCCCTTCTGGACCTGCTGCACGATGCGGCGGAATTCGGAAATATCGACGCCGACATACTGTCCGACCTGAGCCATCTCCCCGCGCAGCTCTTCCACCTTGTCGGCGGAACGCTCGAACAGGGACTGCCAAGCGCGGCCCGACTTCGCCTGCATCCGCTCGGACCAGCTGGGGTCCAGTTCGTAGCCGCGATACTCTTCGATGAACTCGCGACGGTTGATGCGCGCCTGATCGGCGAGCTTCACCATGCCGCTGTCGATCGACATGATCTTGCGGTTGATGCCGTAGAGCTGGTCGATCAGCGCTTCGATCCGGTTGTTGTGCAGGTGAAGCGAGTTCACCAGCTCGACGATCTCGGAGCGCAGTTTCTGATAGGCGGCTTCCTCGGTGACCGAGAAGGAGCCATCCTCGTTCAGCGTCGCCGACATCCGCAGGTCCTGCATTTCGGCAAGCTGAGCATAGTCGCGCGCGATCAGTTCGAGCGTCTCGAGAACACGCGGCTTCAGCGCGGCTTCCATCGCGGCGAGCGAAAGGTTCGCGCCTTCGTCCTCGTCGTCATCGTCGGATTGGATCGGGTTGCCGTCCGCGTCGAGCTCGGGCTCCGAATTGCCGCTATCTTCGGATTTCTTGCTGCCCTCTGTCGTCGCCTCGGCTCCGACGGTGGGCGGTGCGATTTCTTCTTCTTCGCCTTCGACCCCTTCGAGCGAGTTGCCGAAGGTGGTCTCGAGGTCGATCACGTCGCGCAGCAGAATTTCTTCGTTGAGAAGTTCGTCGCGCCAGATCGTGATGGCCTGAAAGGTCAGCGGGCTCTCGCAGAGGCCCGCGATCATCGTGTTGCGACCAGCCTCGATGCGCTTGGCGATGGCGATTTCGCCCTCGCGCGACAGCAGCTCGACCGAGCCCATCTCGCGAAGATACATCCGCACCGGGTCATCGGTACGATCGAGCGTTTCCGAGCTGGTGGTCGAGACCGCGACTTCGCGCGACCCCGAAGCCGTCGTCGCGACTTCGCCGCCCTGGCTGCTGCTTTCTTCCTCATCGGCCTCTTCGGCTTCGATGACGTTGATGCCCATTTCGGAGAGCATCGACATGACATCTTCGATCTGGTCCCCGGAGACCTGATCTTGCGGCATCACCTTGTTGAGCTGGTCATAGGTAATGAACCCGCGTTCCTTCGCCTCGGCGATCATCCGCTTCACGGCGGCCTGACTCATATCGAAGGACGTCGCGTCGTCGCTCGGGGTGTCGGATTTATTGTCGTCGATGTCTTTGGCGGCCATGTGGGCTCCTCGGTCAGGGCTTGGTTGGGCTCAAGCTATGACGAAAGCGAATCATATCTCGTCTGTGTATCGAATCGCGGCGGCGAATCACAGGGGCGCGAGGGCTGTGGACAGAAAGTTGATTCTGAATGTGTCCGCAACAATTCGCTTTTCCGTAATCCGTTGGCCCGCAGCCATCCGGCTCAATGTTTCTTACGCCAGATTTCCCCGTCGATCATGGCCTGAAGCGTCGCGGACAGCGCCGCTTGATCTTCGCCCATATCGGAGGAGTCCTCCAGTTTCGATCTCTCTGCGCGATGGCGAAGCGATGCTGCTTGCGCCAGACGCCATGTCACGCCTTCGTCGGCAAGCCCCGCCAGATCCTCCATCGCATCGGCGACCTCTTCGCGCACGGCGCGAGCGGCGTCCAGCTTAGCCAGTTCCTCGGTCAGGCACATCCGCGCCAAATCGAGGTTCTCAGCGTTGCGAACCGGAGGGGCAGAGCGCAAATGGGGCAGGTTCAACAGTTTTTCAAGGTCGGTCGCCATTTCTGCGTAAAGGTTTTTCGCGATTTCCGGGGCGGGCGCGGCGACATGGGCGAGCATCCGGTGGCGCAGCTGATCATGCGTTGCATCGCGCAGCGGCACGGCCTCCAGTTCCGCCTCGAATTCGGCGATCAGCGCCGGGTGGGTGACGCAGATGCCGAGGATCATCGCTTCGCGCAGATGCTCGGCCACGTCGCTCGGCGCGGTCGCCAGAAGCGAGGAGCGCGTCTCGGGCAAGGCCGGCGGCGGCGCACCGAAGCGGCCCTTGCCGCGCTTGCCGCCGGGGCCGAAACCGCCCGGCGTGAAGCCCCCGCGGGATCCTTGCGCGCCGCCCTGTGGGCCAGCCTGCGGACCGGTGCCGAACAGCTCCCAGCGCAGGCGTTTGATCTCGTCCCCGTAATGGCCGCGAATCGAGGGATCCTGAATGCGCGCAATCGCGGCGCGCAGGCTCTTGTCCAGGGCCGCCCGGCGCTCGGGACTGTCGAAGACTTTCCCCTCAGTCTCACGTTGCCACAGCAGCGAGACCATCGGCTTCGCCTCGGCGAGGATCGTCTCCATCGCCTCGCGGCCCTGCTTGCGGATCACGTCATCCGGGTCGAGCCCCGGCGGCATGATCGCGAAGCGCACGCCCTTCCCCGCCTCCAGCAGCGGCAGCGCGAGATCGATCACCCGCAGCGCCGCGCGCAGACCCGCCGTATCGCCATCGAGCGCGATGATCGGCTCGTCATGGATGCGCCACATCAGGCGCAGCTGATCTTCGGTGATCGCGGTGCCCAGAGGTGCGACCGCCCCGCCGAAGCCGCCTTCGACCATGGCAATCACATCCATATAGCCTTCGCAGACCACAAGCGGCGCACCCTTGCCGCAGGCTTCGCGCGCGGGGCCATGGTTATAGAGCGAGCGCCCCTTGTCGAAGAGCGCGGTCTCGGGCGAGTTGAGATATTTCGCCGGATCGTTCGAATCCATCGCCCGCCCGCCGAAGGCGATGCAGCGCCCGCGCGGATCGCGGATCGGGAAAATGATACGGTTGCGGAAGACGTCGAAGGGTTCGCGCCCCTTCTGGCTGTCCTTCGCAAGCCCCGCGCCCTTGATCAATTCGTCGGAAATCCCCTTCGCCTTGAGCGCATCGCGCAGCCCCTGCCAACCGGGCGGGGCAAAGCCGATCTCGAAGCGGTCGATGGCGGGCTTGTTCAGGCTGCGCCCGGCCAGATAGTCGCGCGCGGCGCTCCCGGCCTGCGTGTTCAGATGGAGGCGGAAATACTTCACCGCCTCTTCCATCACATTGGCCAGTTCGGTGCGCAGATCGGCTTTCTCCTGCGCCATCGGATCGCGCGCGGGCATCTGCATCCCGGCCTCACGGGCGAGAATCTCCACCGCCTCCATGAAGCTGACATTCTCGGTCTCGCGCACGAAGCTCAGCGCGTCGCCTTTCGCGTGGCAGCCGAAGCAATAGTAATAGCCCTTGCGGTCATCGACATGGAACGAGGCCGATTTTTCCTGATGAAAGGGGCACGGCGCCCACATGTCGCCCTTGGCCTGGTTCGACTTGCGCATGTCCCAAATGACCTTGCGCCCCACGACCTGAGCGATCGAGGAACGGCTGCGCAATTCGTCGAGAAATCCGGGTGGCAGGCTCATGCTCTCTATATTGTCTCCATGTGCGGCAGAGTCGAGAGGACCCGCGGAGCTACCCACAGCTTTCGGCCTCGCGCGCGCCAAGAACTTCGCGTCAGCCGAAGGTGAGAAATCCGCCCCTTGAGGCGAGTTAACCTAGTTTAAACGACTCAGTTTCTAAGACGGCACCCAGCGTCAGAAGCCCCTCAGATTGGTGGCCGATTGGGAAACTATCTCACACACACTGCGGCATTCCACATTTAAAGCACAACAATTCCATGAAGTTAGACAAGTTTTTGCCTTAATTTCGCCTCAGGAATTATGCAGTTTCATCCGGTGATTTTTTACGAGTTTTCTCCGCTGGCGGCGAGGCCATGGGACAAGGAGAAGGAGGTCGGGGATGAGGGACAAAACCGAACAAAACGGCTTGGCACGCCGTATCGAAGCCGCGCGCGCCCGAATGGGGCGGTTCGCGCAGGATGAGGATGGAGCGGTTTTCATCTTCAGCCTGCAGGTTTTGATCGTGCTGATGGTCATTGGCGGCATCGCGATTGATTTCGTCCGCCAAGACGAACGCCGTACGCTTATCCAAAGTTCGCTCGACCGAGCCGCGCTCGCCGCGGCCAATCTGGATCAGACGCTCGATCCCGCGACCGTGGCGAAAGACTACCTCTCCACCAGCGGCCTCGACTATCTCAATATTGAGCCCGTGGTCGAAGAGGGCCAGCAGAAGGAATACCGCCGCGTGGCAATGACCGCGCAGGACGACATGCCGACGATCTTCGGCGACCTGATCGGCTTCGGCGTCAAATCCTTCCGCTCGAACACCCACGCCCAAGCCGAGGAATCCATCGGCAATGTCGAAATCTCGATGGTTCTCGACGTCTCCGGCTCGATGGGTCAAACGGATTCCGGCTCCTATTACGGCGAGACGAAGATCGCCTCGCTGCGCGATGCCGCGACGAATTTCACCAACAAGATGTTCGACAATGTCCAACCCCCGGGCGCGCCTCCCGGACGCCTTTCGATCTCGATCGTGCCGTACAATCAGCAGGTCTCGCTCGGCCCGGATCTGGCCTCGGTCTATAACCTGTCGTCCGATCACAGCTACAACACCTGCGCAGACGTGCAGCTTCAGGGGTTCAACAGCGTGAGCCTGCCGACCACCGGCCTGCAGCGCACCATGTATGGCTGGAGCTACGATTTTATCGGCCAGAACATGTATGTCCGGAAATACCTCAGCAACTCCGGCGAGAACTGCTACGAGCACAGCTATTCCGACGTCATGGCCTTCGAGGACAACCAGAACGACGTCGTGAACAAGATTGCGTCGCTGCGTGCAGGAGGTGACACAGCGATCGACATCGGCGCCCGCTGGGGCTTCGCGCTGCTCGACCCTTCGGCCAAACCGGTCTCGGCTGCTCTGGTCCAAAACGGGACGATCTCCGCTGATGTGGACGACCGCCCCCTGCCCTATCCCGCGACCGGTCAGAGCATCGACGAACGCTCGATGAAGGTGATGATCCTGATGACCGACGGTCAGAACACACGCACCTTCTCGATGCGGATGCAGTATCGGACGGGCGATTCCGGCCTGTTCTCTGTCGACAGTTCGACGGCCTTCAATGACGACAGCACGACGATGTCGCACATGTACTGGTTCTCGCAGGACCGCGCGAATCTGGGCGAGCCCCCCTATTATTCCTTCGCGGATCGCAATTGGTACGCACCGGAGGACATCGGTGCCTACACGACCACGCAGGAATGCCATTATGAACGGCACGGCTGGAAGTGGAAGGAGGTCTGCGAAGATGTACACAAGTTCGAGCATCGTGATCTGCATGTGATCGACTGGCGCACCGTCTGGAGCAAAGGATGGACGCTGCAATATGTGATCCAGACCTTCCTTCTGCCGCCGCGTCAGCGCCTAGACCCGCAAGAATCCGTGGCTTCGATCTACGACGAGATGGCGATCTCCTCGATGTTCTCGGAGAAGGACAAAAACCTGCACGACGTGTGCCAGGCCGGGAAAAGCAAGGATATCATCGTCTTCACTGTGGCCGTGGATGCGCCCCAGAGTGGCAAGACGGCGCTCGCCGATTGCAGTTCGGGTCCGAGCTACCAGTACGACGTCGACTCCGCCAATCTCGCGGATGCGTTTTCCTCGATCGCGACGCAGATCTCTACCCTGCGCCTGACGAACTGACCGGAGAGCGCAGAGCATGGCACTGAGGCTGACACATAAACGAGCCTTCCTGAAGGCGGAGGACGGCGCGGTGACGATCCCCGCCCTGCTCTGGATCGTGTTCCTGATCTTCTTCATGTTCGCCGGCATCGAGCTGGGCGTGATCTTCATCAAGCAGACCCTGCTGACCCGCGCGACCGAAGCCACGAGCCGGATCATCCGCATCGGGAACTACTCCAGCATCGACGAGAAAACGCTGCGCCACGAAATCTGCAAACAGGCGGGCTTCTTCGGGAGCAGCTGCATGAACCGGGTTTCGGTCGAGATGTTCCAGGTCGACAAGACGAACTGGACCTCCTCGATCGCCAATCACCCGGTGCGCTGCGAGGATTTCTCGGACGTAACCAAGCCACCGCCTGCCGGCACGCTGGAATCCGCCGCCCCGGATCAATTGATCCTCGTGCGTGTCTGCCTGCGCGAAAAGCCGATGCTGCTGGAAGATTTCATTGCACAAGCCTTCCTCGAAGCATCGCCGGTCGGCGCGGATGGCGATTATGCCTTGGTGGCAACGACCGCGATCGTGATCGAACCGGCAGTCGCCTCTGCTGCAGGAGGGACCTGAGCGATGGTCATGGCAAAGATGCGCAATTTGCTCCGCCGCTTCCGCGACGACGAGACCGGATCCATCCCGATCGAAGGGCTGATGGCCTTCATCATGCTGTCGGGCTGGCTGATCCTGTCGATCGAAATGTATGACGTGTTCAAAATTCGCGGTGCCGCGACACGGGCCAATGTAACGGTCTCGGACCTGATCTCGCGCGAACGGGATCCAATCGGCCCGAAATTCGTCGCAGGCATCAAGCAGGTCTACGATTTTGCGACCGGCAATAGCGACCCTTCGCGCAGCTGGATGCGTGTAACCTTGGTGAGTTGCTGGGACGATCCGCAGGATTTGAACCACGCCTGCAACGATCCCACCGAAGGCAGCGACGCAAAAAAGGTGAAGTTGGACGATTCCTTTGCGACCGGTTTGGCGCAAAGCTACACGCAGGAGGCGCTCGATCTCGAGGCGGATCGCATTCCGGTCCTCGCGGCGGGCGACCAGGCGCTCATCGTGGAGACCTCCTACGCTTATGACCTCCCCTTCAAGCTTTCTGAAGCGTACAAGGCCTATCTGACGTCAATCGGCGAGGATCCGACCAAGCATTTCGTCGGCTTTCACGACGCGATCTCGTTCGACAATTTCATCGTCACCCGACCGCGCGTCGCCCGCCTGACGTGGAGCGACGCAAACTGAGCGGTAGCTCGAACGCCGCGCTCAGCCGTGATCGCGCCAGCGATTGACGATCGGATAACGGCGATCCAGCCAGAACGCCTTGCTCGACAGGCGCGTGCCCGGCGCCGACTGGTGGCGTTTCCACTCCGAGATATAGAGCAGATGCTCGACCTTCTTGATCGTCTCGCGCTCGTAGCCCTCGGCCACGAGATCGGCGACCGAAGCGTCGCGCTCCACCAGCCCTTCGAGGATGCCGTCGAGCACCGGATAGGGCGGCAGGCTGTCCTCGTCCTTCTGGTCGGGCCGTAGCTCTGCGGAGGGCGGCTTGTCGATGATCTCGCGCGGGATCACCTCGCCTTCGGGGCCCTTCATCCAGTCGCGGTAGTTGGCGTTGCGCCAGCGGCAGGTCTCGAAAACGCGGGTCTTGTAGAGATCCTTGATCGGATTGTAGCCGCCGGCCATGTCACCATAGATCGTGGCATAGCCCACGGCCATCTCGGATTTGTTACCGGTGGTCAGAAGCATCTCGCCGAACTTGTTCGACAGCGCCATCAGCATCACACCGCGCAGGCGCGATTGGATGTTTTCCTCGGTCACGTCGGGCTCGGTGCCCTCCATCAGATGGGCGAGCGCATCCGAGACCGCATCGCGCGCCCCGTCGATCCGCACCGTGTCGAGACGCATCCCCTGCCGCTTTGCCAGATCGGCGGCGTGATCGAGCGAGCCCTGCGAGGTGTATTCCGAGGGCAGCATCACGCAATGCACGGCCTCCGGCCCCAGCGCATCCGCCGCGATCGTCGCGACCAGCGCGGAGTCGATCCCGCCCGACAGGCCGAGCACGACCTTGGAGAAGCCCGACTTGCGCAGGTAATCGCCAAGGCTTTCGACCATCGCGCGGTAATCCTGCTCCCATTCCGAAGGCTGCGGATCGTCACGGCCCGCGACGCAGGCCCAGCCCTCGCCGTCACGCTCGAAATCGACATGGTCGATGATCTCGTCGAAGGGCGCGAATTGCGCGGCTAGTTGGCCGTGACGGTTCAGCACGAAGCTCGCCCCGTCGAAGACCTGATCGTCCTGCCCACCGACCGAATTGAGATAAGCCAGCGGCAGCCCGGTCTCGACCACGCGCGCGACCATATGGGTCATCCGCACGTCGAGTTTGCCCCGGTGATAGGGCGAGCCGTTCGGCACGATCAGGATCTCGGCCCCGGTCTCGGCCAGCGTCTCGGCCACATCCGGGTGCCACGCATCCTCGCAAATCGGCGTCCCGATCCGCACGCCGTTGATCGCGTAGGGCCCGGAAATCTGACCGGTATCGTAGATGCGATACTCGTCGAAAATCCCGTGATGCGGCAGATCGTGCTTCAACATCCGCGCGACCAGCGCTCCGTCTTTCCAGACCCAATAGGCGTTATACTGCCCCTGCTCGGTCCAGTAGGGCCCGCCGATGCCCAGCGCCGGACCATCGGTGATCCGCGCGCCAAGCGCCTCCATCGCGGCAACCGCGTCGCGCACGAAAGCGGGCTTCGCGATCAGGTCCTGCGTCTGGTAGCCGGTCAGGAACATCTCGGGCAGCACGACCATGTCGGCGCCCGCGCGCTTACCCTCTTCCCAAGCGGCGAAGGCCTTCTCGGCATTGGCCTCCAGCGCGCCCACGGTGGGGTTGAGCTGGGCCATGGTGAGGCGGAAACGATCGGCCATAAGCGTCCTCGGGCTGTTATTGCCCCTCATTTAGCAGAAAACGATGGGGTGAAAAGGGGATGGCTGCCCTGCATTTACCTACCCTTCCCCTCCGCGCCCCCGACACGGACCGCCCTGCCCGCTTGTCAGGCTACCCCCGCGCAATTAACCTTTCCCCAAGCACGGCAGAGCGCGAATCCACGCGCTCGCGAGACCGGAGCACAGGCAGCACCATCAGGGGGCACGCATGGCAGGCGCGCAGCTTCGCATCGCGACATTGGCAGTTCTGATCGGCTGGACCGCGCAGATCGCGCCGGCGCAAGAGGTCATCACCAAGCAATACGATGACGGCGGCCTCTATGAGGGCACCTTCACCGATGGCAAGCAGGACGGCTATGGCAGCTACAAGCTGCCCTCGGGCTACGAATACGAAGGCCAATGGGTGATGGGCGAGATCAAGGGCAAGGGCCGCGCGCGCTTCCCCAATGGCTCGATCTACGAGGGCGAGTTCGACCACGGCAAACCCAACGGCAAGGGCAAGATCACCTTCGCCGATGGCGGCACCTATGAGGGCGACTGGCTCAACGGTCAGATCACCGGCACCGGCACCGCGCATTACGCCAACGGCTCGGTCTATGAGGGCCAGTTCCGCAACGCGATGCATGACGGCAAGGGCACGCTGGAGAGCGCGAACGGCTATCGCTACGAGGGCGACTGGCTGGGCGGCGTCAAGCAGGGCAACGGCAAGATTACCTATCCCGACGGCTCCACCTATGAGGGCCAGATGGCGCATGGCCAGCGCGACGGCACCGGCACGCTCACCATGGCGGACGGGCTGACCTATGTCGGCGACTGGAAGGCCGGGCAGATGAACGGTCGCGGCAAGCTGACCCAACCCAATGGCGATGTCTACGAAGGCCAGATGGTCAACGGCAAGCGCCACGGCGCGGGCAAGGTCACCTATGCCAATGGCGACACCTATGAGGGGGAATTCCTGCTCGACAAGCGCCACGGCACCGGCACGTTCCGCGGCAAGGACGGCTATGTCTATACCGGCCAATGGAAAGAGGGCCGCATCGAGGGTCAGGGCAAGGTGCAGTACCCCGACGGCTCGGTCTATGAGGGCAGCTTCAAGAACGACCTGCCCGACGGTCAGGGCAAGATCACCTATCCCGACGGCTCCAGCTACGAGGGCGGCTGGGCGCATGGCGTCATTCAGGGCACCGGCACCGCGCGCTACGCGAACGGGCTCGTCTATGAGGGCGAGTTCAAGAACGCGCGCAATGACGGGAAGGGCAAGATGACCTACCCGGACGGCTACAGCTACGAAGGCGACTGGGTGAACGGGCAACGCGAGGGCCAAGGCACCGCGCGCTATGCGGACGGCACGACCTATGAGGGCGCGTTCAAGAACGGCCAGCGCGACGGGACCGGCAAGCTGACCATGCCCGACGGTTTCACCTATGAGGGCGAGTGGCGCAACGGCGCGATCGACGGGCAAGGCCGCGCGACCTATGCCAATGGCGACACCTATGTGGGCAGCTTCTCGAATGGCAAACGCGAGGGGCAAGGCACGATGACCTATGCCTCCGGGAATGTCGCGAGCGGCGAATGGTCGAATGACAAGCTGCAGGACACCAGCGCGCCTGCGACCCAGCCGACGCCCGATGCCAGCGCCGAGACCCCGCCGGCCCCGGCGAACGAACCGGCCACGGCGGAGCCTTCCGCGAACTGATCCGCTCTTCTAGGCTGGCTTACAGCGCCTCGCCCCTGTCGAGCTTTGCGAGCACCGCCTCCGCTGTCTTCAGCTTGGCCTCGCGGGTCTCTTTCTGCTGCTTGTCCCAGTTGCGATAGACCAGCCCCATGCGCGGATTGCCCTCGAACCGGTCGCGATGCCGGTCGAGGAAATGCCAGTACAAGCTGTTGAACGGGCACGCTTTCTCGCCGTCCTTCGCCTTCACGTCATAGGCGCAGCCCGCGCAGTAATCCGACATCTTGTCGATATAGGCACCCGAGGAAATGTAGGGCTTCGAGGCCACCACCCCGCCATCCGCGAACTGGCTCATCCCAGCCGTATTGGGCGCCTCCACCCATTCATAGGCGTCGATATAGACCGCGAGATACCAATCCTGCACTTGGCGCGGGTCGATCCCGGCCAGCAGCGCAAAATTGCCTGTGACCATCAGACGCTGGATGTGATGCGCATAGGCCAGATCGCGGGTCTGCCCTATCGCGGCCTTCATACAGGCCATGTCGGTCTCGCCCGACCAGTAGAACCACGGCAGATCGCGCTTGTGGTTGAGCGCATTGCGCGAGGTGTAATCGGGCCCCTCAAGGAAGTAGATCCCGCGCATATATTCGCGCCAGCCGAGGATCTGCCGGATGAAGCCTTCCACCGAATTGATCGGCGCATCGCCGGCCTTGTAGGCCTCTTCCGCGGCCTTGCAGACCTCCAGCGGAGAGAGCAGCCCGAGATTGATGCTCGACGACAGGATCGAGTGATGCAGCAGCCGGTCCTCGGCCAGCATCGCATCCTGATAGGTGCCGAAATCGCGCAGGTTATGGGCGATGAAATACTCCAGCGCGCGTTCGGCCTGCGCGCGGCTGACCGGCCAGTTGAATTCGTCGAGCGATCCGAAATTGTCCGGAAATTCCGCCTCGACCATCTCGAGCACCTCCTGCACCAGCGCATCCTTGCGGAAGGTCGGCGCGGGTTCACGGAACAGGTCGGGCTGGGCGGGCTTTCGGTTCTCCTTGTCGAAGTTCCACTCACCACCCGCCGGATCGTCGCCCTCCATCAAAAGGCCCGTCTCGCGGCGCATCTCGCGGTAGAACCATTCCATGCGCAATTCCTTGCGCCCCTCGGCCCAGTCGGCGAAGCGTTTTTCGGAGCAGATGAAGCGGTCGTCGGGCAGTTGCCGGATTTTCAACGGCGCGCTCTCGAAGGCCTGCCGCAGCCGCCATTCGCCGGGGGCGAGCGTCACGACCTCCTCGGCCCCCTCCTCCTCGGCGCGGCGGGCGAATTCGCCCACCAGCGAGCCCGCGTTGTCGTCGTCGGTCAGCTTCGTATAGCGAACCTGCCAGCCGTCGCGCTCCAACTCGTCGGCGAAGCGGCGCATGGCGGCGAAGGTCAGCGCCAGCTTCTGCTTGTGATGGCCGGTATAGGTGGCTTCCTCGCGCACCTCGGCCATCACGACCACATCCGCTTCCTTGTCGCCACAGCGCAAAGCCGCGCCATCATGGCTGAGCTGGTCGCCCAGCACCGCGATCAGCTTAGTCATAGATCATCTTCCGCGTCATACCGCCGTCGACGACCATCACCTGCCCCGTCACGAAGCCCGCATCCGCGAGGTAGAGGACGGCCTCGGCAATGTCCTTCGGCGTGCCGACCCGGCCCACCGGATGCTGCGCGTGATCCTCTTCGCTCAGGGCCTCGCCGCTCGAATTGATCCAGCCGGGCGCGATGGCGTTGACCCGAACTTCCGGGCCAAGGCTCACCGCCATCGCATGGGTCAGCGACGTGACGCCGCCCTTCGCCGCCGCGTAAGCGAAGGTGTCGGGCTCGGATTGCAGCGCGCGGGTCGACGCCATGTTGACCACCGCCCCCTGCCCCTTGCGCAAGGCGGGCAGAGCCTCACGCGTCATCAGGAACGTGCCGGTGAGATGCGGATCGATCCACCTGTGCCACGCCTCCAGCGTCAGCTCCTCCAGCGGTCCGCATTCGGGATTGGCCGGACCGCCATTATTCACCAAGAGATCGAGCGTCTCGAACCCGGCCTCCGCGACGGCGGCGCGAATGTCATCCTCGCTCCCAAGATCGCAGCGGATCGCCTCCAAGCCTTCGCGTGCCTCCAACGGATCGATATCCAAATCGAGCGCCGCGACCTGCCAGCCGCGATCCAGCAGCGCCTCGGTGATCGCGCGGCCGATCCCGCGTGCGGCGCCGGTGACGATGGCGTTTCGGGTTACCATGGGATCTCCTTGCCTGCGTGATCGTAAAATCCGCCCGATTGCGCGGGCGTCAGCCCGTCCAGCACGTCGAGCAACCGGCGCGCGGCGTCTTCAGGGGCGAGCTTGTCGCGCGGGTAATCGGCGGTAAAGGGTGTGTCGACCGTGCCGGGATGCAGGGCCGCGATAACGAGCTGCTTGTGAGAGCGCCCCAGTTCGATCGCCGCGCCGTGCAGCAGCTGGTTCAGGGCCGCTTTCGAGGTCCGATAGCTATACCAGCCGCCCAAACCGTTATCCCCGATCGAGCCGACCCGCGCCGAGAGCGCCGCAAACCGCGCGGGCCTGTCGCGGGGCAACAGGCCCGCCGCGTGTTTCAGCACCAGCGCCGGACCCATCGCATTCACGGCAAACTGGGTCTGCATTTCCTCGGGCGTCAGCTGCGACAGCGCCTTTTCCGGCGTGCCAAGCGCGCCGGAAGCCACAAAGATCAGATCGACCGGCCCGGCGATCCCGCGCAGACCCGCCTCGACCGAACGCTCATCCGTCACATCGAATCCATCGCGCGACCGCGACACCCCCGTCACCGCGAAGCCGCGCGTCTCCAACTCGGCCCGGATCGCCGCGCCGATCCCGCCGGTATCTCCGATCACGATTGCCTGACCCGCCACCTTGTCCTCCGTCATATGCGCCCAAAGGCTACGCGCCCCCGCCGCGAGCGGTTCCTTTTTTGCTTTTCATTTATTACTCGGCGCCTATAGTGCCCCTCATGACACGGGTTAAGCATATTCAACTCACCGCAGCCGGGGCTCTCGCCCAAGGCGCGATGCCCCGTGGTCTCCTTCTTCTTAGCAGCCTCTGAGCGTGCCTTCGGGCGCGAACGCTCAGGGGTAACCAGCGCCCGGACAACTTCCGAAAGCCACCGCGCAATGCTGGCCTTTGGGACGAAGTAACGCTAAGAGCCAAGACGAAAGAGACTAGCAGATGGCCCAGACCATGATCGACAAAAACCGCGTTCTGATTTTCGACACGACCCTGCGTGATGGCGAGCAATCGCCGGGCGCGACGATGACCCATGACGAGAAGCTCGAGATCGCCGATCTGCTCGACGAAATGGGCGTCGACATCATCGAAGCCGGCTTCCCCATCGCCTCGGAAGGCGATTTCGAAGCCGTCAGCGATATAGCGAAACGCGCCAAGTTCTCGACGATTTGCGGCCTGGCCCGCGCGAAGCTGCCCGATATCGACCGCTGCTGGGAGGCCGTGCAGCACGCGAAATCGCCGCGCATCCACACCTTCATCGGCACGTCGCCGCTGCACCGCGCGATCCCGAACCTGACGATGGACGAGATGGCCGACGTCATCCACGAGACCGTCAGCCATGCACGCAACCTGTGCGACAACGTTCAATGGTCGCCGATGGACGCGACCCGGACCGAGCATGACTACCTCTGCCGCGTCGTCGAGATCGCGATCAAGGCGGGTGCCACCACGATCAACATCCCCGACACGGTGGGCTACACCGCGCCGACTGAATCCGCCGATCTGATCCGGATGCTGCTCGAGCGGGTGCCGGGCGCCGACGAGATCATCTTCGCGACCCACTGCCACAACGATCTGGGCATGGCGACGGCGAACGCGCTGGCCGCGGTCGATGCCGGTGCGCGCCAGATCGAATGCACGATAAACGGTCTGGGCGAGCGCGCGGGCAACACCGCGCTCGAAGAGGTCGTGATGGCGATGAAGGTCCGTCAGGACATCATGCCCTACCAGACCCACATAGACACGACGAAGATCATGAACATCTCGCGCCGCGTGGCGCAGGTTTCGGGCTTCCCGGTGCAGTTCAACAAGGCGATCGTCGGCAAGAACGCCTTCCTGCACGAAAGCGGCATCCACCAGGATGGCGTGCTGAAGAACGTCGAGACCTTCGAGATCATGAAGCCCGCCGATATCGGCCTCAACGAGGCGAATATCGCGATGGGCAAACACTCGGGCCGCGCCGCTCTGCGCGCGAAGCTCAAGGATCTGGGCTACGAGCTGGGCGACAATCAGCTCAAGGACGTCTTCGTTCGCTTCAAGGCGCTGGCCGACCGCAAGAAGGAAATCTACGACGAGGACCTGATCGCGCTGATGACCGACAGCGCCGCGAACACCGCGGATGACTACCTGCAGGTGAAATGGCTGCGCGTGGTCTGCGGTTCGGACGGGCAGGAAGCCGAGCTGAAGATGCTCGTCGACGGCGAGGAGAAATCCAGCAAGTGCCAAGGCGACGGCCCGGTCGATGCGGTCTTCAACTGCGTCAAGGAAATCTACCCGACGCAAGCGAAGCTGAAGCTCTATCAGGTGCATGCCGTGACCGAAGGCACCGACGCGCAGGCGACCGTTTCGGTCCGCCTCGAAGAAGACGGGCGGATCGGCACGGGGGCGGCGTCGGACACCGACACGATCCTCGCCAGCGTGAAGGCCTATGTCGGCGCGCTCAACCGCCTGCGCTTCCGCAGCCAGAAAACCGCGCCCGACGCGGATGTGAAAACGGTGAGCTACAAGCTCTGAGCCGACCACAAATTGCACAGCTTTCGGGCAGCCCGCGAAGGGCTGCCCGTTTTCAATCCAGCCCCCGCGAATTCCCCGATTTCAGCACGATTTCGTGACGTATCGCATATCTGTAATTTCAAGCAATTTTTCCGGGCGAAATCCGACCAAAATGTTGAAAAAGGTCAATCCCTTGGCCTAGCCTCAGCGGATAACCGCAGGGGTGCCTTGCCGACAGCGCAAATCCGCTTCCCCGTAAGGGCCGCTTTGACTATACGAGGCGCGGGCCGTGGCTTGGCGCGAGTCGCGGTGTTTCTAAGAAATTTGGGATGGGACAGGCGTAATATGGTTGGTGGGATCTTCTCCTCGGACATGGCGATCGACCTCGGGACGGCGAACACGCTGGTCTATGTCAAAGGCAAGGGTATCGTGCTGAACGAACCCTCTGTGGTCGCCTATCACGTCAAGGACGGCAAAAAGCAGGTGCTGGCAGTCGGTGAAGACGCCAAGCTGATGCTCGGCCGAACCCCCGGCTCGATCGAAGCGATCCGCCCGATGCGCGACGGCGTCATCGCGGATTTCGACAGCGCCGAGGAAATGATCAAGCATTTCATCCGCAAGGTGCATAAGCGCTCGACCTTCTCGAAGCCGAAGATCATCGTCTGCGTCCCGCATGGCGCGACCCCGGTGGAGAAGCGCGCGATCCGTCAGTCGGTTCTCTCGGCAGGTGCGCGCCGCGCCGGCCTGATCGCAGAACCGATCGCAGCGGCCATCGGCGCCGGCATGCCGATCACCGACCCCACGGGCTCAATGGTGGTCGATATCGGCGGCGGCACGACCGAGGTGGCCGTCCTCTCGCTGGGCGACATCGTCTATGCGCGCTCGGTGCGCGTGGGCGGCGACCGCATGGACGAGGCGATCATCTCCTACCTGCGCCGCAACCAGAACCTTCTCGTGGGCGAATCCACCGCAGAGCGGATCAAGACCACGATCGGCACCGCGCGGATGCCCGATGACGGGCGCGGCATGTCGCTCCATGTGCGCGGTCGCGACCTGCTCAACGGCGTGCCGAAAGAAACCGAAATCACCCAGGCGCAAGTCGCCGAGGCGCTGTCGGAGCCGGTCCAGTCGATCTGCGACGCGGTGATGCAGGCGCTGGAGACCACCCCGCCGGACCTCGCCGCCGACATCGTCGACCGTGGCGTGATGCTCACGGGTGGCGGTGCGCTGCTGGGCGAGCTGGATCTGGCCCTGCGCGAGCAGACGGGCCTGTCGATCTCGATCGCCGATCAGTCGCTCAACTGTGTTGCGCTCGGCACCGGCAAGGCGCTTGAATATGAGAAACAGCTTCGCCACGTCATTGATTACGACAGCTGAGCCGGGACCGGGATCGCACCACGCCCGGCCAGTGATCTGACCGGAGACGGAATTGGCCAGAAATCGCGACGACCAAGACTATATCGGACCGCTGCGCCGACTGGGCGTTGCGGTTCTTGTCGTCATATTGCTCGCCCTCTTCCTCGTCTGGCGCATCGACAGCCCGCGGATGGAGCGGTTCCGCTCTGCCCTCGTGGATCGCTTCGTGCCCAGCTTCGATTGGGCGATGGCCCCGGTCACGAAACTGACCGACATGGTCGAGGGCTTCCAATCCTATTCGCGCATCTACGAGCAGAACCAGGAGTTGCGCCGCGAGCTGCAGCAGATGAAGGCGTGGAAGGAAGCCGCCGTTCAGCTGGAGCAGCAAAACGCGAAGCTTCTGGCGCAGAACAAGGTGCGGCTCGATCCGAAACTGACCTCCGTGTCGGGGCGCGTGCTGGCCGATAGCGGCTCGCCCTTCCGTAAATCGGTGCTGCTGAATGTCGGCAAGCGCGACGGCATCGTCGATGGCTGGGCCACGATGGACGGGCTGGGCCTTGTGGGCCGGATCTCGGGCGTGGGCTCCTCGACTTCGCGGGTGCTGCTGCTGACCGACGCGTCGAGCCGCATCCCGGTCTCGATCCCGGCCTCGGGACAGAACGCGATCCTCGCGGGCGACAACTCCCCCTACCCGTTCGTGGATTTCCTCGAACATCCCGACCGCGTGCGCCCGGGCGACCGCGTGATCTCCTCGGGCGATGGCGGGGTCTTCCCGGCGGGACTGCTGGTCGGTCAGGTTTTTCAGGGCCGCGACAAGCGGCTGCGCGTACGTCTCGCGGCCGATTACGAGCGGCTCGATTTCCTGCGCGTGCTGCGCTCGCACCCGGCCGAGCGGATCGAGAATGCCGGCGGGCTGATTGCGCCCGATCCGAAAGTCATCGAACAGGAAGCCGCCGAGAAGGCGCGCTCGGAGGCTGCCGAGGGCGCGCTCGAACCCGATGACGGGTCGGAGGACGGCAACGGGGGCAGCCAATGATCGACCCCATCACCCGCCGCCGTCTCAGCTACCGTACGCTCTTCGTGGTGATCGGCCTCGTGCTGATCTTCGTGCGCCTGATGCCGGTCGACCATTCGCCGGGCGGCCTGCCCGGCCCCGACCTGACCTTGGCCCTGACGCTGGCTTGGGTGCTGCGGCGGCCCGAATACGCCCCGGCCCTGCTGATCGTTCTGGTTTTCCTGCTTGAAGACATCATGTTCTGGCGGCCCATCGGACTTTGGGCGCTGATCGTCCTCGGCGCGACCGAATTCCTGCGCCGCCGCGAGCAAAGCCTGCGCGATCTGCCCTTCGCGCTGGAATGGGCATTGGTCGCGGGGCTGCTGATCGCTATGGTGGCGGTGAAGCGCATCGTCCTGCTGGTCACGATGGTCGATCAGCCGAGCCTCGGGCTGGAACTGTTCCAGATGCTGGTGACGCTGGCCGCCTACCCGGTGGTGGTGCTGGTGTCGCGGGTGGCCTTCGGCCTGCGCCGCGCGGCACCGGGCGAGGTCGACGCCTACGGACATCGAATGTGAGGGGGCCCAGAATGAGACGATCCCCGAAAGAGACCGAAGTCAGCACCCGCCGCATCACGCGACGCGGCTTGCTCTTGGGCGGCGCGCAGGCGGCGGTCGTGGCCGTGCTGGCGGCGCGGATGCGCAAGATGCAGCTCGAAGACGCCAAGCAATACCGGCTGCTGGCCGAGGGCAACTCGGTGAAAATCCGGCTGATCCCGCCAGCGCGCGGGCTGATCTTCGATCGCAACGGGGTCATGCTTGCGGGCAACGAGCAGAATTACCGTGTCACGATCACCCGCGAGGATACCGACGACGTCGATGCGACGCTGGACGCTTTGCGCCGTCTGATCCCGATTACCGATGGCGATACGAAAGACATCCTGCACGACATCCGCCGCCGCCCGCCGACGACGCCGGTCACCGTGGCCGACCGCCTGACATGGGACGAGTTCTCGCGCGTCGCGGTGAACGGCCCCTCGCTGCCCGGTGTCAGCCCCGATGTCGGCCTGTCGCGCCTCTATCCGCGCCGCGAGGATTTCGGCCATGTGATCGGCTATGTCGGCCCGGTCTCGGATTACGATCTGAGCAAGATGGAAGACCCCGACCCGCTGCTGCTGATCCCGAAGTTCCAGCTTGGCAAAACCGGGATCGAGGCCAAAGAGGAAAGCGTGCTGCGCGGCGCGGCCGGTCAGCGGCGCGTCGAGGTGAACTCCGCCGGGCGCGAGATGCGCGAGCTGTCGCGCGAACCCGGCCAGCCCGGCGAGAACCTTCAGCTGACGCTCGATTATCGTCTGCAGAACTATGCGCTGCAGCGGTTGGAGGAGGAATCCGCCGCGACCGTCGTGATGGATGTGACCAATGGCGACGTGCTCGCCTGCGCCTCCGCACCGAGCTTCGATCCCAACCTTTTCGTGCGCGGGATTTCGGTCGCCGATTATCAGCGTCTCACGCAGGACGATCACCGCCCGCTGGCCGACAAGACCGTGCAGGGACTCTACCCGCCGGGCTCGACCTACAAGATGGTCACCGCGCTCGCCGCGCTGGAGGCCGGGCTGGTGACGCCCGAGGAAACCATCTGGTGCCCCGGCTATGTCGAGATTGCGGGCCGCCGCTTCCACTGCTGGAAGGGCGCGGGCCATGGCCATGTGAACATGACCAAGAGCATGGAGCAGTCCTGCGACGTCTATTACTACGAGCTGTCGCAGCGCGTCGGCATCGACAAGATGAGCGACATGGCCAAGCGTCTGGGTATTGGCGTCCGGCCCGACCTGCCGATGTCGGCGGTGAAGGAAGGCGTGGCCCCCACCAAGGACTGGAAGCGGGAGCGTTACGGCAAGGACTGGCTGATCGGCGACACCGCGAACGCGGCGATCGGTCAGGGCTATGTGCTGGCCTCGCCGATGCATCTCGCGATCATGGCGGCGCGCATCGCCAGCGGCAAGAAGGTCGAGCCGCGTCTGATCCGCGCCCGTGACGGGGTCGAGCAACCGATCCGCGTCACCGACGATCTGGGCGTCGAGAAGGTCTATCTCGACAGCGTGCGCAAGGGGATGACCGCGGTGGTGAACTCCTCGCGCGGCACCGCGCGCGGCTCGCGCATCGCGATGAAGGAATGGAAGATGGCGGGCAAGACCGGCACCTCCCAGGTCCGCAACATCACCAAGGCCGAACGTGCCCGCGGCGTGATCCGCAACGAGCAGCTTCCCTGGAACCGCCGCGACCACGCGCTCTTCGTGGCCTTCGCCCCGATCGACAATCCGCGCTACGCGGTCTCGGTCGTGGTTGAGCACGGCTCGGGCGGCTCGACGGCCGCCGCCCCGATCGCGCGCGACGTGTTGCTGTTCGCGCTGGCGGGCGGCCTGCCCCCGGACGATGCCTACCCGTCCTTCGCCCGCGCGAAGGCCAAGGAGCTGAACGAAACGCTCGATCTGGTCGACCCCGACACCGTGCAGAAGCCGCAATCGAGGTCGCGCGCATGAGCTATCTCGAGAGCAATCTCAAGACCGTCCCGACGGGATGGCGCAAGATCTTCTATCTGAACTGGCCGCTGGTGATCCTGCTGACGGCGGTGGCCTGCGCGGGCTTTCTGATGCTCTACTCGGTCGCAGGCGGGAATATCCATACCTGGGCCGAGCCGCAGATGAAACGCTTCGCGCTCGGTATGATCGCCATGTTCACTGTCGCCTTCATCCCGGTCTGGTTCTGGCGCAATGTCTCGGCGCTGGCCTATTTCGTGGCGCTTTTGCTGCTGGTCGCGGTGGAGTTCTTCGGCGCGATCGGCATGGGCGCACAGCGCTGGCTGGAGATCGGCCCGCTGCGCATTCAGCCCTCCGAGTTGATGAAGATCACCCTCGTGATGCTGCTGGCCGCCTATTACGACTGGCTGCCTGTCGAGAAGGTCTCGCGCCCGCTCTGGGTGTTCATTCCCGCGGTGATCATTCTCGCGCCCACCTTCCTCGTGCTCGCCCAGCCCGATCTGGGCACCGCCGTGATGCTGGTGCTGGGCGGGGCCTTCGTGATGTTCGCAGCTGGGGTGTCGTTTTGGTATTTCGGCACCGTGATCGCGCTGGTCGTGGGGCTGGTCTTCGGCGTGATGGAGAGCCGTGGTACGGAATACCAGCTTCTCCACGACTACCAATACAAGCGGATCGACACCTTCCTCGATCCGGGCTCGGATCCGCTTGGCGCGGGCTACAACATCATGCAGGCGCAGATCGCGCTCGGCTCGGGCGGCTGGTCGGGGCGCGGCTTCATGCAGGGCACGCAAAGTCGGCTGAACTTCCTGCCCGAGAAGCACACGGACTTCATCTTCACCACGCTCGCCGAGGAGTTCGGCTTCGTCGGCGCCTTCTCCCTCCTGATGCTTTACACCGGCATCATCGGCTTTGCGCTTTATACCGCGATGGCAACGAAGGACCGGTTCGCCTCGCTGCTCAGTTTCGGGGTCGCGGGGACGTTCTTCTTCTTCTTCGCGATCAACATGGCGATGGTGATGGGGCTGATGCCTGTCGTGGGGGTGCCTCTACCCCTCGTCAGTTACGGGGGCACCGCCATGATGATCCTGCTCGCGGCCTTCGGGCTGGTGCAAAGCGCCCATGTCCATAGACCGAGGCAAAGATGATCCGCGTACTTTTCGCCGACAAGCCCGAGAACTGGGCGCGTTACGAACGCCCGCTGACCGAGGCCATCGCCGCGACCGGCATTGAGGCCCGGATCGTTCAGCCAGGCGAGACCGACCCCGCGCAGATCGACTATGTCGTCTATTCGCCGCAGGGCCCGGTGCAGGATTTCACCGCCTATACCTGCGCGAAAGCTGTGCTGAACCTCTGGGCCGGGGTGGAGCGCGTGGTGGGCAACGAGACCCTCACCCAGCCGCTGTGCCGGATGGTGGATGCGGGACTGGAGCGCGGAATGGTCGACTATGTGACCGGCCACGTGCTGCGCTATCACCTCGGGATCGACGCGACGCTGACCCAGCAGGACGGTGTCTGGCGCCATGACGGGGGCGTCCCGCCCTTGGCGCGCGACCGCTCGGTGGTGATGCTGGGACTGGGTGCGTTGGGCAAGGCCTGCGCCGAAGCGCTGGCGGGTCTGGGCTTCAAAGTCACCGGCTGGAGCCGTAGCCCTAAGGACATCCCCGGGATCACCTGTCTCAGCGGCGATGACGGACTGGCGGAGGCGCTGTCGAAGGCGGAGATCCTCGTCTCGATCCTGCCCGACACGCCCGAGACCACCAATCTTCTGAACGCGGACACGCTGGCACAGATGTCGAAGGGGGCACGGATCATCAATCCGGGCCGCGGCACGCTGATCGACGATGAAGCGCTGCTGACGGCGCTCGATCGCGGCCAGATCGGCCATGCGACGCTCGACGTCTTCCGCGTCGAGCCTCTGCCCCCCGAGCACCCCTATTGGGCGCATCCCCACGTGACGGTGACGCCCCATATCGCCGCCGAGAGCCGGGCAGAGACCGCCTCCGAGGTGATTGCGGAGAATATCCGGCGGGGCGAGGCCGGTGAGCCGTTCCTCTATCTCGTGGATCGCTCGCGCGGCTATTGAGCGGCGCAGGCCGGGGGTTTCACACCCCCGGACCCCCGTGAGATATTTCGACCAAGAGGAAGATCAGAGCGTTGGCGCGGGCAGTCCGAGCTGCTGCGCAAGACCCGCAAGGCGGCTTTCCTGCCCCGCCCAATCGGCGGCGCGCGACGCGAACAGCGTCGCCTGAGACTGGTGGATCAGCCCGTCCGAGAGGATCTTCAGGTGGTTCGCGCGCAGCGTCTCGCCGCTCGAGGTGATGTCGGCCACGGCCTCGGCAGTGAGGTTCGCGATCGTCCCCTCGGTCGCGCCCTGGCTGTCGACAAGCTGCCAGTCGGCCACGCCTTCGCGGGTCAGGAATTCGCGCACCAACCGGTGATATTTCGTAGCGATCCGCAGGCGGAAGCCATGCGTCGCGCGGAAGCGGTGGGCGGCGGCGTCGAGGTCTTCGAGGCTGTCCACGTCCGACCAGCAGGCCGGCACGGCGATGATCAGATCGGCATGGCCAAAGCCCATCGGCGCGAGATCGGCGACCTGACTTTCCCAATCGGCGAGCTTCTCGCGCACGAGATCGGAGCCGGTGACGCCCAGATGGATACGTCCCGCCGCCAGTTCGCGCGGGATTTCTCCGGCCGACAGCAGCACGAGCTGCACACCCTCGGCCCCTTCGACCGCGCCTGCATATTCGCGCTCCGACCCGGTGCGCTTGAGCGTGATCCCCGCTTGCCCAAACCAGTCGAAGGTCTTCTCCATCAGACGCCCCTTGGAGGGCACACCGAGTTTGATCATGGCCTCACTCATGCTTGCGCCTCCAGATCGGCCATCAGCCCAGCACGGATCACACCGCCCACGGCGGGGATTTCGCGCCCCTGCCCCAGTTGTCGGGTCAGCGCATCGTAGCGCCCGCCGGAGGCGACCGGCGGCAGCGCCGGATCGGTGGCGGTGAAGGTGAAGACGAAGCCGTCGTAATATTCCATAGTCGAGCGCCCGTGGCTCGCGTCGAAGGTGATCGCGGCAAGGTCGATGCCGCGCGTGGCGAGCGCATCGAGGCGCTTTTCGAGCCGCGCGATGGCGGGCTCGATGGAAGCGATGTTCAGCGCGCGCAGGGCGGCAGGCGCCTGATCGGCGGCACAGCGCAGCTCAGCCAGTTTGCCCATCGCGGCAACCGCATCGGTCGGGATCGGCGCGGCGGCGGCATCGGCGGCCAGCGTGGCGATCCGCGCCTCCATCTCCTCGCGCGAGCGCAACCCGATCCACGGCGCGCCGGAGCGTTGGCCGGTCAACAGGTCGGCGCGGGCTTTCGGCACCTCGACCTGCCCCGAATAGCGGGCGAGAAGATGCTGGAAGCGTTTGGGGCGCCAGATGTGACGGGCAAGCGCGGCCTTGCGTTCGGGCAGCGTATCGAGCCCGTCGACGGCCGCGCGCAGCAGGCCCATATCGCCGATCGTGGCGGACAGGTTCAGCTTGGCGAGAAGCCCCGCGAACAGCGCGAAGACCTCAGCATCAGCGGCTTCGGGATCGGCGCGGTCGAAGATTTCGAACCCGGCCTGAAAATACTCATGGGCGCGGGCGGCACCGCGATGATCCTGACGGCGGAACACCTCCCCCGCATAGGCGTAGCGAGCAGGTTCGGCACCATTGGCCATGTGCTCCTGCACGACCGGCACGGTGAAGTCAGGGCGCAGCATCATCTCGCCGCGCAGCGGGTCGGCGGTGACATAGGCGCGGGCGCGGATATCCTCGCCGTAAAGGTCGAGCAGCGCCTCGGCGGGTTGCAGGATGTCGGGCGTGACCTCGACCGCACCCGCTTTGAGGAATTGCTCCAGCAGGCGGCTTGCCTGTCCCCGCGCTTGCGCCTTGTCCGCCATCACTCGGCCTCGTAGCGCGCAAGAATCTCTTGCACTTTTGCGACCATTTCCCCGGTCGGAACCTCGAATTGCGCCGGTTGGGATTTCCATTCCTCAACCGTCGCGTCCTGCGCGATCTTCGCGCCGAGGATCAGGTCCTTGATCTGGACAACGCCGCGTTCGGCCTCGTCCGAGCCTTGGATGATCGCCACGGGGCTTTCGCGTTTATCGGCATATTTCAACTGGTTGCCGAAGTTCTTCGGGTTGCCCAGATAGACCTCGGCGCGCAGCCCTGCCCCGCGCAGCGTGGAGGCCAGCGCCATGTATTCGGCCATCCGGTCGCGATCCATCACGGTCACGACGACCGGGCCCTGCGCGGAGCCGCCAATGCGGCCCTTGGCGCGAAGTGCAGCCAGAAGACGGTCGACGCCGATCGAGACGCCGGTGGCCGGGACGACCTGACCGGTGAAGCGCTTGACCAGATCGTCATAGCGCCCGCCGCCAGCGACCGAACCGAATTGGCGCGGGCGGCCCTTCTCGTCGGTGATCTCGAAGGTCAGCTCGGCCTCGAAAACCGGGCCGGTGTAATAGCCCAAACCGCGCACGACCGAGGGGTCAATCACGATGCGGTCGGGGCCGTAGCCCTGCGCGTCGAGAAGCGAGGCGATCTGCTCGAGTTCATCCACGCCTTCCAGACCGGCTTCGCAGCCTTGAACGAGCTCTCGAAGGTGTTCCAGAACGCTCTTATTCCAAACACTTCCGAAACTCTCACGGACTTGCTCTTGTGAGGTGTCGGGAGTGGCGCCCTGTGCGGCAGCTCCGCGCCGAAGAAAGTCAGCTTCTTGCGGTTCGCTCCCTACAGATGCGGAGAGTTTTCTTTGAACTGCCTCATTGGCATTCACGAAGCCCATGACCGTATCGGCCTGTGCTTCGGACAGCCCCGCACCCTTGGTGAAGTCGCCGGAGTCGTCCAGACGCCCCTCGCCCATCAGAAGGCGCACGCCCTCCTCGCCGAACTTGTCGAACTTGTCGATGGCGCGCAGGACGATGCCGCGTTCCTCTTCGAACTTCGTGGGGTCGGCCGGGTCGAGAACGCCCGCGACCTCCATCACCCCGTTCAGAACCTTACGGTTGTTCACGCGCACGACGTAATCGCCGCGCGGAATGCCGACGGCTTCCAACGCATCCGAAAGCATGCCGCAGATCTCGGCATCGGCGGCAACCGAGGGCGCGCCCACGGTATCGGCATCGCATTGATAGAATTGGCGGAACCGGCCCGGACCGGGCTTTTCGTTGCGCCAGACGGGACCCATCGTGAAGCGGCGATAGGGCGTCGGCAGGTCGTTGCGATATTGCGCCGCGACCCGGGCCAGCGGCGCCGTCATGTCGTAGCGCAGCGCCAGCCACTTGCCGTCATCTTCCTCCTGCCACGCGAAGACGCCCGCGTTCGGGCGGTCCACATCGGGGAGGTATTTGCCCAGTGCCTCGACCGTCTCAATGGCCGAAGTTTCCAGCGCCTCGAAGCCATGCGTGCGATAGACCTCTGCGATCTTCGCCAGCATATCGGCCCGCTCGGTCACCTCCGTCCCAAAATAATCGCGGAAGCCCTTCGGGGCCTCTGCCTTGGGACGGGGCTGCTTTTTCTGTTTCGCCATCGGCTTGCACCTGATCTTATCTCGCGCGAGGGTGTAGCCCAAGGGGCTGGCCCCGGCAAGCAATAGGAACGGCAGATGCAGGAACGGCTGGAACGGGCGGAGGAACAGATCGCCTATCTGACGCAAACGGTGGACGAACTGTCCGATGTCGCGGCCGCGCAGGCCCGTCAGATCGAACGGCTGGAGCGCCATCTGGGCCTGCTGATGGAGCGCGAGGCCGAGCGCGAATATGACAGCGGCAGCGCGATCCCCCTGGCCGACCAGAAACCGCCGCACTGGTAATGGACGCGGCGCTCTGGGGGCTGAACGGTGTTTTCGTGAGTGCCCAAGCGCTCATCTACACCGCTTTGCTGATCTGGCCCCCGGGCATCGACCTTCGTTCGACACTCGACCGGTTCGAGCTGTGGCAGGGCAGCGGCATCCTCGCGATGCAGGTGTTCTTCGCCGTGCCGCTGATGTGCGGGCTGATCTGGCGGCTGCGCAGCCACCGACAGGCGATGATTTTGGTCTCAATGAGTTTTCTGGCAACCGCCGTGCTGGGCGCGGCAGCATGGTTGGAGATGGGCATGATCTCCGGTGCGGTGCGCGACGGGATCAACGAGCCCGATCTGCTGCGCGGCGTGGCGCTGCTGCGCTGGGGCGAGTTCGCCACCGCCCTTGCCGCCGCGATCGCGCTGCGGCTGGCATGGGTGGCGCGCAGCCTGTGAGGCTCAGACCTCCTCGACCTCGCTCACCCCGCGCAAGGAGCGCAGCGCGCCTTTCACCTGCGCGTTGACCGGCGCCTCGGGCATCGCGGTGATCTGGTAGCGGCAGCCCCGCTCATTGTCATAGACCATGAAGCTGATCGGGCCGCGCGAATGGACCTTCCCTTCGCGGGCGACCCGCTCGACGAGGCTCGCGACCGAGGCGACCGCGTCATTGTTGTCGATATGCACCAGAAGCCCGGATGACCCCGCATCCGCCGTCGCCTTCTCCACGGTCTGGGCCGAAGTGGCGACCATACGCACCGACTCGCCGTCGACCTCGACCTTCACGGTCAGCACCAGAAGGTTGCCAGTCTCGAGCACGTCGCGGCAGGCTTCCAGCGCCTCGGACCAGAAGGCGACCTCATAAGGCCCCGACGCATCCGAGAGTGCCACGAAGGCGAAGCGGTTGCCCTTGGCGGATTTCTTCTCGCGCACCGAGGCGACCTCGCCCGCGATCTTGGTCACGAAAGGACCGCCCACGGCCTTTTGCTGCACCTCTTCCCAGCTCAGCACCTTCTTGCGCTTGAGCGCGGGCAGGTAATCCTCGATCGGGTGACCCGAGAGGTAGAAGCCGATGGCCTTGTGTTCTTCGGCCAGACGTTCGCCCGGCAGCCAGTCGTCGGTATCGGCCAGACGCGGCGGCGGCAGATCGTCGCCCGCCTCGCCGAACAGCGACACCTGCGCCGACTCGCGCGCCTCGATCACCGCGCCCGACCACGCCATCAGCGATTCCAGCGACTCGAAGACGCGTTTGCGGTTCGGATCGAGCAGATCGAAGGCCCCTGCCCGCGCCAGCATCTCCAGCGGGCGCTTGCCCACCCGCTTCATGTCCACGCGCCGCGCGAAATCGAACAGGTCCTTGAAGGGCTCGTCGCCGCGCGCGGTCACGATCATCTGCATCGCGTCCACGCCGACGTTCTTCAGCGCGCCCAGCGCATAGACCAGCTTCTGATCGACCACGTCGAAGGTCGAAAGCGAGCGGTTCACGCAAGGCGGGATGATCTCGATCCCGAGCTTCTTCTGCACCTCGTCGGCATAGATCGCGAGCTTGTCGGTCAGATGAATATCGCAATTCATCACGCCGCCCATGAACTCGACCGCGTGGTTCGCCTTCAGCCAGCCGGTGTAATAGGACACCACCGCGTAGGCCGCCGCGTGGGATTTGTTGAAGCCGTAGTTCGCGAATTTCTCCAGAAGGTCGAACACCTCCGAGGCCTTCTTCTTGTCGACCCCGTTCTTGGCCGCGCCCGCCTCGAATTTCGGGCGCTCGGCGTCCATCGCCTCCTTGATCTTCTTACCCATCGCGCGGCGAAGAAGGTCTGCGCCGCCAAGCGAGTAGCCCCCCATGACCTGCGCGATCTGCATCACCTGCTCCTGATAGACGATGATGCCTTGGGTCTCTTCGAGGATATGGTCGATGGTCGGGTGGACCGAGGTGATCTTCTTGAGCCCGTTCTTCACCTCGCAGTAGGTCGGGATGTTCTCCATCGGGCCGGGACGATACAGCGCCACGAGCGCGACGATGTCCTCGATACAGGTGGGCTTCATCTGGCGCAGGGCCGATTTCATGCCTTCCGATTCCACCTGGAACACCGCGACGGTCTTCGCATCGGCGTAAAGCTTGTAGGTCTTCTCGTCATCCAGCGGGATCGCGTTGATATGGTTCTCCGCGCCCTCGGCAGGCTCGTAGAGCTGGTTGCCGGCGGCATCGACATGCAGCGGGCGGCCCGATTTGAAGATCAGCTCCATCGCAGAGCGGATCACCGTCAGCGTCTTCAGGCCGAGGAAGTCGAACTTCACCAGACCCGCCTGCTCGACCCATTTCATGTTGAACTGGGTCGCGGGCATGTCCGAACGCGGATCCTGATAGAGCGGCACCAGCTCGTCGATCGGACGGTCGCCGATCACGACGCCCGCCGCGTGGGTCGAAGCGTTGCGCAGCAGACCTTCGATGGCTTTCGCATAATCGAGAAGCCGCGCCACGACCTCTTCGTTGCGGGCCGCTTCGCGCAGACGCGGCTCGTCGGCCAGCGCCTTCTCGATGCTGACGGGCTTCACGCCCTCGACCGGGATCAGCTTCGACAGCTTGTCGACCTGCCCGTAGGACATCTGCAAGACCCGGCCCACGTCGCGCACGGCGGCCTTGGACAGAAGCGCACCGAAGGTGATGATCTGGCCCACCTTCTCGCGCCCGTATTTATTCTGAACGTATTGGATCACCTCCTCGCGGCGATCCATGCAGAAGTCGATGTCGAAGTCCGGCATCGAGACACGTTCGGGGTTGAGGAAGCGTTCGAACAGCAGCGAATAGCGCAGCGGATCAAGGTCGGTAATGGTCAACGCGTAAGCCACGAGCGAACCCGCACCCGAGCCCCGCCCCGGCCCGACCGGAATGTCGTGATCCTTGGCCCATTTGATGAAGTCGGCAACGATCAGGAAGTAGCCCGGGAAGCCCATCTGTTCGATGATATCGAGCTCGAATTGCAGACGTTTCTCGTAATCTTCGACCGGGGCTGCATGCGGGATCACGTCAAGACGGTTGCGCAACCCGTCCCATGCCTGACGCCGCAGTTCCTCCACCTCGTCATCTGCGAATTTCGGCAGGATCGGCGCGCGCTTGTAGGTCGAGAAAGCGCAGCGTTTCGCGATCTCGACGGTGTTCTCCACAGCTTCGGGCAGATCGGCGAAGAGCGCGACCATCTCGCCTTCGGATTTGAAATAGTGCTGTGGGGTCAAACGCCGGCGCGGCTCGATCTGATCGACATAGGCGCCTTCCGCGATACAGATCATCGCGTCATGGGCCTCGTAGATCGCGGGCTTCGGGAAATAGACGTCGTTCGTGGCGACCAGCGGCAGACCCAGCTCATAGGCCCATTCGACGAAGGGCCGCTCGGTCGCGATCTCCGCCTCGGTCAGCGTGCCGCCCTCGCCCGGGTGACGCTGCAATTCGACATAGAGGCGGTTCGGGTAGATCCCGGCCAGCTGTTGCAGCAGCGCCTTGGCGCGGTCCTTCGCCCCGTTCCGGATCAGCCGCCCGACCGGGCCGTCGGGGCCGCCCGAAAGACAGATCAGCCCCTCGGAATACCGCTCGAGCTCTTCCAACGTGACCTGAATCAGCGCCCCGTGCTTGTCGAGATAGAGGCACGAGTTCAGCTTCATCAGGTTCTCGTAGCCGCGCTCGGTCTGGGCCAGCAGCACGATCGGTGCGGGCAGGCGTGGACGCTCGCCCGGCTTGGCCGGATCGAATTCCAGAGAGACCTGACAGCCGACGATCGGCTGCAGCCCCGCCCCCGTCGCGGTCACGGAAAACTCGAGCGCCGCAAACATGTTGTTCGTGTCGGTCACGGCGACGGCGGGCATCTTCGCCGACTCGCACATCTTCACGAGTTTCTTGGCGGGCACAGCGCCTTCGAGCAGGGAATACTCGGTATGGACGCGCAGATGAATGAATCGGGGGCTGGTCATGCCACCAGATTTAGCGGGTCGCAGCGCCCCGCGCCAGCCTCTCGCCGCGTCCGCCCGACGCTTCGCGCTCGACCACTCGGCGCAGCTTGGCGCCCAATTCTTGATCACCGGATCAAGTTTCGGGCAACGCACCGCCGCGAATCCCTTGCCAAAGCCTGTCTGCATCGGCTTTGCTGGGCCGGTCCCGTTCTACGCCGCATCGAGGGGGACCGCAGGGACGACTGGTAAGGCGGCGGATTTTTCGTATGGAGATCACGTTTCTTCTCAATGGAGAAACCCGGACGGTGGCACTTACCGATCCGACGCAATCTGTGCTCGACTGGCTGCGCGCCGAGGGGCTGACCGGCACCAAGGAGGGCTGCAACGAGGGCGATTGCGGGGCCTGCTCGGTCATCGTGACCGATGCGGAGGGCGCCAAACCGCTCAATGCCTGCCTGATGATGATGCCCCATCTGCACGGCCGCGCGCTGCGCACCGTCGAGGGCGTCGCCGGGCCGAAGGGGGAATTGCACCCCGTTCAGCAGGCGATGGTCGATCATCACGGCTCGCAATGCGGCTTCTGCACGCCCGGTTTCATCGCGTCGATGGCGGCGGGGCATCTGAACGGGCGCCACGATCACGACGATCTGCTTGCCGGAAACCTGTGCCGCTGCACCGGCTACGCGCCGATCATCCGCGCCGCCGAGGCGGCGCAGGACGAAGCCGTGCCCGCATGGATGCACGACACGCTGCCCGATCTGACAGATGTCGCGCCAAAGGCCGATCACGTCCTTCTGCCGGATAGCGCCGATGCGCTGGCAGACTGGTATCTCGCCCATCCCGACGCCACGCTGATCGCGGGCGCGACCGATGTGGGGCTCTGGGTCACGAAGCAGCTGCGCGAATTGAAAGAGGTCGCTTTCCTCAACAACTGCAAAGACTTGCAGACCATCGAGGAAACCGACGACCGCTACATCGTCGGCGCGGGCGTCACCTTGGCCGCGTTGCGCACGGCGATCCGCGACACACTCCCCAGCTTTGGCGAATTGCTGCGCCGCTTCGCCTCCGAACAGGTTAGACAAGCGGCGACCATCGGCGGCAACATCGCCAACGGCTCGCCCATCGGTGACAGCCCGCCCGTCCTGATCGCGATGGGCGCGGAGTTGACGCTGCGCAAGGGAGATGCGCGCCGCACGATCCCGCTGGAGAGCTTCTTCCTCGACTATGGCAAGCAGGACCGCGCGCCCGGCGAATTCGTCGAAAGCGTCAGCTTCCCGAAATCCGCGCCCGATCTGGCTTGCTACAAACTCTCGAAGCGGTTCGATCAGGACATTTCCGCCGTCTGCGGCGCGCTGAATATCCCGCGCGATGGCGACAAGATCGGCGCGCCGCGTATCGCCTTCGGCGGCATGGCGGGAATCCCGAAACGCGCCGCGGCATTGGAGGCCGCGCTGAAAGGTCAGCCCTTCACCGAAGAGGCGATCACGGCCGCCCTGCCCGCGCTGGAGCAGGACTTCACGCCGCTCACCGACATGCGCGCCTCGGACGCCTACCGGATGGAGGCCGCCAAGGCGATGCTGATCCGATACGTCCGCAATGCCCAAGGCGCCCTCTCCATTCTGGAGGTGAAACCATGAGCGTCGGCACCAAGAAACCCCACGATTCCGCGCAGTTGCATGTCACCGGCGCGGCACGCTACGTCGATGACATCCCCTGCCCCGGCAACACCTTGCACCTTGCCTTCGGCCTCTCGACCGAGGCCCATGCCGAGATCGCCTCGCTCGATCTGAGCGCGGTGCGGAGCGCCCCGGGGGTGGTCGCCGTTCTGACCGCCGAGGACATGCCGTTTGCCAACAATGCCTCGCCCGCGCCCGAGCCCGAACCGGTTCTGGCCGAAGGCGTCGTGCATTTCGTCGGCCAGCCGATCTTCGTGGTCGCAGCGACCAGCCATCATGCGGCGCGCAAGGCCGCACGGCTGGCGAAGGTGGATTACACGCCCCGCCCGGCGATCCTGACGGTCGATCAGGCGCTCGACGCGAACAGCCATTTCGAAGGCGGCCCGGTCACTTGGGCGCGCGGCGATACCGGCGCGGGCTTCGCGCAGGCCGAGCATATCGTCGAAGGCAGTTTCGACATGGGCGGGCAGGAGCATTTCTACCTCGAAGGTCAGGCCGCCCTCGCGCTGCCCGACGATCAGGGCATGGTGATCCGCTGCTCCTCGCAGCACCCGTCCGAGGTCCAACACAAGGTGGCCGACGCGCTTGGCTGCGCGATGCATGACGTCCGGGTGGAGATGCGCCGGATGGGCGGCGGCTTCGGCGGCAAGGAGAGCCAGGGCAATGCGCTCGCCATCGCCTGCGCCGTGGTCGCGCGCACCACCGGGCGGCCCTGCAAGATGCGCTATGACCGCGATGACGACATGGTCATCACCGGCAAGCGCCATGATTTCCGGATCAAATACCGGCTCGGCGCGGATGCCGAGGGCAAGATCGTCGCGGCCGAGTTCACCCATCTCGCCCGCTGCGGCTGGTCGCCCGACCTGAGCCTGCCAGTCTGCGACCGCGCGATGCTGCACAGTGACAGCTCTTATTACCTGCCGAATGTGAAGATCGAGAGCCACCGGCTGCGCACCAACACCCAAAGCGCGACGGCCTTCCGGGGCTTCGGCGGACCGCAGGGCATGATCGGCACGGAAGCGGCGCTCGATCACCTCGCCCATGTGATGGGGATCGATCCGCTCGATCTGCGCAAGCGCAACTACTACGACCCCGAGGGCGGGCAGAGCACGCATTACGGCCAGCCGGTCGAGGATTTCATCCTGCCCGAGATCACCGAGCGGTTGGAGAAATCCGCCGAGTTCGCGGCCCGCAAGGCCCGCGTGGCCGAGTGGAACGCCACCAATACGACCCTGAAGCGCGGCATCTCGCTGACGCCGGTGAAGTTCGGCATCTCCTTCACGCTGACCCAGCTGAACCAGGCGGGTGCGCTGGTGCATGTCTATGCCGACGGCTCGATCCAGCTGAACCACGGCGGGACGGAGATGGGTCAGGGCCTGCATCGCAAGGTCTGTCAGGTCGCGGCCTCGGTCTTCGGCGTCACGGATGAGGATGTGCGCATCACCGCGACGGCCACCGACAAAGTTCCCAACACCTCCGCCACGGCGGCCTCCTCGGGGGCCGATCTGAACGGCATGGCGGTGAAGGCCGCCTGTGAGACGATCAAGGCGCGGCTGGCGGGCTTCATGGCCGAAAGCGCGGGCGCCGCGGTGGAAGACGTGACGTTTGCCGATGGCGAGGTGCGCGTGGGCGATCACGCCATGCCCTTCGCGAAGCTGGTGAAGCTCGCTTACGAGGCGCGGGTATCGCTGTCGTCGACGGGCTTCTACGCCACGCCGAAAATCAGCTGGGACCGGATCAAGGGTCAGGGCCGCCCGTTCTTCTACTTCGCCTATGGCGCGGCAGTAACCGAGGTGGTGATCGACACGCTGACCGGCGAAAACCGCATCCTGCGCACCGACATCCTGCATGATGCAGGCGCCTCGCTGAACCCGGCCATCGACATCGGCCAAATCGAGGGCGGCTACGTTCAGGGCGCGGGCTGGCTGACGACCGAGGAACTGGTCTGGGACGACAAGGGCCGACTGCGCACCCATGCGCCTTCGACCTACAAGATCCCCGCCTGCTCGGATCGCCCGCGCATCTTCAACGTCGCGCTCTGGGACGAGCCGAACCGCGAGGACACGATCTATCGCTCCAAGGCGGTGGGCGAGCCGCCTTTCATGCTGGCGATCTCGGCTTTCCTCGCGCTGCAGGATGCCTGCAAATCCTGCGGCCCGAACTGGCCCGATCTGCAGGCGCCGGCCACGCCCGAAGCGGTTCTGGCTGCCGTCCATCGGGCAAGGGGGGACGCATGAGCCTCGATCCCGCAGCCCTCGCCCGCGCGGCAGACCGCGGCCCCTTCACTCGTGTCGTGGTCGCGCGCGCCCAAGGCTCCACCCCGCGCGAAGACGGGGCGGAGATGCTGGTCTGGGCGGATCATGTCGAGGGCACGATCGGCGGTGGCGCGCTGGAATTCTCCGCCATCGCGAAAGCGCGGGGCGGGCTGACGGGGATCGAGAAAATCCCGCTGGGCCCCGCGATGAACCAATGCTGCGGCGGGGCCGTGGTGTTGGGATATGAGCGAATGGACCGGACCACCGTTTCGCAGATCACGGGCGACTGGCACGCCCGTCCACTGACGCCGGGCACGCCCGAGCCGCTCGCCGTCACGCGCGCGCTGGCCCGCGCCCGCGATCGCGGCGAGACGCCGCCGCTGCTGGTCGAGAACTGGCTGATCGAGCGGGTCGCGCCGCCCGCTACGCCCGTCTGGGTCTGGGGCGCAGGCCATGTCGGGCGCGCGCTGATCGGGGCGCTGTCCCCCCTGCCCGGCCTTGCCCTGTCCTGGACCGATAGCGGGGCGGAGCGGTTTCCCGACATGATCCCCGAAGGCGTCACGCCACTGATCGCCGAGAACCCGGCCGATCTGATCTCCCTCGCGCGCACCGATGCCCGCCACTTCGTGCTGACCTATTCACATTCTCTCGATCTGGAGCTTTGTCACCGGCTGCTCGCCCATGGCTTCGGCGGGCTCGGCCTGATCGGGTCGGACAGCAAATGGGTCCGCTTCCGCAAGCGCCTCGCCGCGCTCGGGCATTCGGATGCACAAATTTCGCGCATTGCCTGCCCGATAGGCGATCCGACCTTGGGGAAGCATCCTCAAGCCATTGCCCTTGGGGTAGCGACCGGGCTAGTGAAAGAGCTGAACGCCGCGCAAGCGGCGACGGGGAAAGGGAAACGCGCCGGGTGACGGAGCTGCTCAAGATCGACGGGCTGACGAAAGCCTATCCTGGTGTCGTGGCCAATGACGGCGTCGGCTTCTCGGTGCGTCCGGGCGAGGTCCACGCCCTGCTGGGCGAAAACGGCGCCGGCAAATCGACGCTGGTGAAGATGATCTACGGGCTGGTGAAGCCCGATTCCGGCACGATGCACTTTGCGGGCCAGTCCTTCGCGCCCGCCGATCCGCGCGCCGCGCGCGCCGCTGGCGTCGCGATGGTGTTCCAGCATTTCTCGCTTTTCGAGGCACTTAACGTTGCCGAGAACGTGGCGCTCGGCATGGAAAACCCGCCGCCGATGCGCCAGCTTGCCAAGCGTATCCGCGAGATTTCCACCGCTTATGGCCTGCCGCTGGACCCCGCGCGACTGGTGGGCGACCTCTCCGCGGGCGAGCGTCAGCGCGTCGAGATCGTGCGCTGCTTGCTGCAGGACCCCAAGCTTCTGATCATGGACGAGCCGACCTCGGTGCTGACGCCGCAGGAGGTGGAGATTCTGTTTCACACCCTGCGCAAGCTGTCGGCTGAGGGCACTGCGATCCTCTATATCAGCCACAAGCTCGAAGAGATCCGCACGCTTTGCGAAGGCGCGACGATCCTGCGCGCGGGCAAGGTGGTGGCGAGCTGCAACCCGCGCGAGAAGACCGCGCGCGAGCTGGCCGAGCTGATGGTCGGCGCGGAGCTGAAAGTCACCGATCGGGCCGAGCGCAAGCTGGGCGATGTCGTGCTGAAAGTCTCGGGCCTGTCGCTCGCACCGCTGTCGCAGTTCGGCCCCTCGCTGAAGGATCTAAACCTGGAGCTGCGCGCGGGCGAGGTGCTGGGCATCGGCGGCGTCGCGGGCAACGGTCAGGAAGAATTGCTGGCCACCCTGTCGGGCGAGCGCCCCTCCGCCCCCGGCACGGTCAGCCTGATGGGCGAGGATATCTCCGGGCTCGGGCCGAACGGCCGCCGCGCGAAGGGGCTGCTGGCTGCGCCCGAGGAACGGCTGGGCCATGCCGCCGTCCCCGCGATGAGCTTGACCGAGAACGCGATCCTCACCGGGACGATGCGCAAGCCGCTAACGCGCAACGGATTTGTCGATCAGGGGGCTGCGAAGACCTTCGCCGACGAGATCAGTCAGGCCTTCGACGTGCGCACGCCGGGTTCGCATGTTGCGGCCCGCGCGCTTTCGGGCGGGAACCTGCAGAAATACGTGATCGGTCGCGAGGTGCTGCAAAACCCCGCCGTGCTGGTGGTGAATCAGCCGACATGGGGCGTGGATGCCGCCGCTGCCGCGTCGATCCGGCAGGCGCTGCTAGACCTCGCGGCGAAAGGCGCTGCGGTGATCGCGATCAGCCAGGACCTCGATGAGCTTATGGAAATCTCCGACCGCTTCTCGGCGCTGAACGAAGGCCGCCTGAGCGCCTCGCGCCCGACCCAAGGGCTGACGATCGAAGAGATCGGCATGATGCTGGGCGGTGCGCACGGGATGCAGGAGGCCGCGGTATGATCACCCTCGTCCGGCGCCCCACCCCGTCGCAATTCTGGTCCTACGCGACTCCGCTCCTCGCCGTGATCGCCACCATGATCGCGGGCGGCATCCTGTTCGCGATACTGGGCAAGCACCCGGTCGAGGCGATCCGCGTGATCTTCTGGGACCCGCTCTTCGGGGGCAACGCCAGCTATTTCCGCGGCCAGCTTTTGGTGAAGGCCGGACCGCTTATCCTGATCGCCTGCGGGCTCGCCGTGGGCTTTCGCGCGGGCATCTGGAATATCGGCGCCGAAGGGCAATACATCATGGGCGCGCTGTTCTCGGCATGGCTGGCGCTGAAGATGTACCCGGCGGAAAGCCACTGGCTGTTCCCGGCGATGATCTTACTGGGCGCGCTTGGCGGCTTCCTTTGGGCGATGATCCCGGCGGTGCTGAAAGTTTTGTTCGGCACCTCGGAAATCCTCGTCTCGTTGATGCTGGTCTATGTGGCCGAGAACCTGCTGGCCTATATGGCCTTCGGCCCGCTCAAGAACCCTGAGGGCTTCGGCTTTCCCGGCTCGCGCAACCTGCAAGACTACCCCTCGGCCTTCAATCACGAGCTGATCGAAGGCACGGGCATGCATTGGGGCGTCGTCGCGGCGCTGATCGCGGTGATCTTCACCTATGGGCTGATGCACCGCCATATCACCGGTTTCCGCATCCGCGTCGCGGGCGAGGCGCCGCGGGCTGCACGCTTCGCAGGCGTGATCCCGGCGCGGCTGGTGATGCTCGGGCTTGGGATGGGCGGCGCGTTCGCAGGGCTTGCGGGCATGTTCGAGGTCTCCGGCCCCTCGGGTCAGATCACCGACAGTTTCAACGTGGGCTACGGCTTCACCGCGATCATCGTGGCCTTCCTTGGCCGCCTGCATCCGATCGGCATCCTGCTGGCGGGGCTCCTGATGGCGCTGACCTATATCGGCGGCGACATGGCGCAGCTGATGCTCGGCCTGCCCTCGGCGGCGATCCAGGTCTTCCAGGGGATGCTGCTGTTCTTCCTGCTGGCCTTCGACGTGCTGACCAACTTCCGCATCCGCTTCGGGAGGGTCGCGGCATGACGCAGAAACTCCCCTCGCTGCGCCTGATGATCGTCTTTATTGGCGGCACCGTCATGGGGCTTGGCCTGTACTACCTGCTCGCCGTGGCGCAGGCGTTCTGGGCCTTCGTCGTGATCGGCGTGGTGATGATGGTGGTGTTCGAGCTGGCGCTGGGAGCCTCGCGGGCGGTGATCTACCGCATCGGCGCGCGCCCCGACAGCGAAGAGCCCCGCCGCCCCACCCTGCATGGACGCGAGCGGTACGCCTCTGTGGCCGGGCTCATCGTCGGCCTCGTCGGCGGCTATCTGGCCTGGGGGCCGGTTCTGTTCTGGGGACATGGAGGCGCACTATGATCGTGGGCGGCATCGATATCATCACCCTGACGGCGACGCTGATGGGCGCATCGACCCCGGTCCTGCTGGCCGCGACCGGCGAACTGGTCGCCGAGAAATCGGGCGTGCTCAACCTTGGCGTTGAGGGCATGATGATCATGGGCGCGGTTGCAGGCTTCGCCGCCGCCGTCGCCACCGGCAGCCCGGTTCTGGGCTTCCTGATGGGTGCGATCGCCGGTGCTTTGTTGGCGACGCTTTTTGCCTTCCTGACGCAGAAGCTGCTGTCGAACCAGGTCGCGACGGGCCTTGCGCTGACGCTGTTCGGGCTGGGCCTGAGCGCGCTGATCGGCAAGGGCTACGAAGGCGTGCGCCCGCCGCCGACCGCCAAGATCGATTTCGGGCCGCTCTCGGATATTCCGGTGCTGGGCCGCATCCTGTTCTCGCATGACTGGATCGTCTATCTTTCGCTGATCCTCGTCGCGGTGGTCTGGTACGTGCTGCGCTCCACCCGCGCCGGGCTGATCCTGCGCGCGGTGGGCGAGAGCCATGACGCCGCCCACGCGCTGGGATACCGCGTCGTCGCCGTGCGCTTTGCAGCGCTGGCCTTCGGCGGGGCGCTGGCCGGTCTGGGCGGCGCCTATCTCAGCCTCGTGCGCGTGCCGCAATGGACCGAAGGCATGACCGCAGGCGCAGGCTGGATCGCTCTGGCCATCGTGGTCTTCGCAAGCTGGCGCCCGTGGCGCGTGCTGCTGGGCGCTTATCTCTTCGGCGGCATCACCGCGCTGCAGCTGCAATTGCAGGCCGCAGGCTACGCGATCCCGGTGCATATCCTCTCGATGGCCCCTTACGTCATCACCATCGTGGTGCTGGTCATCCTGTCCGCCATTCACCGCCACGGCGTGCAGGCCGCCCCTGCCAGCCTCGGCAAATCTTTCCACGCCTCGAGCTGAGGCATATCTCAAAGGGCCCCATCAAGAGGTCCGCCACCCAACTTGGAGTAACGCGATGAACCGCAGATCCTTTTTGAAAACCACCGCCGCCACGGCCGTCGTCGCGGGCGTCGGCGTCCCGGCTTTCGCCGCTGACGAACCGCTGAAAATCGGCTTCATCTATGTCGGCCCCGTCGGCGACATGGGCTGGTCCTACCAGCACGACCAAGGTCGTCAGGCGATCGAAGAGAAATACGGCGACAAGGTGAAGACCTCGTTCATCGAGAACGTGCCGGAAGGCCCCGATGCCGAGCGCGCGCTGACCCAGCTGGCGCTGGACGGCAACAAGCTGATCTTCGCGACCTCCTTCGGCTACATGGACGCGGTGATGAACGTCGCCAAGAAATTCCCCGACGTGAAATTCGAGCACGCCACCGGCTACAAGCTCGCCGACAACGTCGCCACCTACGACGCCAAGTTCTACCAGGGTCGCGCCATTCAGGGCACGATCGGCGGTCGCATGACCAAGACGAACAAGATCGGCTATATCGGCTCTTTCCCGATCCCCGAGGTCTATCAGGGCATCAACGCCGCCTATCTGGCCGCGAAGAAGGTGAACCCGGATATCGAGATGAAAGTGGTCTGGGCCTACACCTGGTTCGATCCGGCGAAAGAGGCCGACGCGGCTGCAGCCCTGATCGCCGATGGTGTGGACGTGCTTCTGCAGCACACCGACTCGACCGCGCCGCAAGCGAAAGCTCAGGAAGCGGGCAACGTCATCACCTTCGGTCAGGCCTCGGATATGTCGAGCTTCGCGCCGATGCCGCGCGTTGCGTCGACCATCGACAACTGGGCGCCCTATTACATCGAGCGCGTCGGTGCGGTCATGGACGGCTCGTGGAAGTCGGAAGCCACCTGGGGCGGCATCGACAGCGGTATGGTGGAGATCGGCGAGATTTCCTCGGCCGTGCCGGACGACGTCAAGAAAGAGGCGCTGCAGCTCAAGGACGATATCGGCTCGGGCAAGGTCCATCCCTTCACCGGCCCGCTCAACAAGCAGGACGGCACGGCCTTCCTCGCCGATGGCGAAATGGCGACCGACGATCAGCTTCACTCGATGACCTTCTACGTCGAGGGGATCACGGCAGAACCGCCGAAATAAGTCAGCCATACTGATACGAATGGGAAAGGGTCGGCCGCGCGCCGGCCCTTTTTCGTTGTTTCGCAAAGGTCTTTTCGCTTCACGTTAGCGTTAGACTTGTTCCACAGGCTGATTCGTCGCAGGATTTGGAAGGCGGGTCTTCTTGACACATTCAAACAATTGCATCTATCGAATGAGACATGACAAGTTGATGACCGGGTAACGGGGAGGAACGAAATGGCACATATCGTGGTGCTCGGCGCAGGTCTTGGCGGCGCAATCATGGCTTATGAATTGCGCGATCAGGTCCGTAAGGAAGACGAAATCACCGTCATTACCAAGGACCCGAAGTACCACTTCGTGCCCTCCAACCCTTGGGTCGCCGTCGGCTGGCGCGACCGCAAGGACATCACCGTCGATCTCGAACCGACGATGAAGAAGAAGAACATCAAGTTCATCCCGGTCGCGGCAAAGCGCCTGCACCCCGATGACAACAAGGTCGAGCTGGAGGATGGCCAAGAGGTCTCCTACGATTACATCGTGCTCGCCACCGGCCCGGAACTGGCCTTCGACGAGATCGAAGGGCTCGGTCCCGACGGCTTCACCCACTCGGTCTGCCATGTCGATCACGCCGAGGATGCCGGCACCGCCTTCAAGCGCTTCTGCGAAGATCCCGGCCCGATCATCGTGGGCGCGGTGCAAGGCGCGTCGTGCTTCGGCCCGGCTTATGAATTCGCCTTCATCCTCGACACCGCGCTGCGCCGGGCGAAGATCCGCGATCAGGTTCCGATCACCTTCGTGACCTCTGAACCTTACGTCGGCCATCTCGGTCTCGACGGCGTCGGCGACACCAAGGGTCTTCTCGAAGGCGCGATGCGCGAGAAGCACATGAAGTGGATGACCTCGTCGCGCGTGAAGAAGGTCGAAGACGGCGTGATGCATGTCGAAGAGATCGCCGATGACGGCTCCGTCAAGGCGACCCATGAGATGCCGTTCAAATACTCAATGATGCTGCCGCCCTTCCGTGGCATCCCGGCGGTGATGGGGCTCGAAGGTCTCGTGAACCCGCGCGGTTTCGTCATCGTCGACAAGCACCAGCGCAACCCGAAATACCCGAACGTGTTCGGGATCGGCGTCGGCATCGCGATCCCGCCCATGGGCCCGACCCCGGTGCCCTGCGGCGTGCCGAAGACCGGCTTCATGATCGAGTCGATGGTCACCGCCACCGCGCATAACCTTGGCAATATCGTGCGCGGTCAGGAGCCCGACGAGACCGGCACCTGGAACGCGATCTGTCTGGCCGATTTCGGCGACAGCGGCATCGCCTTCGTGGCCCAGCCGCAGCTTCCGCCGCGCAACGTCAACTGGTCGAGCCAGGGCAAATGGGTCCACCTCGCCAAGATCGGTTTCGAGAAGTATTTCATGCGTAAACTGCGAAAGGGCACCTCGGAGCCGTTCTACGAGAAGACCGCGATGAAGATGCTAGGCATCGACAAGCTGAAAGCGGTCAAGAAGACCCACTGAGCCCAACCGGCACAGTTTTTTCTTCCCAAATCACGGGGCGGGCCAGCAGGTCCGCCCCGTGCTGATTCCTGCCGACGATCAACAGAGCGCCGGAACACACAGGTCTGTGAAACGTTTGGACCCCCGATACGCGGCCAGATGCCGCATGAAAGGGAGACGACATGAAGACGTTGAAGACGACCACTGCGCTCGTTGCCGGCCTTGCCGCGCTGAGCCCGGCGATCCTGCCGTTCAGTGCGCTTGCCCAGGATAGCAATACCGCCGCCGCTGAATGCATCGCGAAGGCGGTCGCCGATGGCACCCCGATGGAGAAGGCGAAAGCCGATTGCGAGGCCGACGCGGCAAATGCCGATGGCTCCGCCGAAGCTGCGGCAGGCACCGATCCGGCGAATGCCGACGCGCCGATGAGCGACGGCGAAGCCGATCAGGCCGCAAAAGCCGCGATCGAAGGCGCAGCCCCGCCCGCCGACCAGGACCCGGCTGCGAGCGGTGACACCCCCGACGCCAGCGCGAAAGCCGCAGTCGAAGGCGGCGCGGATGTGACCACTCAATCCGAGACCACGGGTACCGATACCAACGCCGACGCGGCGGCCGCAGCGACGACGGATACCGATGCGAATGCCGATGCCTCTGCCGAGACCGACGCGGCAGCGACCGACGCGCAGCCCGATGCTGCGGCACCGGCAGAGACCGACGGTTCGGCCACCGCAAACACCGATGGCTCGACCTCGGCGGATACCACCGCAGAGACCACCGCAGAAACCGATGGCTCCGCTACGGCTGAAACCGATGGCTCGACCACCGCGACCGCTGATGGCTCGACCGATGCCACCACCGCGGCCGACGGCCAGACGGATGCCGAGGCGACGAACACGCTCAGCCCCGACACCACCTCGCAGGACGCCCCTGCCCCGGTGACCGACACCACCGAAAACGCGATGCAGAACTCGGAGGCCCAGGCGGACAGCACCGCGACGGCAGAGCCCGAGGCGAAACCTGCAGGCGAGACCTCGACGGACACCACCTCCGACACGCAGGTCGTGCAGGAAGGCAATGGCGGGTCCGGCGCTGAAGTCGAACCGAAGGTGATCCAGCCGGAAGAGGCTGCCAATGCCGACGCGACGGCAGACGGCTCGGCCAGCGCGGACACGACCGCGAATGCCGAAACCGATCAGCAGGCGGACACGCAGGACACCGCGGCCACCAAGGCGACGAAGCTGCTGGAGAACGCGCTGACCGATACGAAAGCCGCGATCGAAGGGGAAGCCGTGCAGAACGAGGCGCTCAACGCGCCGACCGACAGCACCGACACCGCCAATGCTACCGAAGAGACGGTGACCGAGGACACCGCGCGCAGCGCATCCGAAGACTTCGCGACCTCGGTCGACGCCAAGCCCGACGCTCAGGCGCAGGCAACCGCGCAGACCGACTCGTCGAAGAAGAAAAAGAAAGACCGTCTGAGCACGCTGGAAACCGCAGCCCTCTCGGGTCTCGGTGCGCTCGCCGTGGGGGCGATTCTGAACAACGGTTCGAAAGTGGCCGTGAACTCGGGCGACCGCGTTGTGGTGCAACAGCCCGACGGCTCTTACCAGCTGGTGAAGGACGACAACGCGCTGCTGCGTCAGCCCGGCTCGAAGATTCGCACGCAGGACTACGCGGACGGCTCGTCGCGCACGATCGTGACCAAGCCAGATGGTAGCCAGATCGTCACCGTCTATGACGCCCAGCGTCAGATCCTGAAGCGGACGCTGGTCCAGCCCGACGGCACGCAGTACCTGCTGGTCGACGACGCGCGGGGGGCCGATCCGGTCGATGTCTCGGCGCTTCCCGAGCCCAAGCCCGTCGCGACGGTTTCGTCCAGCAACGAGCAAGCGCTCCGTGATGCGCTGACCCGTCAGAGTGGCATCGACCGTACCTTTACGCTCTCGCAGGTGCGCAACATCACCCCGGTGCGTGATCTCGCCCCCGCGATTTCGGTCGAGAACATCAACTTCGAGACCGGTTCCGCCGCAATCCAGCCCGATCAGGCACAGGCCCTTTCGGCTTTGGGTCAGGCGATCCAGCAGCGCATCGACGAGAACCCGCGTGAGCTGTTCCTCGTGGAAGGCCATACCGACGCCGTCGGCAGTGCCGCCTACAACCTCGCGCTCTCGGACCGTCGCGCGGAATCGGTTGCGCTGGCTCTGAGCGAGTATTTCGACGTCCCCGCCGAGAACCTCGTGGTGCAGGGCTATGGCGAGCAGGACCTGAAGGTGCAGACCGAAGGCGCCTCGGAAGCCAACCGCCGTGCCGTGGTGCGCCGGATCACCGATCTTCTGCGCACCGCCTCGAACTGAGGTTGAGCCTGAGCGGAAACAAAAAAGGGCCCCTCGCTTGGGGGGCCCTTAACGCGCCCAAAGCTCGACCGCGCATCTTGCGTCAGCAGCCCGGATAGAAGGTCTCGAAATCGATTGCGTAAAGCTCCCGGATTCGCGTGATCTGATCCGCATTCGGCGTAAATCGGGCGCCGGTCCGGTTTATCGCCACGTCATCCGGCGCGTCCGTCTCGATCTGCACAAGCTCGAGCTGGGCCGCGAGGCGATCAAGATCATGCTCGGTCCGCTCGACCTTTCCAATGAAATCATAGGAGATAAGATCAGGGCGCAGATTGTCGAACTGCCGGCTGAAGTGACCATCCAGTCTCCACGCCTCCACGGCAAGCATCGCCTCGAGATAATCGAGATATGCGTCAAAATTCGTGAACGGATCACCGCCCGGAACGAAACCGAACCGGGTGATATAGGGCAGATGCCGGCCGGATTCGCTGTTCGTCTGAAGTAAGAAGAAGTCCTTGAACCCGCTTACACAGCGCGCGACCGGGTCGCGAACGAATGAAAACTTGCGTGCATCGCGCGACGACAAGGCACCCACGACTGTCGACAGCCACGGCTCTCCATGCGGCAGCGCGGGATCTTCGTGGATGTCGATGCCCGAATGCGCGCGCCGATATTCCGCAGCGTAGAGAAACCGCAGAATCGTCGTGCTGGCTGCTTTAGGGTTCTTGACGTAGAGCAGACGGGCCTTTGGCATGTAAATCGCATGCAAGGCGATCTCGCGCAGCTCCTTGGGTAAACGCAGGATCGACGCGCGGTTTGCGTAGCGCGCGGAGAACGGTGCCAGAAACCGGGCTTTCGCGAGGCGTCGGCCCGACAGGCGCCCTCTTCTATGCGTATAGACCTCGATCGAGCTGTCCTCTCGTCAGGCAAGACGCCATCGGCGTTGCGCGATTGCGAAGACCGGGCAGCGTGCCTGCATCGAACGGCTAACCAAGGCACGCGACCCGCAAGAAGGGTAGTAGTGGTGGCGAGGGGGGGACTTGAACCCCCGACCCCACGATTATGAGTCGTGTGCTCTAACCAGCTGAGCTACCTAGCCACTGGGGGGCTAACTAGGCAAAGCGGATCGTCCAGTCAAGGACGTTTTGCGGGAAAATTGCCCCCATTTCGCTGCGGCATATTGGGAATTGGCGAAGCCGCGCGCAAAGGCTAGGCATGAGGGGAAAAGGAGAGACCATGCACGCCGCCCCTGCCCTGCCCCTGACACGAGATATCGTTCTGATCGGGGGCGGACATACCCATGCGCTGGTGCTGCGGATGTGGGGGATGAACCCGTTGCCGGGTGTGCGGCTGACCGTGATCAACCCAACCCCCTCCGCCGCCTATTCGGGCATGCTGCCGGGTCATGTGGCGGGGCATTATACCCGCGACGAGCTGCAACTCGATCTGGTGAAGCTCGCCCGGCATGCGGGCGCGCGGCTGATTCTGGGGCGCGCCACGGGGATCGACCGGGCGCGGCGGCTGATCGAAGTGCCAGGGCGTGCGCCGATCGCCTATGACGTGGCCTCGATCGATATCGGGATCACGGCCGAGATGCCGCAACTTCCGGGCTTTCTCGACCACGTCGCGCCCGCGAAGCCGCTCGACGCTTTCGCCGATGCCTGGGACGCTTTCGCCGCCAATCCGCCCGAGTCGCCAAAGATCGCCGTGGTCGGCGGCGGCGTGGCGGGGGTGGAGCTCGCGATGGCCTGCGCGCACCGTCTGCCGCAGGCGCAGGTCACGGTCTATGAGGCAGCCCCCGAGGCGCTGCGCGCGCTTGGCACCGGCGCGCGGAACGCGATGCTGGCGCACTGCGCGCGGCTTGGCGTGACCATCGAGACCGACGCGGCGCTGATCGGCGCGGAAAAAGGGCGGCTCCTGCTGGAAGGGGATCGCACGGCGGAGGCCGATTTCATCATCGGCACAGGCGCCACGAAACCCGCCGACTGGCTACCCGAAACGGGGCTCGATCTGACCGACGGCTTCGTCACGGTCGGCCCGACGCTGCAAAGCTCCGACCCCGCGATCTTTGCCGCAGGCGATATCGCGCATCTCAGCCACGCGCCGCGCCCCAAGGCGGGCGTCTATGCGGTGCGCGAAGCGAAGCCCCTTTTCGCCAACCTGCGTGCGGCGGCGTCAGGCGGCGCGATGAAGACCTATCAGCCGCAACGCGATTATCTGAAGCTGATCTCCACCGGCGGCAAACAGGCAGTGGCCGACAAATGGGGCCTGCCGCTGAACGGCGCGTGGCTCTGGCGCTGGAAGGACCATATCGACCGCAAATTCATGGCGAAGGTCCATGATCTGCCCGCAATGCCGACGCCGCCCCTGCCCCGCGAGCACGCGCAGGGGATCGCGGAGGTGCTGGGCAGCAAGCCGATGTGCGGCGGCTGCGGCGCGAAGCTGGGCGGTCAGGCGCTGCGCGAGGCGCTGTCCGATCTGCCTGCTCCCGCGCGCGCCGATGTACTGAGCGGTCCGGGCGACGATGCCGCCGTGCTGTCTTGTGGCACGCAGACGCAGGTCTTCACCACCGATCACGTCCGCGCCTTCACCGAGGACCCGTGGCTGCTGGGGCGGATCGTGGCGCTGCATGCGATGAGCGACGCCTGGGCGATGGGCGCGGCCCCGCAGGCGGCCTTGGCGCAGGTCACCCTGCCCCGCCAATCCGAGGAATTGGGCGCGCGGACCCTGCGCGAAATGCTTAGCGCGGCGTCCGAGGCTTTCCGCGACGCGGGCTGCGATCTCGTGGGCGGCCATACCTCGATGGGCGCGGAGCTGACACTGGGCTTCACCGTGACCGGGCTGGCCGAGCGGCCTTTGGGTCAAGACGGCGCGACGCCCGGCGAGGTGCTGATCCTGACGAAGCCGCTTGGAACGGGCGTGATCCTCGCTGCCGAGATGGCGAAACACGCGCCGGGCGACGTCGTGGCAGGCGCGCTGGAGAGCATGGGGCGCAGCTCTGCCGAGGCCTCCGCGATCCTCGCGCCCATAGCCTCTGCGACGACGGATGTGACGGGCTTTGGCCTCGCGGGGCATCTGCTGGGTCTGTGCGAGGCGTCGGGCGTCTCGGCAGAGCTGAACCTCGCCGCGATCCCGCTGCTCGATGGGGCCGAGGCTTTGGCCGAGGCAGGCGAGCACTCGACGCTTCTGCCGCAAAACATCGCCAATTGCGCGGGCCGGATGACCGCGCCGCCGGGCCCGCGAACGGAGCTGCTGCACGATCCGCAGACCTCGGGCGGGTTGCTGGCGAGCGTGCCCGCAGCGCAGGCGACGGAGGTTCTGGCAAAGCTGGAAGCGGCAGGCTACCGCGCCGCGCAGATCGGGGTGATTGCGGAGGGTCCGGCGTTCCTGCGGGTGCGGTGAGAAAAGGGTCGCGCCCGAGCCTTGGGTGGGCGCTTTGACCGGTCGGTGGCTTGGCGCTTTATCACGCAAGTCCGGACGACATTCCTACTCGCGATGACATCGCCAATGCGCCCTCCCGGGGGGAGGGTCGGGCGCGGCCCGGGCTGGTCGCCCGCGCCGAGGGCTCACGGCCTCAGCGCTCCGCCATCTCCTGCGCCTCTTTCACCACCTGCGCTGCCAGGCCTTCGATCGCCTCCGGCGCGAGGCTTTCCGCCTCGATCACCCGCTCATGTTCCACATGGCGCGCGCGGTGCTTCTCATAGCGCGGATCGTAATGGTCGCGCATCAGCTCGCCCGCCAGCGCCGCATATTCCCCCGCCGTGGCCTGTGCCTGCCACGCTGCGATCCGCTCGGCGGGTTGGAAGGGCCGCAGCTGATCGAGTACCGCCAGCAGCCGATCGGCATCCGCCGTGATATCCGCATAGGCCCGCGCGAGATACTGCGCCCGCTCCGACAGCGGCGCACGCACTCGCAGGCGCGGCGCGTCCTTGATCGCGGCCCAGATTCCGGCGGGCAGTTGCAGATCGCCGATCTTGGAACTTTCCGCCTCCAGCAGCACCGGCCGCGCCGGATCGAGCGCCGCGATCTCCATGATCAGCCGCGACTCGAAATCCTTCTGGCTCGACTGGCCGCCCTCCATCGCCCCGAAGAGCGAGCCGCGATGATTGGCGAGCCCCTCCAGATCGATGACCTGCGCACCCTGCGCCCGCGCGGCTTTCAGGATGTCAGTCTTCGCGGTGCCGGTGTTGCCGTCGAGAACGACAACGGGACAGGGCATCTCGGCAAGCCCGGCCTCCACCACCAGCGACCGGAAGGCCTTGTAGCCGCCCTCGACAAGCTCCACGCGCCAGCCGACCTGCTTCAGGATCGTCGCGAACGACCCCGAACGCTGCCCGCCGCGCCAGCAATAGACCAGCGGACGCCAGCCGCCTTCCTTGTCGGCTAACGGACCCTGCAGATGTTTGGCTGCATTCTGCGCCACCAGCGCCGCGCCGATCTTGCGGGCATCAAAAGGCGCGACCTGCTTGTAGATCGTGCCGACGCGGGCGCGCTCCTCATCGTCGAGCACGGGCAGGTTGATGGCGCCGGGGATATGATCCTCGGCGAATTCCGAAGGTGAGCGCACGTCGATGATCGTGTCGAAATCGAGCGCGGCGACCTCGGCAATCGAGGTAAGTTTCATCAGTAGACAGTGACCTGCGTGCCGACGGGAACGCTGTTGAACAGATCGATGACATGATCGTTCACCATCCGGATGCAGCCGTTCGAGACCGCGTGCCCGATCGAACCCGGTTCTGTCGTGCCGTGGATGCGGATCGCCGTGTCACGCCCGTTCTGGTAGAGATACATCGCCCGCGCGCCGAGCGGGTTCTGCGGCCCGCCCTTCATGCCGTCCTCGTATTTCTTGTAGGCCGGATTGCGTTCGATCATCTCGCGGGTGGGCGTCCAGCTCGGCCATTTGACCTTGCGCGCCACCGTCGCGGTGCCGCGGAACTTCAGCTCATCCTTGCCCACGGCCACCCCGTAACGCATTGCCACGCCCGGCGCGACGATGTGATAGAGGAAGAACTTATCCGAGACGATGATGATCGAGCCCACCGGCAGGTCCGGCTTCACCGCCACTTTCGTCGGGTAGTATTGCGACCCGATCGGCCAGCGCTTGGCCGGCCCGGTCTCGACGCTTTGCGCGGGTTCGGTTGCGGCAAAGGCGGGCAGGCTTGCGAAGGGCAAGGCGGCCAGCGAGAGAAGAAAAGCGCGGCGATCCATTATCAAACTCCTGCAAAATCCTGCGACGTCTCCCGGCAAAGCGTTCGACACAAACCAAGGGTGAGGCTAGCAAAGCCGCCCCACCCTCTCAAGAATTTGGTCTCGGGTCAGAAAAAGGCCAGCGCCAATCGTTGCCGCTTTGTCGATTACTTACCGAAAGCGCAGCCCGATTTGATGCCGAACTTGCCGAAGATCATCGCAGCCGGGCAGAAGCCGGTGAAAGCCGATTGCAGCAGGTTCGCGCCGATGAAGGCGGTGAACCACAGCCAGTACATCGAGACATAAACGGCCAGCAGCAGCGAGATCAGGATCATCACGCCAGCAAAGGCAAAAATCGCACGGTCGAGGTTCATTCGAGGGCACTCCACGAAAAAGGTTACGTTGTCAGGAGATATAACAGTTCCTCACGACAAATTCAATTACCTGCATATGTCGCGCGACGCTTGACCGCAGCCCCGTGCAGGATCAGATAACGCCCTATGAGCGAAGCCACTTTCATCATCGACGCCATGCATTGCGGCGCCTGCACCGGGCGGGTCGAACGCGCGCTCATGGCACAACCCGGCGTGCAAAACGCCTCGGCCAACCTGATGGCGCGCAGTGCCCATGTCGAATTCGACGGGCCTGCCGATCTCGAGAGCCTCAAGACCGCGCTCGACCAGGCGGGCTATCCGGGGCGCCTGAAAGAGGAGATGGCCAACGGCCCCAGCGCCGCCGAGCGCCAGATGCAGGAGGCGCGCCAGCTCAAGCGCCAGTTCCTGACCGCACTTGCGCTGACCGCCCCGGTCTTCGTGCTCGCGATGGGAGCGCATATGATCCCCGGCATGCATCACCTGATCGCCAGCACGATCGGGATGCAGGCTAGCTGGTGGGTGCAGATGATCCTCACCGCGCTGGTGCTGGCCTTCCCCGGCCGCGTCTTTCTGCGCATCGGCGTCCCGGCCCTGCTGCGCGGCTCGCCCGAGATGAATTCGCTCGTCGCGATGGGCTCGCTCGCCGCCTTTGTCTATTCCGCCCTTGTCACGCTTGCGCCCAGCCTTCTGCCAGAGGCCGCGCGGGGCGTCTATTTCGAGGCGGCGGCGACCATCGTCACGCTGATCCTGCTGGGTCGCTGGCTGGAAGCCCGCGCCAAGGGCCGCGCGGGCGAAGCGATCTCGCGGCTGATCGGGCTTCAGCCCAAGACCGCGCGCGTGCAGACCGAAAACGGAGTCGAGGAACGTCCGATCGAGGAACTCACCCCGGGCGACATCCTGCTGCTCGCCCCCGGCGAACGGGTCGCGCTCGACGGGGTAATCGCCGAGGGCGCGGGCCATATCGACGAGAGCATGCTGACGGGCGAGCCCGTCCCCGTCGCGAAATCCGAAGGCGATCCGATCACCGGCGGCACCGTGAACGGCGAATCCGCACTGAGCTACCGCGTCACCGCGACCGGCGGCGACACCGTCCTGTCGCGGATCATCGCGATGGTCGAAGCCGCGCAGGGCGCGAAATTGCCGGTGCAGGCGCTGGTCGACAAGGTCACCCGCGTCTTCGTGCCAGTGGTCATGGCGCTGTCGCTCCTGACCTTCGCGATCTGGATGATCGCGGGCATGGGCTTTTCGCATGCCTTCGTCGCAGCGATCTCGGTGATGATCATCGCCTGCCCCTGCGCGATGGGGCTGGCGACGCCAGTCTCGATTCTCGTGGGCACCGGGCGCGGCGCCGAACTGGGCCTGTTGTTCCGCCGTGGCGACGCGCTGCAACGCCTCTCGGAAGTCGCGGTCGTGGGCTTCGACAAGACCGGGACACTGACCGAAGGCCACCCGGCCCTGACCGATCTCGAACCGCTCGCCGATCTGCCCGAGACGGAAATCCTCGCGCTCGCCGCAGGCGCCGAGGCACGCTCGGAACATCCGCTGGCCCGGGCGATCCTCGCCGAGGCCGAGACGCGCGGCATCGCCCATGCCCCCGTGAAACGCGTCAAGGCGCTGTCCGGCAAGGGGCTGCGCGCGCAGGCCGAAGGGGCCAAGCTCTGGATCGGCAATGCCGGTGCGATGGAAGAGGCAGGCGCGGATATCGCGCCCCACGCCGAGCGTGCGAAGGCGCTGGCCGCGAAAGGCCGAACCCCGGTCTGGATGTCGCTCGACGACCGCCCCGTCGCGCTGATGGCGCTGTCGGATCCGATCAAACCCGAGGCGCGCGAAGTGGTCGACGCCCTGCATAAGGCGGGCAAACAGGTGGCGATGGTCACCGGCGACACGCGCGCCACGGCCGAAGCCGTGGGCCACGATCTCGGCATCGACCGGATCGAGGCCGAAGTATTGCCCGACGGCAAGCGCGACGCGGTCGAGACCCTGCGCCAGATCGGCCCGGTCGCCTTCGTGGGCGACGGCATCAACGATGCCCCTGCGTTGGCGGCCGCCGATGTGGGCCTTGCGATCGGCACCGGCACCGATGTGGCCATCGAGGCCGCCGAGGTCGTGCTGATGCGCGGCGATCCCAACGGCGTCGCGATGGCATTGGAACTGTCGCGCGCGGTGATGCGCAACATCCGGCAGAACCTGTTCTGGGCCTTCGCCTATAACGTCGCGCTGATCCCGGTCGCGATGGGTATTCTCGTGCCCTTCGGCGGACCCGGCTTGTCCCCGATGCTGGCGGCGGGCGCGATGGCGTTTTCCTCGGTCTTCGTGGTCACCAACGCGCTGCGCCTGCGCCGCGCCCCGCGCTGATCCGGGCGCGGATCGGCGAGAGCGCGCCGAGGCCGGAACTCCGCCCTTCCCAAGCGGCAGGGAGGGCGCTTAGCTGACGGCGACCCACCACCCGGAGCGCCCGCATGCTGACTCGTCGCCTCTTCCTGCTCTCGCTCGGCGCCCTCGCGGCCTGTGGCGGCTCGCCGCGTCCGATGGCGAAACCGGCCTATGCGCTGCCGCTGCATCGCAACGAAACGCCGGAAATCCGCGCCCTGATCAACCGCTATTCGGACCATTACGGGGTGCCGCGCACCCTCACCCACCGCGTGGTCCAACGCGAGAGCCGCTACCGCGCCGATGCCCGCAACGGCCCCTATTACGGGCTGATGCAGATCCTGCCGCAGACCGCGCGCAGCATGGGGTTTCGCGGCCAACCGCATGACCTGCTCGATCCCGACACGAACCTGAAATACGCGGTGAAATACCTGCGCGGCGCATGGCTTGTCTCGGACGGCTCGGAAGATCGCGCGGTGAAATGGTATTCGCGCGGCTATTACTACGAGGCAAAACGGCGCGGCTTGCTCCGCGAAACCGGGCTGCGCTGACCCGCGACCTGCGCGCCCTCAACCTGAGGGACGCTCCGCGGGGGATATTTGCACCAAGGCGAAGCAAAGCGCCCTCTCTTCGGCTTGGCCGAAATATCCCCGCCGGAGGCATCCGGCCTTTCCAAGCGAAGCCGCCCTCATTCAGGCGCGCGCAACACCCCCGCAGGCCGGGCTGCGAGCGGGCGCAGCGCGAAGACGAGACCGGCCAGCAGCGTCGCGATCACGCCGCCTGCCACGATCAGAAGCGCGGGGAGCGGGGCGAAATGGAACTCCGCCCCCATCACCAGATCGACCACGGCCCAGCCCGCGAGCCCGCCAAACAGGATCGCGACCAGCCCCGCAGCCGCACCCATCAGCGCCGAGCGCAGCGCAAAGCTCGCAAGGATCGCCCCGCGCGTGGCGCCGAGCGTTTTGAGCATCGCGGCCTCCCAGGCGCGTTCCCGCTCGCCCGCCGCCGCCGCGCCGATCAGCACAACGAAGCCCGTAAGCAGCGTCACGCCCGCCGCCAGCGAGGTCGCCCGCGCGATGGCCGAGAGCGCATCGGTCACGCGCTGCAGGGCGTCGCGCACCCGGATCGCGGTGATATTGGGAAAACGTTCCGCCAGATCGCGCATCACCTGCGCCTCGGCGCTTGGCGGCGCGTAGATCGTGGCGAGCCATGTATGCGGCGCACCGCGCAGCGCCGCCGGATCGAGGGTCAGGACGAAACCGATCCCGCCGGTCGAGAAATCCACGTCGCGGAACGAGGTCACCTTCGCGGTGATGTCCCGCCCGAGGATATTCACCGTGATCGTATCGCCGAGCTTCAGGCCGATCTCCTGCGCCTCCTTGGCCGAGAAGGAGGCCAGCGGCGGGCCGCTATAATCCTTCGGCCACCACTCGCCCGCGGTGATCTTTTCGCGCGGGGTCTCGGCATAGGTCACGCCCCGATCGCCGCGCAGCACCCAATGCTCGCCATGCGTCTTGCGCGCGTCCTCGCCGTTGATCTTGGTGATGACGCCGCGCAGCATCGGCACGCTTTCGACCTTGGTCACCTCGGGCATATCTGCCAGCAGATCGGTGAAGGGCTGAATCTGGTCGGGCTGGATGTCGATCACGAAATAGGCCGGCGCGACCTTCGGCAGATCGCGGTCGATGGCCCCGCGCAAACCGCTATCGACCTGCCCCACGGCCGCCAGAACCGAGAGGCCGAGGCCCAGCGAGAGGATGACCGAGTGTGCCTCGGAACGCGGCCCGCCAATCGCGGCAAGGGCTGCGCGCAGCACGGGGCGGCCTCGGGCGCTATGCTGGGCGCGGCGCGCCAGCCAGCGGATCAGGCTCGCCGCGAGCGTCAAGATCAGGAGCGCCACGGCGATGCCGCCGAGGCTCGCCAGCGTCAGAGTCCAGAGGCCCGAGAACCATGCCGAGACGGTGACGATGATCGTCAGAAGCGCCGCCGTCAGCAAAAGCGTGGGCCAGCCCGGCAGGCGGCGGCCTGCGCCGGTGTCGCGGTAAAGCGTCGCCGCGCGCATCTTCGACATGCGCGAGAGCGGCCAGAGCGCGAACAGCATCGCGACCAATGCGCCGTAAAGCGCGGCCTCGCCCAGCGGGCCGGGATCGAGGCCGATCTCGACCGGCAGCGGGAGCGACCGTTCGATCAGCCCGGATGCGCCGAGGACGAGACCGGCGCCAAGGACGAGCCCGGCGAGAATGCCCGCAAGGCCGAGAGCGGAAAGCTGGATCAGGAACGCTGCGCGGATCGTACTTCCGGTCGCGCCGAGCGCGCGTAGAGTGGCGATGGTGGGCGCCTTGCGCTCGATCCAGGCGGCGACGGTGGCAGAGATGCCGACCCCGCCCACGGCCAGCCCGGCAAGCCCCACCAGCACGAGGAAAGAGCCCAGCCGCTGCACGAAACGCTCCGCCCCCGGCGCGGCGCGGCGGCGGTCGGACCAGCGCATGCCCGCGCCATCGAACCGGGTCTCTGCCTGCTGTTTCAGGGTGGCGAGATCGGTGTCGGGTGGTAGCGTCGCGCGGTATTCCGCCTCGAAAAGCGAGCCCGGCGAGAGGAGCGGCGTGTTCTCGATGGCCGACAGCGAGACGATGGAATGAGGGCCAAGCCCCATCCCCGTCCCGGTCGAATCCGGCTCGCGCACGATCCGCGCCATCATCACGAAATCCTGCCCGCCAAGCTGCACCTTATCGCCGGGGCTCAGGCCCAGGCGGTCGGCGAGGATCGGATCGAGGAAAATCCCCGGCAAACCGCCTTGCCCCTTCAGCGCATCGGAGGCGACGGGCGGATCAAGCTGCAGCTTTCCGGTCAGCGGATAGGCCCCGTCCACCGCCTTCACCTGCGTCAGCGCGCGGTCGGCGGGATCGGTGCCGGTCGACAGCATCGAGCGGAAGTCGATCACCTCGGACACCGCCGTAGCGCGGTCGGTGATCCATTGCAGCTCCTCGGGTTTCGCGCGGCGATAGGTGAATTCGTATTGCGCGTCGCCGCCCAGCAGCACCGCGCCCTGATCCGACAGCGCGCGCTCGATGGCCGAGCGCACCAGACCGACCGAGGCGATCGCCGCCACGCCCAGCATCAGGCAGAGCAGCATCACCCAGAAGCCGCGAATGCCGCCGCGCAGCTCGCGGCGGGCGATGGAGAGCGCGAGGCTCATGCGAGGGTGCCCGTTGCGATGTGATCGCCCACGACTTCGCCGTCGCGCAGCTCTACGATGCGGTCGCAGCGCGCGGCCAGTTCGGGCGCATGGGTCACCAGCACCAGCGTCGCGCCGTGTTTCTCCTGAAGGTCGAACAGCATCTCGATGATCGTCTCGCCCGTGGCGCTGTCGAGATTGCCGGTCGGTTCATCCGCCAGCAGGATCGCGGGCCGGGGGGCAACCGCGCGGGCCAGGGCCACGCGCTGTTGCTCGCCGCCCGACATCTGGCTGGGATAATGCTCGAGCCTGTGCGCCAGCCCGACGGCCTCCAGCTCTGCCGCGGCACGCTCGAACGGGCGCTCCACGCCTGCGATTTCCAGCGGCATCGCGACGTTTTCCAGCGCCGTCATCGTCGGGATGAGGTGGAAGCTTTGGAAAACCACCCCCATATTACCCCGACGAAACCGCGCCAGCGCATCCTCGGACAGCTTCGAGAGATCATGGCCCAAAGCGGTGACAGACCCGGAGGTGGCGCGTTCGAGCCCGCCCATCAGCATGAGGAGCGACGATTTGCCCGATCCAGACGGCCCCGTAAGCCCGACGCTTTCCCCTTTCGCGATGCTCAGGTCGATCCCGTTGAGGATCTCGACCGGCCCGGTATTTCCATCGAGCGCAAGCCGCGCGTCTTTCAACTCAAGGATCGTGTCACTCATGCGCCGTCTTTCTTTTGCTTCAAAGGGATATGGGCCGCGGATGGGGATACGCAAGCGGATCGCTGCGGGTTTTATCGCCGCGGGGCTGGCACTGGGGGCCGGGCCCGCGATGGCCGAGGTGTCGATCCTCGCATTGGGGGACTCGCTGACCCAAGGCTATGGGCTCGACAATCCGGCGGACGGGCTGGTGCCGCAGCTGCAGGGCTGGCTGCAGGGTCATGGGCAGGATGTGAAGGTGATCAATGGCGGCGTCTCGGGCGACACGACGGCGGGCGGGCTGTCGCGGATCGACTGGCTGCTGACGCCGCAGCCCGACGCGGTGATCGTGGCCTTGGGCGGCAATGACCTGCTGCGCGGGCTGCCGCCCGAACAGGCCCGGGCGAACCTCGATGGCATTCTCGCGAAACTGCAGGCGAAGGGCATTCCGGCGTTGCTGGCGGGGCTGCCCGCGCCGGGGAATTTCGGGCCGAAGTATCAGAAGGATTTCGACGCGATCTATCCCGATCTGGCGCAGAAATACGATGCCGTTCTGGTGCCCAACCTGCTCGCTCCGATCACGGAGACCCCGATTGAGGAGCGCGCCAAGACCGACCTGATGCAGCCCGACAATATCCACCCCTCGCCCGAAGGGGTGAAGAAGGTGGTTTCTGCTCTGGGGCCGAAGGTTCTGGAGCTTCTGGCGAAGGTGAAAACGGGGAGCTGAGCGCTCAGCTCTCCTCTTCGGGATAGGCCGCCTTGCAGGCCGCGATCTGCGCCTCGGCGGCCTTCGACAGTTCCGCCTGCCGCTTCAGCAGCGCCTCCAGTTTGCGTTTCTCGGCAGCCGGATCGATCGGGATCGGGCGCTGCCGCGTCACCGTGTAATCCTCGAGGCACATGCGCGGCTTCTGGATCACCTTATCGCCCTTGGTGATCGTGTCGTAGCCGCAGATTTCCCAGCGGCTCGACGTGGTCTCGTAGCTCTGCCACGCGTAGCCCCGCGCGATGTTGCCCTGCACCTCGCTCACCAGATTGGTGACGCGGCGCAATTCCGTCGTGGATTGGCGGATGCAGCGCTCCTGCGGCGTGCCGCAGGCGGCGAGCAGGACGAGCGGGATCAGCATGAGGGCGTGGCGCATGGGCTATCTCCTTGATGGGTCGAGCCTACGCCCGCTTCCGACCGCGATCAATCGCGCCCTTCCCGCATCCGCCCGCGCCTGCTAAGGATCACGCCAGAGATTTGGGAGGCCCTAAGCATGACTGACACGGTTGAGGATTTCGACGCCCGCAAGGCCCGCGCGAGCCAGTGGTTTTCCGACCTGCGAGACCGGATCGTGGCGGCGTTCGAGGGGCTGGAAGACAGCCATGCGCAAGGCCCGCTTTCCGATCAGACGCCGGGTCGTTTCGAGGTGACGCCCACCGAGCGCAAGGGGCCGAACGGCGAGGACCATGGCGGCGGCAAGATGAGCGTGATGCGCGGCGGGCGCGTCTTCGAGAAAGTCGGCGTGAATATCTCGACCGTCTGGGGCGAACTGGCCCCCCGCGCGCAAAAGGCGATGGCCGCGCGCGGCGTGCCGGGGATGGAAGAAGACCCGCGCTTCTGGGCCTCGGGGATCAGCCTCGTCGCCCATATGCAGAACCCGCATTGCCCTGCCGTGCATATGAACACCCGCATGTTCTGGACGCCCGGCGCGTGGTGGTTCGGCGGCGGTGCGGACCTCAATCCGTGTCTTGAGTATGACGAGGACACCGCGCATTTCCACGCCGAGATGCAGGCCGCCTGCGACGCCCATGACAAGACCTATTACGACCATTTCAAAGCCTGGGCGGACGAGTATTTCTTCATTCCCCATCGCGGTCGGGCGCGCGGCGTCGGCGGGATTTTCTATGACGATCTGAACACCGGCGAGTGGGAGGATGATTTCGCCTTCACCCAATCGGTGGGCGCGGGCTTCCTGCCCGCCTTCCAACCGCTGATCGAGAAGCGCCGCGTGCAGGATTGGTCCGAGGAGGACCGCGAGGCCCAGCTGCGCCATCGCGGGCTCTATGCGGAATACAATCTCGTCTATGACCGGGGCACGAAATTCGGGCTCGAGACCGGGCATAACGCGGATGCGGTTCTGATGAGCCTGCCGCCCGTCGCGAAGTGGTACTGAGCGGCTGAAGCGCGCATAGGCCCAAGGTTGGAGGGGCGCTGCCCCTCTTCGCTTACGCGAATTCACCCCGGGATATTTTCGCCAAGAGGAAGAGAGGGATGCGCGCCCGAAGGCTCGGACGCGGGCTCTCTCGGTTGAAACCGCGCGTCAGCCGTTGCGGATCGTTTCGACCATCAGGGCCACATTCTCCGGATCGGCATCGGGAGTGATCCCGTGGCCGAGGTTGAAGATATGCGGGCCCTTGCTGAACGCTTTGACGACATGGCGCGTCTCGTCGATCAGGGCCTGACCGCCGGTGACCATATGCGAGGATGCGAGGTTGCCCTGCACGCAGCCAGACACCTGCACATGCTCGGCGCCCCATTCCGGCGTGATCGAATTGTCGAGCGCGACGCAATCGGCGCCGGTCTTCTGATGGAAGCCGATATAGCCCTCGCCCGCTTCACGCGGGAAGGCGATGACCGGCAGGCCCGGGAAGCGCGCTTTCATCTCGGCGATGATCTTGCGGGCGGGCTCAACCGCGAAATCCTCGAAATCCTGACCTTTGAGCGAGCCCGCCCAGCTATCGAAGATCTTCACGACCTCGGCCCCGGCCTCGACCTGTTTCGACAGGTATTCGATGGTCGAGACGGTCAGCAGGTCGATGATCTTCACGAAAGTTTCGCGATCTTCGGCCTTCAGCGCATGGGCCGGGCCCTGATCCTTGGTGCCGCGGCCCGCGATCATGTAGGTCGCGACGGTCCACGGCGCGCCGGCGAACCCGATCAGCGTGGTCTCTTTCGGCAGTTCTTCCGAGAGGATCGAGACGGTCTCATAGACCGGGTTGAGCGTCTCGTGGATGTCGTCCTTGGTCTTGAGCTTGGCGAAACCCTCTGCCCCGGTGATGGTCGAGAGGCGCGGACCCTCGCCGGTGACGAACCACAGATCGGCGCCCAGAGCCTGCGGCAGCAGCAGGATATCGGCAAACAGGATCGCCGCGTCGAAGCCGTAGCGGCGGATCGGCTGTAGCGTCACCTCGGCGGCCAGTTCGGGATTGTAGCACAGCGACAGGAAGTCGCCCGCCTTCGCCCGCGTCGCGCGATATTCCGGCAGATAGCGCCCCGCCTGCCGCATCATCCAGACCGGAGGGGTCGGCAGCACTTCGCCTTTCAAAGCTCGCAGGATCGTCTTGTCGGTCATTCTCGCGCCTCCTCTTTGCACCCCTTCGACGCGACCTGTGGCGTCATGTCAAGCGCAGGGCTTCTTGCAAGGTCCATCTGTCGCGGATATTCCAAGGCCATGACACAGATGCCCGATGCGAAATCCCCGCTCAAGATCGGCACCCGCGGCTCGCCGCTGGCGCTGGCGCAGGCCTATGAGACCCGAGACCGGCTGATGGCCGCGCATGGTCTGCCCGAAGACGCTTTCGAGGTCGTGGTGATCAAGACCACGGGCGACGACCGGGCGATGATCGCGGCGGACAAGCCGCTCAAAGAGATCGGCAACAAGGGCCTGTTCACGAAGGAAATCGAAGAGGCCATGGTCGATGGCCGCATCGATATCGCCGTCCATTCGATGAAGGACATGCCGACCGAGCAGCCCGAGGGGCTGGTGCTCGATTGCTACCTGTCGCGCGAAGACGTGCGCGACGCTTTCGTCAGCCTCGAATACGACTCGATCATGGCCCTGCCCGAAGGCGCGACGGTCGGAACGTCCAGCCTGCGCCGCCGGGCGCAGCTTGCCCATGTGCGCCCGGATCTGAAACTGGTTGAGTTTCGCGGCAATGTGCAGACCCGGCTGAAGAAGCTGGCGGACGGCGTCGCGGCGGCGAGCTTCCTCGCCTATGCGGGGCTGCGGCGTCTGGGGATGGAGGACTCGGCGCGTGGGCCCATCGCTCCCGAGGAGATGCTGCCTGCCGTGGCTCAAGGTGCGATTGGGATCGAGCGCCGGATGGCCGATGCGCGGGCGGAGGCGCTTCTCGCGCCGATCCATGATCTGGTGACCGAGCAGCGCCTGCTGGCGGAACGCGCCTTCCTCGCGACGCTGGACGGCTCTTGCGAGACGCCAATTGCCGGGCTCGCGCTGATCGAGGGCGACCGGCTCTGGCTGCGCGGTCAAATCCTGCGTCCCGATGGCTCCGAGGCGCTCGCGGGCGAGCGCTGGGGCAATATCGACGAGGGCGCCGCGATGGGCGAACACCTCGCGCGCGATCTGCTGTCTCAGGCGGGCGAAGGGTTCTTCGACTGGCGCTGAGCACTCAGCACAGAAGCTGACCGGCGGCGCGGCGCTCCAGCGCCCGCTCCATCTCGGGGATTTCGCCGTCGCCGAAGCCGCGCAGCGCAAGGCGTTCAAGCGGGCTGATATCGCACCAGAGGGTCTTGAGCACCTTGTCGCGGCGCTTGCGCGGCACATCGGCCAGACGCATCTCGTAGATCTCGTCCGCTGCCGCCAGCAGACGCGGATGCAGGCCCTCCAGAAGCGGCTCGAACGCGGCACGCGCGGACTTGGCATTGCGCAACCGCAGGATCGCGCCCTCCCCGATCGTCATCGTCTGGATCAGCGTCCAACCGAGCACGTCGGCAGCGCGGTGCGGCGGGATCGGGGCGTGGCCGCTGAGGCCGTAGGTAAGGCTCAGAACCCCGCGTTCCTCTTGCGGCATCGCCAGCACCACGCGGGCGCACTCCTGTTCCAGAGCGGTTTCGGCATCTTCCAGACGGCCCAGCCGCGGGGTCGTCACCTGCGCGGGCGGAACCTCGGCGCGCAGCAGGATATTGCGGATCACATTGTCGAACTTCAGTGCGAAATGACGCGAGAGCATGATGCTTCCTTTTACATGTACAACCTCTCCCGCCCTGCCTTTTGAACTAGGTTTCCAGCGCCGTCGTTCCCTGCCTGTGGCGGTTTTTCGCCGAGCATTTCGCTAAGCCTTTGTAGCTCCACGAGTAAGGCTTCGCGGCTGCCTCTTGAACTCGGACGCCCGAAGGCGCAAAGCGACGACATGCTACGTCCGGTCCGCCTTGTCCTCTCCGATCCTGCTCTGCGCCTCGCCGCCATTTTGCTGGTGCTGTTCGGCGCCCATGCGGCGACGATGGGGCCCTATGTCTCGGCGCTGGCGATCAAGGTCTTCGGCCTCTCGGACCGCGCTTATTCGGGCGTTCTGATGGTCGCCTCGGTGCTGTCGGTCTCGGCTTCGGTCGGGCTCGGCATCCTCGCCGATCAGCGCGCGAACCGCAGGGCCATCGCGCTTGGCACCTCGGCGATGCTGATCGTGGGCTCGGGGCTGGTGCTGGCGGGCGACAACTGGGTGGTCTTCGTGATCGCCAACGCGCTGATCCTGCCGCTCTCGGCATCGATCTTCGGCCAGCTCTTCGCACTCTCAAGGCTTGCAGCCTCGACCCATCCCGCTGAGGATCGCCCCGCGATCCTCTCGACGCTGCGCGCGCTCTTCGCGCTGCCCTGGGTGGTGGTGCTGCCGATCTGGTCGGTAGTCTTCGACCGAGGGGCCGCGCTGACCTCGATCTATCCGGTGACGCTGACGCTCGGGGCGAGCATCCTCGCACTGACCTTCCTGTTCTGGCCACGCGACGGGGCGACCCGCTGGCCCGATCCGAAATCTGGGCTGACCTTCCGGCAATCCCTGCACGAGATGGCGAACCTGCCGATCCTCGCCCGCGTCGTGGCGCTGGGCACGATCAACGGGTCGATCATGCTCTATCTCGTCGTGATGGGGCTGGTTTTCGAGGCGACGCCGGGGCGCGGCGCGGCCGATACCGCGCTTTATGCGGGCCTCATGGCGGGGCTGGAAGTGCCCTTCATGCTGGCGCTGCCGCTGGTTCTGGGCCGGATCGAACGCACCACGATGATCTGGATCGGGGCCGCGCTTTACGCAACCCATCTGGGGCTGCTGCCGCTGCTTGCGCCCACGCCTTACGTCTGGTTTCTCGCCCTGCCCGGCGCGATCGGCGGCGCGGTCGTTTTGACCCAGCCGATGGCCTATCTGCAGGATCTGCTGTCGAACCGGCCCGGCGCGGGGGCCTCGCTGATGGCGCTGCAAAAGCTGGCGGGCGATGGGTTCTCTGCGGCCATCTTCGCCATCGGCACGGCGCTTGCGGGCTATGAGCTGGCCGCGGCCGCAGGCGCCCTTCTGGGCGTGGCCGGCGCGGGCGTACTCTGGGCGATGGACCGGCGCGCGGCGCGGTCCTGAGCCTTAGAAGGCCGGGACCTGCACGCGGTCGAGAAGGCTGCGCCCGCCATCGACATTGATGATCTGCCCGGTGACGAAGCTCGCCCCCGACGACGCAAGATACTGCACCGTCTCGGCCAGCTCCGACGGCGGTGCGATCCGGCCCAGCGGCGTGCCTTCGCAGATCGCCTCGCGCCAGTCGTCATTCTCTTTCAGCGCATCTTGCAGCGAGCGGCTCATCACCGAGGCGAAGCTGACGCCGTTCACCCGGATCCGCTTCGGCGCGAGCGCCACGGCGAGCGAGCGGATCGCCTGATCCTGCGCCGCGCAGGCGATCGAATAGGCCATCAGCTCGGGCTGGGTGCGGTTCGAGGCCAGCGTCGAGACGTTGATGATCGAGCCGATCTCGCCTTCGGTGCGCCCTTCATCCTCGGCCTGCTTGATCATCCGCTTCGCGGTCATCTGACTGACCCGCAACGCCGATTTCATGTTCTGCGACAGCATCGAATCGAGCACCTCGACGGACGGATCAAGCGGATCGCAGGGCGCGAAGGTGCGCGCGCAATTCACCAGAATGTCGATCCGGTCGAAGGCGTCCACCGTGGCCGAGAGCAGGTTCTTCACCGCCAGCTTCTCGCACAGATCGCCCGAGAAATAGCGCACCGGTCCTTCGGTCTTGGCCGTGTCGCCGAGTTCGGCGGCAAGCTTCTCTTCATCGATATCGGCAAACATCACCTGCGCGCCGCGATCGACGAAATGGCGCGCGATGGCCTGACCGATACCGTGGGCTGCGCCCGTGACGATGACGGTCTTGCCGGAAACAGAAAGGGACATTGGGTGTCTCCTCGTGGATGTTGGGGCAGGTTAGGCGAGCTTAGCGCCGCTTGCGAGGGGCAAGGCGGCGTTTCGGCTCGTCTGTGGCGCGCATGCCCGCCGATTTCCCCGAGGTCTTCCCGGCGGGGATCGGCTTGGCTGCGCGAATGATACGGAAACGGGTCGAGGGACCGCTGGGCGGCGTGATCTCTTCGATCTCGTGGAACGCGGCGGCGAGCGCGTCGGCATAGGGCAGATGGCGGTTCGCCACCATCCAAAGCGTACCCGAGAGCGACAGCATCCCGCGTGCGGCCTGAATGAAGGCCAGCCCCAGCGCCGGATCGGCTCCGCGCGCGGCCCCGTGGAAGGGCGGGTTCATCACGACGGCGGTATAGCGCTCTTCCGGCGCATGCCGCGTGGCATCGGCCCAAATGAACTGCGCGCGCGGATCAGTGATATTGCGTTTCGCGCAGTCCAGCGCGACCGCATCCGACTCGACCAGATCGAGCCGTTCGACGCCCTTGCGCGCGAGGATCTGCGCCGAGAGCCAGCCCCAGCCCGCGCCGAGATCGGCGACTTTCGACGGCAGGCTATCGGGCAGGCATTCCGCCAGAAGCGTCGAGCCCTCATCCACCGCATCCGCGGAGAACACGCCCGGACGGGTCACAAAGCCTTCGACCGGGTGAATGTCCTGCGCCGCCCAATCGCTCAGCAGATCGGGTGCTGCGGCGAACCAAGCGATCTTGCCATGGGCCTTTGCGATCGGCGCGGAAAGATCCACCCGCCCCCGCAACTCCTTGAGCAGCGAGTCGATCCCTTCGGTCTTCACCCCGTCGACATAGATCGGCCCGCCCGGCGCCACGCGCTGACAGGCTTCGGCGATCAGCGCGCGGGCTTCGGCCTTGGCGCGGGGCGCGAAGATGATCGCGGCGGCATAGCTGCCCTCGGCACTCGGCGAAACGCGAACGCCGCGCTGCGCGAGCACGTCATGATCGGGCTTCTCGGGCTGGATCGCGACGAGGCGATCGACCGGCAGACCGCCGAGGTCCAGCGTGCCCACGGGCGCGAACAGCGCGATGTCTCCCTCGGGCGGAAGCGCCTCGGGCATCTCGAGAGCGAGCGAAAGTCGCGGATGGCTCATGCAGGGAACCCTCTGAAAGAAACGAGCCCGCCGAATAGGCGGGCGCGACTGAATTTGCAAGGAACCGCTTGGGCGGCCTTTAGTCCTTCTCCATCGTGCATTGCAGCGGGTGCTGGTGGCGGCGCGCGAAATCCATCACCTGCGCCACCTTCGTCTCGGCCACCTCGAAAGAGAACACCCCGACCACCGCAAGGCCCTTCTTGTGCACGGTCAGCATAATCTCGAACGCCTGCGCGTGGTTCAGACCGAAGAACCGCTCGAGGATATGGACGACGAATTCCATCGGCGTGTAATCGTCGTTCAACAACATGACCTTGTACATCGGCGGGCGCTGCGTCTTCGGCCGCGTCTTGGTCGCGAGGGACGCATCGTTGTCGCTGTCGTCCTGGTCGTCCTGGTCGTCGTCGGACATCATGTAAAGAGGCTCGGTCAAGGGCGCTCCGGCATCAGGAATCGTTGAGGGGCTCTGGCGGAATATAGGGTCTTCGTGACATATGAAAAGTCCTTCGACACCTGTGACGAGAAAGGCGGGACCATGCGGCTCACGGCGATTGGCTTCGATGCGGATGATACGCTTTGGCATAACGAGCGTTTCTTTCAACTCACGCATGACCACTTTACCGAATTGCTGCGCGACCACGCCGAGCCCGATCATCTGGCCGAGCGGCTGATCGCGGCGGAACGTCGCAACATCGCGCATTACGGCTTTGGCATCAAAGGCTTCACCCTGTCGATGATCGAAACCGCGATCGAAGTCAGCGAAGGCCGCGTGCCCGCAACGATCCTGTCGGAGATTCTCGCGGCAGGGCGCGAAATGCTGTCGCACCCGATCGAGCTGCTGCCGCAAGCACGCGAGACGATCGAGGCGCTGTCGGACGACTACCGCATCCTTTTGGTGACGAAGGGCGACCTGATCGATCAGGAGCGAAAGCTGGCGCAGTCGGGCTTGGGCGATCTGTTCGACGCGGTGGAAATCGTTTCGGACAAGAAGGCCCCGGTCTACACCGACATTTTCGCGCGCCATGCCGAAGGGGCGGAGCATGGTCTGATGGCGGGCAATTCGCTGAAATCCGACGTGATCCCGATGATCGAAGCGGGCGGCTGGGGCGTGCATGTGCCCCATGAATTGACATGGGCCTTCGAGCATGCCGAGCCCCCGATGGAGCATCCGCGCTTCGCCGAATTGCCCGACCTCGGCGCATTGCCCGATCTGATCGCAAAAATCACCGATTGAGCCCTGCATTGCGTGGCGTCATGCTCCGCTGACCTCACGCGCCCGTGTCCGGAATACACCACCTATAGACAGCCCGCCGCGAGCAGCCCACCACATCTTGCGGTATTGCATGAATGTCGCAGTGAAAGCGCTTGAAAATAGGGAGTTTTCAGCCTGAGAGACCCGTGCTACGCTTCTCGCTAATATAAACCCCGGAAACCGGCTCAAGATCGGTACCGCAAAGGGGTCAAATTGAGGCAGTGAAATAGGTGAAGCCGTGACCACGCTGATGCGCTGGGTCCGTGATGGGCTATTCGTAATCCTTCTGACACTCATTGCGCCGATCGCTGCGCAGGCCGCGCCCTACGCGGCGATGGTCATGGACATGCGATCGGGCGAAGTTCTCTACTCCAAGAACGCTGACACGCCGCTACACCCGGCCTCGCTGACGAAGATGATGACGCTCTACATCACCTTCCAGGCGATCGAGCATGGCGAGTTCAGCCTCGACTCCATCGTCACCGTGACGAAGCACGCCGCCAGCCAGCCGCCCTCGCGTCTCGGTCTGCGTCCCGGTCAGAAGATCGCCGTGCGCTACCTGATCCGCGCCGCTGCGATCAAATCCGCCAATGACGCCGCAGCGGCGCTTGGCGATTACATCGGCGGCTCGGAAGAAGGCTTCGCCGCGCGGATGAACCGCACCGCCCGGCAGCTGGGCATGAAGAACACCCATTTCGTCAATGCCAATGGCCTGACCCGCAAAGGCCACCTGTCCTCGGCGCATGACATGACGATCATGGGCCGTCACCTGTTCTTCGACTACCCGCAATATTACAACATCTTCTCGCGCCGCTCGGCGGATGCGAAAGTGCGCACCGTTTATTCGACGAACCGCAAATTCCTCGCGGCCTACAAGGGCGCGGACGGCATCAAGACCGGCTATACCTCGGCCTCGGGCTTCAACCTGACCGCCTCGGCACAGCGCGGCAACAAGCGCATCATCGCGACCGTCTTCGGCGGCACTTCGACCGCGCAGCGCAACGCGAAAATGGCCGATCTGCTGGATCTGGGCTTCAAGCGCGCTCCGAATAACGCGCCGACGAACCGCCCCCGGATTCCGCAATATATCGAGCCCGCGCAATCGCCGATGCTGATGGCCAACCTCGCGCCGAAGAAGAGCCCGCGCCCCGATATCCGCCCGACCGCGCCGACTGCGGATAGCGATGCGATCTGGATGGCGCTCGCCGCCGCGGTGCAAGCCGATCAGGTGGATGAGAGCACCGACATCCCCGAAGACGTCGCCGAAGGCGCGCAGGACGGCACCGCAGACACGCAAGATGTCGTCGTGGCCGATGCCGGCACGCTCGGGATCGGCGCGGAGATCACCGCAAGCCCCCGCCCGCAGCGCAACCCGCGCGAGATTCAGGTCGCGGACGCGACGAAGGCGCTACCTGCCGAGGTGACCAAGGCCACCCCGCTGGCACAGGCGCAGGCGCATGACGCCGCCGTCGCCGCCGGCAAGGCCAGCGCGGATGGCAGCGAAGAGCCGAGCGACGTGCAGCTTGCCTCCTACGAGCCCGGCGCGTCGGACGGCCCGAAATTCGTCCAGTCCACCCAGCCGCAGCCGGAGACGATGGAGCTGGCCGAGGCACATACGCTCGATCTGGACCAAAACGGCAAGTCCGATGGCGCCAAGGCCCCGTCCAGCTTCGTGCAGTCGACGGACCCGCAGCCCGAGACCGCGCAGATGGCCGCAGCCCCCGAGAAGCGCAAAAGCGAGATCATTCTCGCCGCTCTCACCCCTGCCCCGGCCCCCGAGCAGAAACCGCGCGTGGTCGCCCGCGTCTCCAGCTCGGGTGGGCGCAACTGGGGTGTCAGCCTCGGGCTGTTCGGTTCGCGATTCGCTGCAGAGCGCCACATGCTGACCACGGCACTGATGGAAAGCGACACTTTGGGCGAAGCTTTGCGCAAAGTGGCCACCCGAAAGACCGGTTATGAGGCGAATTTCGTAGGAATGACCCAAGACATGGCACAACTGGCCTGTGCAAGGCTCGAGTCTCGCGCTATGGACTGCAAAGTGGTCGGCCCCTGAGAGTCTTCCCTTAGGGGCAAAATATGAAAAGCCGCGCTTGGTCAGCGCGGCTTTTCCTTTTTCCGGACCTTATGGCACCCGCCGCGCGGATCGCACCGACAGGAGCCTCCGGCGGGGATATTTGTGCCAAGACGAAGCGAGCGCGGTTCTGCGTGGCTCGGCCCGTCCGGTCCTGCCCTCGCGTCGCGCGCTCAGTCCTGCTTCGGGTGATCGTCGAACTCGTCGGACAGGATGCGCTCGGCATCGCCTTTCGGGTCGTCATACTGATTGTTCTTCAGCGACCAGAAAAACGCCCCGAGGCCAATCCCACCGAGCAGCAGGGAAATCGGAATCGAATAGAGAAGAACCTCCATGAGGGGCTCCTTTCAGCGCAGGCGCAGCGAGTTGAGCGAAACCGTGATCGAGCTGGCCGACATCGCGAGCGCCGCCATCAGCGGCGTCGCAAGCCCCGTCAGCGCGAGCGGCACGGCGATGATATTGTAGACGATGGAGATGCCGAAGTTCTGCTTGATCCGGCGGCGGGCGCGCACCGAGATCGAGGCGGCATCGGAAACCGGCGCGAGATCCTTCCCCAGAAGCACGATATCCGACGCCGTGCGCGCGGCATCCAGTGCGGAGGCGGGCGAGACCGAGACATGGGCCGCGGCCAGCGCGGCGGTGTCGTTGAGACCGTCGCCGACCATCAGCACGCGGTGGCCCTGTTGGGTCAGATCGCTCACGAGCTGTGCTTTCTCCGCGGGCAAGGCACCGGCGCGGTAGGTGTCGATCCCGAGCCGCGTGGCGAGATCGCTCACCGCGCCTTCGACATCGCCCGACACCAGCCAGACTTGCTTGCCCTGCGCCTTCAGACCGGCCACGGCCTCTTCGGCACCGGTGCGCAGCGTGTCGGCGAACCGGATCGAGATCGGGGTGGTCTCACCGATCGCGAGATGGGTCGCGGTGGTCGCGCCTTCGGCAGCGCCGATCCAGTTCGCACGACCGAGCCGCACGCGCTGCCCCTGCCAGACGCCTTCGACGCCATAGCCCGGAACTTCGCGCAGGTCGCTCAGCGCAGCGGGCGCAACGCCCTGCCCTGCCGCCGCCTCGTGCAGGGCGCGCGCGAGCGGGTGGCTCGAGCCTTCGGCCAGCGCCATCGCGACGGACAGCGCCTCGGGCGAGAGGTCGGAGAGGTTCTGCGGGCGCGGCGCGCCCATGGTCAGCGTTCCGGTCTTGTCGAAGACGACGGTGTCGATCTCGGCCATACGCTCCAGCGCGGTGCCGTCCTTGATCAACAGGCCCTTGCGGAACAGCTTGCCCGATGCGGCGGTCACCACGGCAGGCACGGCGAGCCCCAGCGCACAGGGGCAGGTGATGATCAGCACGGCGGCGGCGATATTCACCGCCAGACGGAAATCGCCGCCCGTGATCCAGGCCCAGGCACAGAACGCACTGAAGGACAGGATATGCACGATCGGCGCATAGGCCCGCGCCGCCCGTTCGGCGAGCGAGGTGTATTTGGTTTTCGCGCTCTCGGCCATCGCGACGAGATCGGCCATCCGATGCAGCGAGCTGTCGCGCCCGGCCGCCGTCACGCGCAGGGTCAGCGGCCCGGTCAGGTTCACCTCACCGGCGGAGAGCGTCATTCCGGGCAGCACCTGCACGGGGAGGCTTTCGCCGGTCAACAGCGAGCGGTCGCTCTCGGATTGGCCCTCGGTCACTTCGCCATCGGCTGGGATACGGCCTCCCGGGCGCACCCGGATCAGGTCGCCGGGCACCAGTTCGCCCACGGGCACGGTGACTTCCTCGCCGTCGCGCAACACGGTCGCGCGGGGCACTTCCAGCGCGGCCAGCTCTTCGGCGGCCGAGCGCGCAACGGCGCGCGTGCGGTAGTCGAGATAGCGGCCCACCAGCAGGAAGAAGGTGAGCATCGTCGCCGCCTCGAAATAGGCGTGTGCCCCGGAATGCATCGTCTCGAACAGCGAAATCCCGAGCGCGAGCAGGATCGCGAGCGAGATCGGCACATCCATCCCGAGACGCCCGCCGCGCAAGCTCGCCCAGGCATTGGCGAAGAAGGGCTGGCCCGCGAAGATCGTGGTGGGCAGCGCGATCGCCGCCGAAATCCAGTGGAAGAGGTCGCGCGTCGAATCCTCGGCCCCCGACCAGACCGCGATCGAGAGCATCATGATGTTCATCATCGCGAAGCCCGCGACGCCCATGCGCATCAGGAGGTCCCGTCCGCGCTTGTCGGCCTCGGTCGCGGACAGCATGCCGGGATCGAGCTCGTGCGCCTCATAGCCGATCTTGTCGAGCGCCGCGATCAGCCCCGCCGGCTCGACATCGCCCGCCGCATCGACCGAGGCGCGTTTCAGCGTCAGGTTCACCCGGGCGGATTTCACGCCCGGCTGCTTCATCAGCTCGCGTTCGACATCGGTGATGCAGACCGCACAATGCGCCGTGGGCAGCGACAGCATGATCCGCGCGCCCTTGATGTCACCCGACTTCGCTATCTGCTCGGCCGAGGGGGCGGCGATGCAGGCGGGACAGGCCGAGGCCGAAACATGTTCGTCCTCGAACGGTTCGCTATGCGATGGAGAAGCGGGCGACACCGACATCGGCTCAGCCTTTCACGAACAGGTCAATCCGCTGGCGGAACTCCGTGCCGTCGGCGGCTTTCGCGTCGAGATGCACCAGCCACACGCCCGGCGCAAGATCGAGCTTCGTGGTGAAGATGCCGCCGACATAGTCGAAATCGGGCGTCATGTCGTCGCGAACATGGGTGGTGCGCCCGACGAGCGCCTTGAACTCGGCCACCTTCGCGGGCAGCCCGTCCTCGTCACGGATCACGAAGCTCAGCTTGCCGTCGGAATACTCCGGCGACACGGTCCAGCCGAGCGCATCCTGCGCCAGTTTCTCTTCGTTGAAGGTCTGCGAGGCGACATAGGAATTGTCGACCTCGAGGCCGGGGAAGGTGCTGACAGCCTGCCACGCCATGACGAGGTTGACCGCGATGATCACTCCGAAGGAGGCCACCGCGATCATCAGCACTTTTCTTCCGGTCAGCGGTTTCGCCATCTCGGTCATTGTACCCTTCCGTTGAATACGGTCGTCTCCGACACGCGATCAGTATTGGTCATGTCCTCGATCCACATCGTCAGCTCGGTACGCTCGCTGGTGGCGATGGACGAACCGGGTTCGGCGACAATATAGACCCTTTGGGTCATGGTTTCATCTGCGGGCACCGTCACGGTGTTTCCGTCCTGACCTTCGAGCAACACGCTCAGCGTGGCCTGGTCGGCCGGATCTGGGGCTTTAACGGAGACCTTGAACTCGGTCGCCTCGCCCGCCTTGTTGCGCAGCCGCAGCGTGTAGATGTTGCGGATCGCGCCAGAGGGCTCCACCACGAAGAGCGGATCGCGGTTCGGCGTCACGTTGAAGTCGATGGGCGAGCGCATGAACAGCGCGACCACCAGACCGATGCCGATCAGCGACCACATCGAGAAGTAGAGGATCGTGCGCGGGCGCATGATGTGCTTCCAGACATTGATGACCGGATTGCCCGAGCGCTCGTTCGCCTCGTCCTTCAGCGCCATGTAGCCGATGAGGCCGCGCGGCTTGCCGATCTTGTCCATCATCTCGTTGCAGGCGTCGATGCACAGGCCGCAGGTGATGCATTCGAGCTGCTGGCCGTCGCGGATATCGATGCCCATCGGGCAGACGTTGAAGCAGGCCATGCAATCGATGCAGTCGCCCTGCGTCGGATCGTGCTGGCCCTTCTTGAGCTTGCCGCGCGGCTCGCCGCGCCATTCGCGATAGGCGATGGTGATCGTGTCTTCGTCCATCATCGCCGCCTGAATGCGCGGCCACGGGCAGGCGTAGATGCAGATCTGTTCGCGGGCGAAGCCGCCGAAGGCGAAGGTCGTGAGCGTCGCCACCGCGATCGTCGTATAGGCGATCGGCGAGGCGGTGCCGTGGAACAGATCGGTCAGCAGCGTCGGCGCATCGGTGAAGTAGAACACCCAGGCCCCGCCGGTCGCGACGCCGATCAGCAGCCAGAGCACCCATTTCGTGATGCGCTTGCGGAATTTCTCGGCGTTCCATTTCTGACGCAGCAGGCGGATACGCGCGTTGCGGTCGCCCTCGACCCAACGCTCGACGAGGATGAACAGGTCGGTCCAGACGGTCTGCGGGCAGGCATAGCCGCACCAGACGCGCCCCAGTGCCGAGGTGAACAGGAACAGGCCAAGGCCGGCCATGATCAGAAGGCCCGCGACGAAGTAGAATTCATGGGGCCAGATTTCGATCATGAAGAAGAAGAACCGGCGGTTCGCGAGGTCCAGAAGCACTGCCTGATCGGGCAGTTCCGGGCCACGATCCCAGCGAATCCACGGCGTGATGTAATAGATGCCAAGCATCACCGCCATCAGCACCCATTTCAGGTTGCGGAACTGGCCGTGCACGCGGCGCGGAAAGATCGGCTCGCGGGCGGCGTAAAGCGGCGGGGGATCGACTGGTTCGGTGGAGCTCACGACTCTCTCCGTTCATATATTTCTCTGCGTCACAGGCTCTTCTGGTATGACACAGTCGTGAAGGCTTTGACCTGCGTCAAAAAGACAGGTCTGCCATACAGGAAATCTTCACTGGTTGGTATTTTTACTGGTCACCGGCATGCGCCGCTTGCTTGAAGAGCCAAGACATGAACTGGCGTAGCGCCGGTCGCCTCACGCCCGGTCGCGTAACCGTGTAATAGCCTTTTTCCTCGCTGTCTTCAAACAGAAGCCGCAACCGTCCGGCCGCAATATCGCCTGCGACCCAGACCAGCGCGGTCACCGCGACCCCCTGCCCGCCGCGAGCCGCTTCGAGCAAAAGGTTCCCCGGCATCACGGTGAGGCTTTTGGCCTGATCCTGCGTGACGCCATGGCGCGCGAACCAGTCGGTCGACTCGGAGGTGCCGAGCTCTTGCAGCCACGGCAGGCCGCGCAAATCCGCCGGACAATCATACCGCCCCTCCCCCACCAGCGCAGGCGCCGCGACCACGACGATGGGCGAGCGCACCAGAAGGCGCGACTCGAGGCCGGGCCAGTCCCCCGATCCGTAGCGCAGCGCCATCTCGACCCCGCCCGGCGCAAGCGTGGAGACGGTCGCCGAAGGGTCGATAGTCAGACCGATCTCGGGATGGGCTTCGCGAAAATCCGGCAGCCGGGGCAACAGCCAGGCCGAGGCGAAGCTTGGCGTGGTGGAGATTTGCAGCGGGCGGGAGTCGGCGGTGTCGCTCAGCGAAGCGACCGCTTCGGCAATCGTTCCGAACCCGTCGCGCAGCGCCTGCGCAAGGCGTTGGCCATCGGGCGTCAGCGCAGGCCGCGGGCCCGACCGGTCGACAAGCGTCACACCGAGCCGCTCTTCGAGCCCCCGCAACTGCTGACTGACGGCCGCGTGCGACACGTTGAGCGCACGCCCCGCCTGAGCCACCGACCCGGAGTCGGCAAACGCCGAAAAGGCCCGCAGCGCGGTCAGGGAGGGAAGGGTTCGCCAGTCCATATCTGTCACCTCACCTTACATGTTGGAAAGTTTCCTGAGTCGCATCTTCGCGCGAATAACGCATTCTGACCAGAGTTGACCCGCCTTCAGGAGATCAGACATGAAAGATAGAGTTACACCCGACACGCTGATGCTGTTCGCCCGCATGAACCTCCATCCGCCGCAAAGCAACTGGCCGCACCTGCCGGACCCGATAGACTCGCGCAAGCGCCATCGCGCACCGCGTCCCTCACTGCGCCAACGTTTGCGGGAGATGTGGAAATGATCGGGATCTGGGCGCAGAGCTTCACGATCGCCACGGGCCTCGATCAGCGCCCCGGCCCACCGGCGGCCCGCTCGCATCGGCGTTCACATCGGCGTGCAAAGACAAGCGCGGAGCTTGTTTTGCCCAAAGATGACCCCAAGATAGACGACAGGTAACCCTCGACAAACGAGAGGGCCCCGCGACGGGGGCCCTCTGAAATTGGGCACCGGCACCCCCAGGAAACGCGCGAACAGGACGGGGTGCCGGTGCGACCCGCCAGACCAAAGCCCCGCGGGATCTCTGTATTTTCGACCGTTACTGGCCGCCGCCCAAGCTGTGAACGTAAGCCGCCACGGCGCGGATATCCGCTTCCGACAGACGCTCGTTCCAGTTCGGCATAACGCCAAAGCGGGCGTTGGTGACCGTGTAGGTCAGCGTGTCCACATCCCCACCGTAAAGCCAGACGGCGTCGGTCAGGTTGGGCGCACCCTGCATCTGGTCGCCGGTGCCATCTTCGGCATGGCAGGCCGAGCAGTTGTCCATGAAGACGGTCTCGCCTTCAGTGGCCATTGCTTCGTCATGGTCCTGACCCGAGATCTTGCGGACGTATTGCACGACCTGATCGATCTGCGCGGGCTCGAGAAGCTCGTCCGTGCCGAAAGCGGGCATTTGCGAGTAACGTGCCTCGCCATCCGGGTCCGTCTCGTTGCGGATGCCGTGCGTGACGGTGAAATGGATGTCCTCCATCGTGCCGCCCCACAGCCATGCGCTGTCGAGAAGGTTCGGATAGCCCAGCTTCGAGTTGCCGCCCGCACCCGCACCGTGGCACTGCGCGCACCAGGTCCGGAACACGGCCGCACCGGCGTTCTGGGTGTAGTTGTTCAGCTCGGGATCGCTCGAAATCTGGTCGAGATCGACCGAGACGAGCTTCTCCTGGATCGGCTTGTTCGCCGCGGCGAACTTGTCGATATCGGCCTGTACATTCGCGCGGGTCGACGAGCCCATGATCCCCGGCGTCGCGCCGGACTTGAAGATCGGCCATGCCGGCATCGCGATCGAGTAACCGATCCCCCAGATGATGCAGGCATAGAAGGTCCACAGCCACCATTTGGGCAGCGGATTGTTGTATTCCTCGATGCCGTCCCACTGGTGACCCGTGGTCTCGACCTCGTGCTTGTGCTTGCTTGGTCTCTTGCTCATTTTCTCCACGCCTCCTTACAACGTGGCGCCGTCAGTCCTTGGAGGACCGGCTTTCGCCGGCCTCCGAGGCATTGGCGGGTTTGTCTTCGTGCCGGAACGGGATCTCGGACGTATCTTCGTAGGTCTTGCGAGACCCGGGCCGGAAGACCCAGGCCACGACGGCCAGGAAGAAGACGAACATGAAGATCAGAAACCAGCTGTCCGCGAATTCCCTGAAGATGTGATAGTCCATTGATCAGCTCCCCTTACCGGCTGGCCACGGGTTCGAAGGTCGAGAAATCGACCATGGTGCCGAGCACCTGCAGATAGGCGACGAGTGCGTCCATCTCGGAAATGCCCGGGCGACCGTCGAAGTTACGGACGTTCGTCGCGTTGGGATAACGCTCCATCAGCCCGTCGTAGTCGCTCATCGGATCGGCCTGAGCGGCAAAGTCCGCCTTGGCGTTCTCGATCATGTCCGAAGTATAGGGCACGCCCACCATCGCATCGGTCGAGAGCCGCTCGTCGATATGCGCGGGATCGACCATGCGATTGAGCAGGAAGCCGTATTTCGGCATCACCGATTCCGGCACGACCGACTGCGGATTGGTCAAGTGATCCACATGCCAGGCGTCCGAGTAGCGGCCGCCGACGCGGGCGAGGTCGGGCCCCGTCCGCTTCGAGCCCCACTGGAACGGGTGGTCGTATTGCGACTCCGCTGCCAGCGAGTAATGGCCGTAACGCTCCACTTCGTCGCGCATCGGGCGGATCATCTGCGAGTGGCAGACATAGCAGCCCTCGCGGATGTAGATATCGCGCCCGGTGAGCTCCAGCGGCGTGTAGGGCCGCACCCCTTCGACGTCCTCGATGGTGTTTTCGAGGTAGAAGAGCGGTGCGATCTCCACGATGCCGCCGATCGTGACGACCAGGAAGGCGAAGATCAGCAGGAGCGTGGCGTTCTTTTCAAGAACACTGTGCTTGTCGAGAAGTCCCATCTGTTCCTCTCCTTATTCAGCCGGCACGGCGGCAACCGAACGCGATTCCACGCGCGGCTGACGAGCGACGGTCATCCACAGATTGTAGGCCATGATGATGCCACCCGTGAGGTAGAGCACACCGCCCAGACCACGGACCACGAACATCGGATGCATGGCGGCCACGGTGTCGGCAAAGGCGTTCACGAGGAAGCCTTGGCTGTCCACTTCGCGCCACATCAGGCCCTGCATGATCCCGGCGACCCACATCGAAGCGGCATAGAGCACGATCCCGATGGTGGAGAGCCAGAAGTGCCAGCTGACCAATTTCAGCGAGTAGAGCCCTTCACGCGCCCACAGACGCGGCACGAGGAAGTAGAGCATGCCGAAGGTGATCATGCCGTTCCAGCCGAGCGCACCCGAGTGCACGTGACCGATCGTCCAGTCGGTGTAGTGCGACAGCGAGTTCACCGCCTTGATCGACATCATCGGGCCTTCGAAGGTCGACATGCCGTAGAAGCCGACCGACACCACCATCATGCGGATGATCGGATCGGTGCGCAGCTTGTCCCATGCGCCCGAGAGCGTCATCAGACCGTTGATCATGCCACCCCAGGAGGGCATCCACAGGATCACCGAGAAGGTCATGCCCAGCGTCGAGGCCCAGTCGGGCAGCGCCGTGTAGTGCAGGTGGTGCGGACCGGCCCAGATATACAGGAAGATCAGCGCCCAGAAGTGCACGATCGACAGCTTGTAGGAGTAGACCGGACGTTCAGCCTGCTTCGGCACGAAGTAATACATCATGCCCAGGAAGCCTGCGGTCAGGAAGAAGCCCACCGCGTTGTGGCCGTACCACCACTGCGTCATCGCGTCCTGCACGCCCGAGAAGACCTGAACCGACTTCGAACCGAAGAACGAGACCGGGATCGACAGGTTGTTCACGATGTGCAGCATCGCGATGGTCACGATGAAGGACAGGTAGAACCAGTTGGCGACGTAGATATGGGGTTCCTTGCGCTTGAAGATCGTGCCGAGGAAGGCCAGCAGATAAGCGACCCAGACGATCGTCAGCCAGATGTCGACATACCATTCCGGCTCGGCATATTCCTTCGACTGCGTTGCGCCGAGGATGTAGCCGGTCGCAGCGAGCACGATGAACAGGTTATAGCCCCAGAACACGAACCAGCCGAGGCCGTTGCCACCGAACAGCCGCGCTGCCGAGGTGCGCTGCACCACGTAGAACGACGATGCGATCAGCGCGTTGCCACCGAAAGCGAAAATCACCGCCGACGTGTGCAGCGGGCGCAGTTTGCCAAAGTTCAGATAGCCCTGTGCCCATTCGAAATTGAGCGCCGGATAGGCCAGCTGGAAGGCGATAATGACGGCGACCAGGAAGCCCACGACACCCCAGAAGGTCGTCGCGATCACCCCGGCGCGAACCACGCCGTCGAAATACTCGTTCTGAGCCACCGGCTGGCGGCTCCCCATGGTGCGAAGCACCCAGATGAATGCGATGGCCGCGGCCAGCATGACCTCGACTGCATTCACCTGATAGGCAAGATCGCGCGCGTAGCCGGCCGCAATGGCGGCCAGAACCGCCACAAGGCCAAGCGCGATCAGCTTGATATAATCCCACATTTTGTGCGTCCCTTCGTCTGGTCTGCCCCTGCGGCACCCTCGTAAACCGAGAATCCTCCTGGGCTTGACTGGAGTCCTTGTGGTCCGAGGGTATGCACGATGCCTTGATCTGCATCAAATGCTCGCGATCACAGTGCGCCATTCGGTCGCAGTTATGTGATATGACGGGCACGTCCCTTGATCCGCGTCAAAGTGCGGCCGATCTCTTCGGGTTAGTCTCTGGTCTCACATGCTTATTCGCTTTTGGCGCAAGGACAGGACCCATGGCTTACAAGACACTTCTCACGATCGTCACGGATCCCAAGGCGGCCGCGACACAGATCGATACCGCAGTGGCCGTCGCCCGGCGGCGCGACGCCCATCTCGACGTGCTCTGCCTCGGCGTGGACCGCACGCAGACCGGATATTACTACGCGGGCGCGACCGCCTTCGTGCAACAGGAAACGATGGACCGTGCGCAGGACGATGCGCGCAATGCCGAGACCGCGGTGCGCGCGCGGCTCGAAGCCGAAGATATCCGCTGGGGCGTCGATGCGGTCGTCTCGCAAATCGGCGCGATGCCGACCGTTGTCGGGCAACGCGCCCGCTTCGCCGATCTGGTCGTGATGGGCCGCCCCTATGGCGAGGGCCGCGGGCCGGAAATCGAGGCCGCGGTCGAAGCCGCGCTCTTCGAGGGTCAGGTTCCGGTCGCGATCGTGCCCGACGGGTATAACGGCGACATGCCCGCCAAGCGCGTCGTTATCGCGTGGAATCAATCGCATGAGGCGATGCGTGCGGTCCGCGCCGCCCTGCCCGTTCTGAAATCCGCCGATCTGGTCGATATCACCGTGATCGACCCGCCCGCGCATGGGCCCGAGCGCTCCGATCCCGGCGGCCAACTCAGCCAGATGCTGGCGCGTCACGGCGTCCATGCTGAGGTGTCGGTGCTAGCCAAGACGATGCCGCGCGTGTCGGACGTGCTCAACCGTCATGTCAGCGACAGCGAAGCCGATGCGATCGTGATGGGGGCTTACGGCCATTCGCGCTTCCGCGAAGCGATCTTGGGCGGGGCGACGCGCCACATGCTCGAGATGGCCGAGGTTCCGGTGATCATGGCGCACTGAGCGCGCCACCTTTCTGAACGGATGACGGCGCCTCTCGGGGCGCCGTTTTCATGACCCGAGGTCGGTCTTTATGCCCTTCGCCTTGCCGAGCTTGCGGCAATAGCTGGCCCAGTCGCGGAAGTCCTGCGAGAAGGCCGCCATCTTGCCGCGCCCACGCCAGTCGTCGAAGCTTTCACGCTGATGACCCGCCACCCAGATGGCGGCATCTGCGCGCCCTTCAGCCTCGGCCTGCTTGATCGCCGCGCCTCGCCAGATCATCCCCGCCCGGTCGAGCTTTTCCGCCCGCGCGGGATCGGACATCATCGTGCCGACGCCGTGAAACAGGCCTGAGCATTGCGCCATGCTCTGCGACAATGGCTGTGCCACACTCAGGCCTGGAACGGCAACGAGGAAGAAACAAGTAAACAGGATACGCATAAGACCTTCCTCGATGCTGCCTCCCCTTATTTACCTACCGACAGTGCCGAAACCGAGGCAGAACCCGCACGAATTCGCGACCTTGTCGCGACATCCCTGCCCTGCGCGGAACCCCGGTCGGGCTGACGGGTTGGCTGGTTAAATAAAGACCGGAGCCCCACAATGACCCGCCGCATCATCCTGCCCGCCCTTCTCGCCAGCCTCGCCCTGCTCGCCGCCTGTCAGGAGATGACGCCGAAACAAGACGGGGCGATGCCCAAGACGCTGCCGGAGGGCATGGTCGGGCGCTGGGGGCTGACGAAGGCCGATTGCGACAGCTCACGCGATGACAACAAGGGGCTGATGGTGGTGAAGCCGGACAGCCTGCAATTCTACGAGTCGCAGGCCAAACTCGCCGAGATCGACAGCGCGACCGATCGCGTGGTGCGGGCGCGGTGGAATTTTACCGGTGAAGGAGAAAAATGGCAGCGCGACATCGTGCTGACCCTGTCGAGTACGGGCATCTACCTCTCGCGTCAGGATATCACGCGGGACTCGATGAAGCCCCTCACCTATCGGCAGTGCGTGTCTCCCTGATCGGACGGATGCTCAGATGAGGAAACCGCCGTCGCTGTCATCGCCCGCTTCCAGCAGCAGCCGGTCCATATCCGGCACGGTGACATGGCGCTTGCCTTGCAGCTCGATCACCCCGTCGCGTTTCAGCGCGGACATCTGACGGCTCACCGTCTCGAGCGTCAGCCCGAGGTAATCGGCCATCGCCTCGCGCGTCAGCGGCAGATCGAACACCATCTGCCGGGCGCTGGGGCTCATGTTGATCGACGCATCGCGCCGCGCCACGATCGACAGCAGCGAGGCGATCTTCTCGCGCGCGGTCTTGCGGCCCAGAAGCAGCATCCATTCGCGCGCCGCGTCCAATTCGTCGAGCGTCATCTGCAACAGGCGCTGCGCGATATGGGGCGTGCGCTCCATCATCTCCTCGAAGGGCTTGCGGCGGAAGCAGCACATCAGAATGTCGGTGGTCGCGGTCACATTATAAGCGGCACGGTTGCGCCCGGGACGGCCCACGAAATCCGAAGGCAGCAAAAGGCCAACCATCTGCGTGCGCCCGTCCTCGAGCGTCTGCGTCAGAGTCGCGATGCCCGAGACGACCGAGGCCACGAAATCCATCTGGTCGCCGGCCCAGATAATCGTCTGGCCTGCCTCGAAACTCCGGTAATATTTGATCTTCTCAAGCTGTTCGAGCTCGTCTGCATCGCATCGTGCGCACACAGCGCGATGTTGGATCGGGCAGTCTCCGCAGGCGAGCGAAGCAGGCTGAACGTCATCATGTGCCATGTGGATATTGCTTGATCTGGGTCAAATTCTGTTGCGCGTCTTACATCTAAAGATACGCCTATGGAACAGGAATCGCAACTGACCCGGCTCGGGCTCTTCGACGCACGGGTGCCCCGCTACACAAGCTACCCCACCGCCCCCCATTTCGCGGGCGATGTCGGGCCGATGGAATTCGCGCACTGGATCGAAGCGATCCCCGAAGGTGCGTCGATCTCTCTTTATATGCACGTGCCGTTTTGCCGACGGCTGTGCTGGTTCTGCGCCTGCCGCACGCAAGGCACGCAAAGCGAAGAACCGGTGCGCGCCTATGCCGAAACGCTGCTGGCCGAACTGCGTCTTTTCAAGGAACGCTTGGCCCCCGGCGTCACGCTGTCGCGACTGCATTGGGGCGGCGGCACGCCGACGCTGATGCCCGCCGAGATGATGCGTCGCCTCGCCGATGCGGTCTTCGACGCGGTGCCCATGGGCGAAGGTGCGGAATTCTCGGTCGAGATCGACCCGAATGAGATCGACGCCGAGCGCATCGACGCGCTGGTGGAATCGGGCATGAACCGCGCCTCGATCGGGGTGCAGGATTTCGACCCGCAAATCCAAGGCGTTATCGGGCGCGATCAGAGCTACGAGATCACCAAGGCCGCGGTCGACATGATTCGCGAACGCGATGTCGCGAGCCTCAACGCCGATATCCTCTACGGGCTTCCGCACCAGACGCCGACGAAGATCGCGGACTCGGTGCAGAAGCTACTGTCTCTCGGTCCCGACCGGGTGGCGCTTTACGGCTACGCGCATGTGCCGTGGATGGCGCGCCGCCAGACCATGATCCCGTCGGATCACCTGCCCACTCCGCAGGAACGCCTGAAGCTGTTCGAGGTGGCGCGCGAGTTGTTCGTGGCCGACGGTTATGACGAGATCGGCATCGACCATTTCGCCCTGCCGACCGACGGTCTCTCGATCGCGCAGAGGGCAGGCAAGCTGCGGCGCAATTTCCAGGGCTATACCGACGATCAGGCCGAAGCGCTGGTCGGGCTCGGCGCTTCGTCGATCTCGCGCTTCCCGCAAGGCTATGCGCAGAACGCACCCGCCACCTCGGCCCATACCGCGGCGATCCGGGCGGATCGGTTCTCGACCTCGCGCGGGCACCGCTTCACCGCGGATGACAAGATGCGTGCGCGGCTGATCGAGGCGCTGATGTGCGATTTCGAAGTGAGCGCAGCGGAGCTGGTGCAGGACTTCGGCGCCGACCCGGAAGAGTTGTCCGCGCTGTTCGCCACCTGCGCCGAGCATTTCGGCGATATGGTTCAGGTGAGCGCGGAGGGGCTGCGCATTCCGATCAAGGCACGCCCATTGACCCGGATGATCGCACGCCATTTCGATGCCTATGATCTGTCGAAAGCCGGGCATAGCTCGGCGATCTGATCGAAGGGAAGAGGGACGAGAGAGGGGTCGCGGCGGCGGCCCCTTTTCTTTGCGCGCAGTCATCCGGGGCCGCGCCCGCCGCGTACCGCCCTGAATGAAGATGCGCCGCAAATCCGACCTGCCGACCAAGCTCTGTGCCACCTGTGGCCGCCCCTTCGCGTGGCGCAAGAAATGGGCCCGGGATTGGGAGAGCGTGCGCTACTGCTCGGAACGCTGCCGGAGATCAGCAAAGACCGAACCGCCGAGGCGAAATCGCGGCGATTGATTTATCATACCACATGGTATATTAATTCCCCATGACCGCTACGCCAGCCCCATCGCGCCGTGGCCGCCCGCGCCGCAAACCGGAGGATCAGGACGCCCGAAAGGCGCTGATCCAAGCGGGGCTCGCACAATTGACCGAGCGCGGCTACGCGAGCGTCGCCCTCGACGAGATCACCGCCGCCGCCGGTGTCACCAAGGGCAGCTTTTATCATTACTTCCCGACGAAGGCGGCCTTCGGCGCGACCCTGATCGACGCCTATGGCGCCTATTTCGAAGACAAGCTCCGCCGCGCCTTCGACCGCACCGACCTCAGCCCCTTCACCCGGCTCACTGCCTTCACCGAAGAAGCCGAGGCAGGCATGGCGCGGTTCGATTTTCGCCGTGGCTGCCTGATCGGCAATCTCGGTCAGGAGATGGGCAGCCTGCCCGAGGCGTTCCGCACCCGCCTAATCGCGGTCTTCGAGCGCTGGCAAAGCCTCACCGCGACTTGCCTACGTGACGCGCAAGCGGCAGGCGAGATCGGCCCCGATCACGACCCCGACGCCCTCGCAGAGCTGTTCTGGACCGGTTGGGAAGGCGCGGTCCTGCGCACCAAACTTCAACGCAACCCCGAGCCGCTGCGCCGTTTTACCGACGGCTTCCTGCGGCTCGCCCGAAGCTGAAAGGATACCCCATGGTCAAAGCCATTCTGATCGAGAAACCCGAAGAGACCCAGAGCGCCGCGCTCAAGGAGATCGACCTGCCCGATCTGGCCGAGGGCCAGGTTGCCGTCGACGTCGCCTACTCGACGCTGAACTACAAGGACGCCCTGGCGATCACCGGCGCGGGCCCCGTGGTGCGCAGCTTCCCGATGGTGCCGGGCATCGACTGCTCGGGCATCGTGGCCGACAGCAAGCATCCCGATTTCGCGAAGGGCGACCGGGTCGTGCTCAACGGCTGGGGCGTGGGCGAGAAGCACTGGGGCGGGCTGGCAGAGCGCGCCCATCTGAAAGGCGACTGGTTGGTGAAACTGCCCGACGGGATCTCCTTGCGTCAGGCGATGGCGATCGGCACCGCGGGCTACACCGCGATGCTCTGCGTGATGGCGCTCGAGGCGCATGGCGTGACGCCCGAGAGCGGCGAGGTCGTCGTGACCGGCGCGACCGGCGGCGTGGGCAGCGTGGCAACGGCGCTTCTGGGCAAGCTGGGCTACACCGTTGCCGCCGTGACCGGACGCCCCGAAGAGGAACAGTACCTCAAGGGCCTCGGCGCTTCCTCGATCGTTCCGCGCGAGGATGTCTCTGGCAAACCGCGCCCGCTGAACAAGGAACGCTGGGCCGGGGCTGTCGACGTGGTCGGCGGCGAAGTGCTCGCCAATGTCCTGTCGATGATGACCTATCGCGGCACCGTTGCGTCCTGCGGCCTGGCGGGCTCGATGAACCTGCCGACCTCCGTAGCCCCCTTCATCCTGCGCGGCGTGACGCTCGCAGGCGTCGACAGCGTGATGTGCCCGCTCAAAGACCGCGTCGAGGCATGGGGTCGCCTGGCCGCCGATCTCGACATGGACAAGCTCGCCACGATGGAGACCGAGGTCGCACTGGAAGAGGTGATTGCAACCGCGCCGAAATTCCTCGAAGGAAAGATCCGCGGGCGGATCGTCGTTCCGATCGCACCTGACCTCGGCTGATTACGGCAAACAATGCTGTCTTTTCTGATCCTCGCGCTCGCCGGTCTCGCGGCGGGGGCTTTGAATGCGGTCGCGGGCGGCGGGACGTTCCTGTCCTTCCCCGCGCTTGTCTGGACCGGCGTGCCGCCGATCACCGCGAATGCGACCGCGACGCTGGCGGCCCTGCCCGGCTATCTGTCGAGCGCTTGGGCCTTTCGCCACGAGCTGCGCCACAAGGGCCCGATGGCGCTGCGCACGATTCTGATCGCGGCCGTCGCGGGCGGCTTCCTCGGCGCGCTGCTGCTGCTGATAACGCCGGAGAAACTGTTCGCTGGCGTGGTCCCGTGGCTGTTGCTGCTGGCGACGGCGGCCTTCGCTTTCGGGCCGTTGCTGCTGAAGGCGCTGCAACGCTCGGGCCGCACGATGGGCGCCGCGTCCGCCTTTGCCCTCCTGATGGCGGTGACGATCTACGGCGGCTATTTCAACGGCGGGCTCGGGATCATGCTGCTCGCCGCCCTCGGCCTGATCGGGTTTACCGATCTGCACGCGATGAACGGGCTGAAAAACCTCGTCTCGGCGGTGCTGTCGCTGGTGTCGGTCGTGACCTATGCGGTGGCCGGGCTGATCGACTGGCAGGCGGTCGTGGTGCTGGGCATCGCGAGCGCCATCGGCGGCTATCTGGGCGCGCATCTGTCGAAGCGGATCACGAATATGGCGCTGCTGCGCGGCTTCATCATCGCGGTCGGGCTGGTGATGGCGGCGGTCTTCTTTGCACGCGGCTAACCCAGCCAGAGCGCCGAGCCGAACATCTTGCGCAACAGCCCCGTCTGGCCGCTGACACCCGCGCGGGCGTAGATCTGCTTCGAGGTCGAGCGCGCGGTCTCCAGCGTCCAGCCGAGCTGATCCGCCGCCTCGCGCAGCGTTGCCCCATCGCACAGAAGCGCCGCAAGCCGCGCCTCGGAGCGGTTGAGATCGAGCGCGCCCGCGATCCGCGCGACTGGCAAAGCTTCGGCCCGCGGCATGTCCCGCAGATGACCGATCAAGGCGGAACTGCCCTGCCATTGTCCCGGCGCGAGCCGGAGAACACCCCGCCCGTCATGACCAAGCGGGATCGGTCGGACGACCTCCCGCCCCTCTCCAAGTGCAGCAAGGTTCTGACGGAAGCGCAGCGCGGCGTCGGGATCGGCGAATTCCGGGCGCGCGCCCATGCGCAGCCGCAACCAGCCTTGCGCGTCGAACACCGCCGCCACGCGCGCGTCGAATGCGAGCACCGTGCCCGCAGGCGTCAGCACCACCCAGCCCGCGCCGAGCGCTTCCGCAGCCTCAGTATCACGCGCAGCACGGGCCCGCTCGCTACCGAGCGCCTCGCGGATCATCATCGCCTGCCCCAAATGCGGCGCGAGCGTCGAGAGCGCCAGCGCCTCTGCCGCGCGAAAATCCCGATGCGGGCGCGCGATCATCAACACAGCCTGACCCGCCGCCCCCGCCGCAACTTTCAGCGCGCGGAGCGGCCCGGGCCATTCGATATCGCCCGGGAGGTCGATCTGCGAATAGACACGGTCCAGACGCATCGGATGCAGACGAGCGGCATCGGGCAAGGCAATCCTGCCAACCTGCCAGCCTGCGCCCTCCCCCTCATTCGCGAGAATCTGAACCGCCGCGCCCTCGGCATGAGCCACCGCACAAAGCCGCTCGAGAAAGCGCACCCAGCCCGACTTTCCCACCTCACTCGCCGCCGCGAAGAGCGCGTTGATCAACAGTGTGTTTTCGGACTGACCCAACATAAGCCATATTTACCCCCCATTTGGGGGGTTATCCAGCAAAACCCGAGGCCTATATCTTGGAAAACCGCGTTCAGACAGAGACCTCCCTCATGAACAAGACCCTGACTCACCTGCAGCGGCTCGAAGCCGAAAGCATTCACATCCTGCGCGAAGTCGTGGCCGAAGCCGATAATCCGGTCATGCTCTATTCCGTCGGCAAGGACAGCGCGGTGATGCTGCATCTCGCGAAAAAAGCCTTCTACCCGTCGCCGCCGCCCTTCCCGCTGATGCATGTCGACACGACGTGGAAATTCCAGGCGATGTACAATCTGCGCGACAAGGCCGCGAAGGATGCGGGGATGGAGCTGATCGTGCACCAGAACCCCGAGGCGAAGGCCAAGGGGATCAACCCGTTCGATCACGGCTCGCTGCATACCGACATGTGGAAGACCGAAGGTCTCAAACAGGCGCTGGACAAACACGGCTTCGACGTAGCCTTCGGCGGCGCGCGCCGCGACGAGGAGAAATCCCGCGCGAAGGAACGCGTCTTCTCGTTCCGCTCGGCCAATCACCGCTGGGACCCGAAGAACCAGCGCCCCGAGCTTTGGCGCCTCTACAACGCCAAGAAGGCCAAGGGCGAAAGCGTCCGCGTCTTCCCGATCTCGAACTGGACCGAGCTGGACATCTGGCAATATATCCACCTCGAAGGGATCGAGATCGTCCCGCTCTATTTCTCGGCCCCGCGCCCGACGGTGGAACGCGACGGGCTGATCCTGATGGTCGATGACGACCGCTTCCCGCTGCGTGATGGCGAGGAGCCGAAGATGCGCTCGGTGCGCTTCCGCACGCTGGGCTGCTACCCGCTGACCGGCGCCGTCGAGAGCGAGGCGCAGACCCTTCCGGAAGTCATTCAGGAAATGCTGCTGACCACCACCTCCGAGCGTCAGGGCCGCGCGATCGACCACGATCAGAGCGCCTCGATGGAGAAGAAAAAACAGGAAGGCTACTTCTGAGCCTTCCCCTCCCGAGCCGCACGCGCGCCTTCATTTCCACCCTATCAGGTGAGCCGACATGACGACCAACGATCCGATCTACAAGACCGACGCGCTGATTGCGCAGGATATCGACGCCTATCTCGAGGCGCATCAACACAAGACCATGCTGCGCTTCATCACCTGCGGCTCAGTCGATGACGGGAAATCGACGCTGATCGGGCGGCTGCTCTATGACAGCAAGATGATTTTCGAGGATCAGCTGGCGGCCCTTGAAGCCGACTCCAAGCGCGTCGGCACCCAAGGCCAGGAGATCGACTTCGCGCTACTGGTCGACGGTCTCGCCGCCGAGCGCGAGCAGGGCATCACCATCGACGTGGCCTACCGCTTCTTCGCAACCGAGAAGCGCAAGTTCATCGTCGCGGACACGCCCGGCCACGAGCAATACACCCGCAACATGGTCACCGGCGCTTCGACCGCCGATCTGGCCGTGATCCTGATCGACGCGCGCAAAGGTGTGCTGACTCAGACGCGGCGCCACTCCTATCTCGTCCACCAGCTGGGCATCCGCCATATTGTGCTGGCCGTGAACAAGATGGACCTCGTCGATTACGATCAGGCGACCTTCGACGAGATCGTGGCCGATTACAAAACCTTCGCCGACAGCATCGGCATCGAAGGCTTCACCCCGATCCCGATCTCGGGCTTCAAGGGCGACAACATCACCGGCCCGAGCGAGAACACCCCTTGGTACAAAGGCCCCTCGCTGCTGCCCTATCTCGAAGCGGTCGAAGTGGACGTGACCTCCGATCAGGAGCGTCCCTTCCGCATGCCGGTGCAATGGGTGAACCGCCCGAACCTCGACTTCCGCGGCTTCTCGGGCCTGATCGCCTCGGGCACCGTGAAACCGGGCGATGAAGTCCGCGTGCTGCCCTCGGGCAAGACCTCGAAAGTCGCGCGGATCGTCAGCTTGGAGGGCGACCGCGACACGGCGGTGGCGGGCGAATCCACGACGATCACGCTCGCCGACGAGATCGACTGCTCGCGCGGTCAGGTCATCGTTGCCGCGAAAGAGCCGCTGGAAGTCGCCGATCAGTTCGAATCCACACTCGTCTGGATGGACGAGACCGAACTGGTGCCGGGCCGCGCCTATTGGCTGAAGATCGGCACGCAGACGGTTTCGGCGACCGTCCACGAGCCGAAATACGAGGTGAACGTCAACACGCAGGAGCATCTGGCGACGAAGACGCTGGACCTGAACGCGATCGGCGTGGCCAACATCACCACCGACCGCGAGATCCCCTTCGCGCCCTATGGCGAGAACCGCGATCTGGGCGGGTTCATCCTGATCGACAAAATGACCAACCAGACGGCGGCTGCGGGGATGATCAACTTCGCGCTGCGCCGGGCTCAGAACATCCACTGGCAGGCGACCGATATCGGGCGCGAGCATCATGCCAACATGAAGCACCAGAAACCCGCCGTGGTCTGGCTGACGGGCCTCTCGGGCTCGGGCAAATCGACCATCGCCAATATCGTCGAGAAGAAGCTGGCGCGGATGAACCGCCACACCTTCCTGCTCGACGGCGACAACGTCCGCCATGGCCTGAACAAGGATCTGGGCTTCACCGAGGCCGACCGCGTGGAGAACATCCGCCGCGTCGGCGAGGTCGCGAAGCTGATGACCGATGCGGGCCTCATCGTGGTCACGGCCTTCATCTCGCCCTTCCGCTCCGAGCGCGACATGGTCCGCGCGATGATGCAGCCGGGCGAATTCCTCGAAGTCTTCGTGGACACGCCGCTGGAAGTGGCCGAGGCGCGCGACGTGAAGGGGCTTTATGCCAAGGCCCGCGCCGGTCAGCTGAAAAACTTCACCGGCATCGACTCGCCCTATGAGGCGCCCGAGAATGCCGAGATGCGGATCGACACCACCGCGATCAGCCCCGAGGAAGCGGCCGATCTGATCATCGAGCGGCTCATTCCGTAAGCGGTTACATCCGCTGCCCCAAATCACGCGAACGTGCGGCCCTCCCGGTGGCCGCACGTTTTCGTTTTGGCCTTGACCTCGCTCGGGGGCGCGCCCCAACCTGCGCGAAATAACGCCAGCAGAAAGAAGCCCGAATGCCGATCGAAAACGTGCACTTCAGCGAACTCGAATATTCCCGCCGGATCGCGCTCGTGCGTGCTGCGATGGCGCAACGCGAGATCGACATTCTCTTCATCACCAACCCCTCGAACCAGTTCTGGCTGACGGGCTATGACGGCTGGTCTTTCTACACCCATCAGGGGGTGATCCTGCCGATGGAAGGCGCGCCCTACTGGTGGGGCCGCTTCATGGATGCCAACGGTGCGCGCCGCACCGTCTGGATGGAGGAGGAAAACATCCTCCACTACAACGACGCGATGGTGCAATCCGACATCATGCACCCGATGGAAGACCTCGCCTCGCACCTGCGGATCATGGGCTACGGCAAGGCCCGGATCGGTGTCGAGATGGAGACCTATTTCTACACCGCCAAGGCCCATGCGGTCCTTTATGAAGGGCTGCCCGAGGCCACGCTTCTCGATGCCTCGGTGCTGGTGAACTGGCAGCGCCTGATCAAATCCGACGAGGAGCTGCGCTTCATGCGCCGCGCGGCGCGAATTTCCGAACTGGTGATCGAACGCGCGATGGCGCTGGCCGAGCCGGGGCTGCGCAAGCACGATCTGGTGGGCGAGCTCTATCGCACCGCCGTGCAGGGCGAGGAAGACAGCTGGGGCGACTACCCGGCCATCGTGCCGATGCTGCCCTCGGGCCCCGACGCCTCCGCGCCGCATCTGACATGGAACGGCGAGGCGCTGAAGGCGGGCGAGGCGACCTTTGTCGAACAATCGGGCTGCTACCGCCGGTATCACGCGCCGCTCTGCCGCACCGTGTTCCTCGGCAAACCGCCGCAACACATGATCGACGCATCCGAGGCGCTGACCGAGGGGCTGAACGCCGGGATCGAGGTCGCCCGCGCCGGCAACCGCGCCTGCGATATCGCGCGCGCGCTGAATGTCGAGCTTGCGAAGGTCGGCATCGAACGCCCCAACCGTGCGGGCTACGCGGTGGGCTGCTCCTACCCGCCGGATTGGGGCGAGCACACCGTCTCGATCCGCGACACCGACGAGACGATCCTTGAACCCGGCATGACCTTCCACTTCATGCCCGGCCTCTGGATGGACCATTGGGGAATGGAGACGACGGAGACCATCGTGATCACCGAGGACGGCCCCGCCATGCCCCTGTGCAACGTCGAGCGCAAACTGTTCATCAAGGACTGAACCTATGCGCATCGACACCACCCGCGCGATCCTCTCGGACCTGATCGCCTACCCGACGATTTCGACCGACAGCAACCTGCCGATCATCCACTATATCGCGGACCGGCTGGAAACCGTCGGCGCGGCGGTGGAAGTGATGGTCGATGAGAGCGGCCACAAAGCGAACCTCTTCGCCACACTGGGCGCGCCACGCGACGGCGGGCTGGTGCTGTCGGGCCATTCCGACGTGGTGCCGGTCACCGATCAGGACTGGACCAGCGATCCCTTCACCATGACCGAGCGTGACGGCAAGCTCTACGGGCGCGGCGCCTGCGACATGAAAGGGTTCATCGCGGCCTGTCTCGGCTCGCTCGATCTGCTGGCCGAAGCCGCGAAAACCCGCCCGATCCATTTCGCCTTCACTCATGACGAGGAAGTCGGCTGTCTGGGCGCGCAGGAACTGGTGAAGCTGCTCGCGAAACGCCCGGTCAAACCCGCGCTTTGCATCATCGGCGAGCCGACTTCGATGCAGGTCTTCGACGGCAACAAGGGCTGCTGCGAATATACCGTGCGCTTCGAGGGCCTGCCGGGCCACAGCTCCGCCCCCGAGAAGGGCGTGAACGCGGTCGAATACGCAGTGCGCTACATCAACCGGCTCTTCGAGCTGCGCGCCGAACTGGTAAAGCGCTGCCCCGAAGGCTCGCGCTTCGACCCGCCGCAGACGACGCTGAACGTGGGCGCGCTGAAAGGCGGCATCTCGCATAACGTGATCGCGCCCCGCGCCGAACTGGCCTGGGAGATGCGCCCGATCAACGCCGCCGACATGGAGTTCGTCAAAGGCGAGATCGCGAGCTACGTCGAAGACACGCTGCTGCCAGAGATGCGCGCGATCGCGCCCGAGGCCGGGATCGCTACCGAGACCATCGGCGAGGTCGTCGGGCTCGAGCCGATGGACGACAATGCCGCGCGTGATCTGGTCTTCGCGCTGACCGGCCAGAACCACGCAGGCTGCGTCGCCTTCAACACCGAGGCCGGGCTGTTCCAGTCGCTCGGGATGGATGCGGTGATCTGTGGGCCGGGTTCGATCGAGCAGGCCCACAAGGCCGACGAGTTCGTCTCGCTCGAGCAGATGGATCAGGCGCTGACGATGCTGGGAAGGCTCGCCAGCGCCCGAACCTGACCGCTCTTACGCGGCGGCTTGTCGCACAGGGGTGGCGGCGGTCTCGCGGTAATGCGCCTGGGCTGCGGCAACCCCGCTGCCCAGCTCCACCGGCAGACCGAGATCGACCATCGCCATCTCGGCCGTGGCCAGCCCCGAGAGCGCCATCACATCGGTCATCAGGCCCAGATGCCCGATGCGGAACACCTTGCCCGCGACATCGCCCAGCCCGCCCCCGAAGGCCACGCCATAAGTATTCAGCGCCTGCGCCACGATCCGGGCCGCGTCGAACCCGTCCGGCGCACGCACCGCACTGACGCTGTTGGAGTAGAGATCGGGCGAGACGGCGCAAAGCTCCATCCCCCAGGCCGCCACCGCGCGGCGCACACCTTCCGCGATCCGGGCATGGCGGGCGAAGACATTGCCCAGCCCTTCTTCCAGCAGCATGTCGCAGGACGCTTTCAGCCCGTTCAGCATCCCCACCGGCGGCGTGTAGGGATAACCGTTGGCCGCGTAGCCCGTGCGCATGTCGCGAATGTCGAAGAAGCAGCGCGGCAGCTTCGCGCCCTCGACCGCCTCCAGCGCCTTTTGCGAGAACCCGGTGATGGCGAGGCCCGGCGGCAGCATGAAGCCCTTCTGGCTGCCGGTGACCGCGACATCGACGCCCCAGTCATCCATCCGGAACTCCATCGACCCGATCGAGCTGACGCCATCCACGAAGAAAAGCGCCGGATGCCCTGCCGCATCCATCGCGCGCCGGATGCCCGCGACATCCGAGGTCACGCCGGTCGCGGTCTCGTTATGTGTGGCGAGCACCGCCTTGATCTGGTGGCCCGTATCGGCGCTGAGGATGTCCGCGAAACGCTCGACCGGGATGCCCTCGCCCCATGCGACGCTCACCACCTCGACTTCCAGCCGGTAGCGTTGGCACATGTCGATCCATTTATGGCTGAACATTCCGTTGCGGCAGGCCAGAACCTTGTCGCCGGGCGAAAGCGTATTGGTGATCGCGGTCTCCCAGCCGCCGGTGCCAGTCGCGGGGAAGACGAAGGCCTCGCCCGTGGTCGTCTTGAGCACCTTCTTCACACCGTCCAGCGCCGGGTGGATGATATCGGCGAAACCGGGGCTGCGATGATCCATCGTCGGAATATCGACGGCTTTGCGCAGCGCCTCGGGGATGTTGGTCGGGCCCGGAATGAAAACGGGATTGAGATGGATCATGACGCCTCCTCCATGTGTCGGAAGCGTTTCTACCATGGCGCAGTTGACCCTGAAATTTTTACGGCTCGTGGGCGTTTGCATCGCGTTGGTCGATAATCATCAAGGAATTCAGTGCTTTGATTTTTTCACACAGTGAAATTAAATTTTGTTTTATACTGCATAAGATATTTTCTTTTCGCAGCTCAGAGGTGCGCCCGATGACCACGCCCCGCCGAAAGGGCCGCCCGAAAGGCTTCAACACCGACCCCGCGCAGGGCACGATCCTCGCGTTGGACCGGGCGCTCGACGTGCTGGACCTGCTGGCGCGGCATGGCGGGCTGTCGCTCAGCGCCATCGCGCGCGAGTTGGACCAGTCTCCGGCAACGATGCACCGCGTTCTGGCCACGTTGCATGCCCGCGATTTCGTGGAGCCCGAGGCGCAGGACTGGCATATCGGCCCGGCGGCCTTCCGCATCGGCTCGGCCTTCCTGAGGCGCACCAATGTCTTCGAGCGCGCGCGGCCGCTGATGCAGGATCTGATGCGCGCGACCGGAGAGACGTCAAATCTGGGTGTCGAGCGGGCGGGACAGGTGCTGTTTACCGGGCAGGTGGAGACGCATGATCCGATCCGGGCGTTCTTCCCGCCGGGCACGGTCGCGCCGCTGCACGCGTCGGGCATCGGCAAGGCGCTTCTGAGCACCTACGCGCCGGACCAGCTCGACCAGCTCCTCGCGGATTACGATTTCGCGCGATTCAATGACCGCACCATCGGCGATGCGCCGACGCTACGCGCCGAATTGGCGCGGGTCACGGCGCAGGGCTACGCGGTGGACGATGAGGAACGCACGCTCGGGATGCGCTGCATCGCCGCGCCGATCTTCGACGCACATGGTGACGCGGTGGCGGGGATTTCAGTCTCCGGCCCCGTGCAGCGGATTCCCGATAGCCGCCTGCCCGCGCTCGGGCAAGCGGTCGTCGAGGCCGCGAAAGCGATCAGCCACCGGATCGGCGCGGCTTAATTCAGCCGTTGACCGGTTTTCGGATCGAAGAGATGCAGGTCCTCGGCGTTCACCGACAGCCGCACCTGCCCCACAGCTTCCTTCTCCATATGCACGCCCGGCAGCGCCGCGGTCATTGCCTCGCCGCGCCCTTCCAGCGTGCCGTGCAGGAGCGTATTCGCGCCCAGCGGCTCGGACAGGGTAACATTCAGCGTCAGCGGCCCGTTGCCGTCGGGATGCAGGTGTTCGGGCCGGATCCCGAGGCTGACCGGGCGATCGGGCAGATCGGTCGGGCCGAGCGTGACATGGCCCAGCATCACCTGACCGCCGCGCACCTCGGCATCGATGATGTTCATCGACGGGCTGCCGATGAACTGCGCCGCGAAGATGGTCACGGGGCGCTCATAGACTTCGAGCGGCGTGCCGATCTGCTCGGCCACACCGCCGTTCATCACGATCATCCGGTCGGCCATGGTCATCGCCTCGACCTGATCGTGGGTCACGTAAAGCGCGGTCACGCCAAGCTTTCGCTGCAGCTCGCGGATTTCGACGCGCATCTGCACCCGCAGCTTGGCGTCGAGGTTGGACAGCGGCTCGTCGAACAGGAAGACCGAGGGCTCACGCACGATGGCGCGGCCCATCGCGACCCGCTGACGCTGCCCGCCCGACAACTCGCGCGGCTTGCGCTCGAGATAGTCCGACAGCTGCAACAGCTTCGCAGCCTCATCGACGCGTCGCTTGATCTCGGGTTTCGCCATGCCCGCGATCTTCAGGCCGTAGCCCATATTCTGGCGCACCGACATATGCGGGTAGAGCGCGTAGTTCTGGAACACCATCGCGATGTCGCGATCCATCGGCTCGCGCTCGTTCACGCGGGCTTCGCCGATACGGATCTCGCCCTCGGAGATGCTCTCCAGCCCCGCGACCATGCGCAGAAGCGTCGATTTCCCGCAGCCGGAAGGACCGACGATGACGATGAATTCGCCATCCTGGATGTCGATCGAGACCCCGTGCAGAACCTCGGTCTTGCCGAAACGTTTCTTGATATTTTCGAGTTCAACGGTCGCCATTGTCTGCCCTTATTTCTCGCTGTCCACGAGGCCGCGAATGAAGAGTTTCTGCATCGAGATCACCACGATCACCGGCGGGATCATCGCGAGGATCGAGGTCGCCATGATGACCGGCCAATCGGCGATATCGTCGCCCGACGGGAACATCTGCTTGAGCCCCATGACGATGGTGTTCATCTCGGGATTGGTGGTGATGAGAAGCGGCCAGAGATACTGGTTCCAGCCATAGATGAAGAGGATCACGAAGAGCGCCGCGATATTCGTGCGGCTCATCGGCAGCAGGATATCGAAGAAGAAGCGCATCGGGCGCGCGCCGTCGACGCGGGCGGCCTCGGCCAGCTCGTCGGGCACCGTCAGGAAGAACTGCCGGAACAGGAAGGTCGCCGTGGCCGACGCGATCAGGGGCAGGATCAGGCCGGAATAGCTGTTGAGCATCCCGAATCCCGCGACCACCTCGTAGGTCGGCACGATCCGCACCTCGACCGGCAGCATCAGCGTGATGAAGATCATCCAGAAGAAGAAGCGCCGCCCCGGAAAGCGGAAATAGACGATTGCGAAGGCCGACAAGAGCGAGATCGCAATCTTGCCGAGCGCGATCCCCAACGCCATGACCAGCGAGTTCACCAGCATCGTCGCGACCGGCACGTTCACCCCGGAGAACAGCGCATCCGAATAGTTCTCGATCAGGTGCGAGCCCGGCATCACCGGCATCGGCGCCTGAGCGATCTCTTGCTGCGTGTGGGTCGAGGCCACGAAGGCCAGCCAGATCGGGAAGAAGATCACCAGCACGCCCGCGATCATCAGCACATGGGTCAACCAAAGGCCCGAGCCGCGCTTTTCCACCATGCCCGGGGGCGGTTCGTTGTGCATGTCAGCCATTAGTAATGCACCCGCTTCTCGACGAATTTGAATTGCAGCACCGTCAGGAAGCCCACGACCACGAGCAGCACCACGGATTGCGCGGCGGAGCTGCCGAGATCCTGGCCCACGAACCCGTCGGCATAGACCTTGTAGACGAGGATCGTGGTCGCCTGTTGCGGCCCGCCGGACGTGATCGTGTGGATCACGCCGAAGGTCTCGAAGAAGGCGTAGACGATGTTGACGACCAGCAGGAAGAAGGTCGTGGGCGACAGGAGCGGCAGCACGATCGTGAAGAAGCGCCGCCAGAACCGCGCCCCGTCGATCGCCGCCGCTTCGATCACCGATTTCGGCACCGCTTGCAGCGCCGCGAAATAGAACAGGAAGTTGTAGCTGATCCGCCCCCAGGCCGACGCCACGACGACGAGTCCCATCGCCTCATGCTCGTTGAGCACATGGTTCCAGTCGTAACCCATCTGGTTGAGATAGAAGGCGACCACACCGATCCGCGTGTTGAACATGAACAGCCACAGCACACCGGCCACGGCGGGTGCGACCGCATAGGGCCAGATCAGCAGCGTGCGATAGGTCCCCGCCCCTTTCACCAGCCGATCCGCCAGCACCGCGAGGAACAGCGCCGGGATCATCGAGACCAGTGTCACGAGGGTCGAGAACACCGCCGTCGTCACGAAGGACGCGCGGTAATAGGGGTCGTTGAACAGGTATTCGAAATTGCCGAGGCCCACATACTGCATCGACAGGCCGAACGGATCGGGGATGAACAGCGATTGCCACACCGCCTCGCCCGCCGGGTAGAAGAAGAACACGCCCGAGACGATCAACTGCGGCGCAAGCAGCAGCATCGGCAAGAGCCAGCCCTTGAAGGTTACGCGTTTTTCCATATCGGGATCGGGGCCTTCGAATAGAAATAGCCACGGGCAGGTTTCCCCCGCCCGCGGCCGGATTTGGGTTAGCGGTTGGCTTGCTCGAAGCGGCGCAGCAACTGGTTGCCACGCTCCACCGCGTTGTCGAGCGCGTCCTGAGCGGTCTTGTCACCGGCCCAGACAGCTTCCAGTTCCTCGTCGATGATGCCGCGGATCTGGTCGAAGTTGCCCAGACGGATGCCCTTCGAGTTCTCGGTCGGCGCATTCGCGGTCATCTGCTTCACAGCCACATCGGTGCCGGGGTTCGCGTCATAGAAGCCCTGCTCGCGGGTCAGGTCCGCCGCAGCCTTGGTGATCGGCAGGTAGCCGGTGTCCTGGTGCCACTTCGCCTGCACTTCCGGCGAGGAGAGATAGCTCAGGAACTCGGCGACACCCTTGTAATGGCTGTCTTCCTTGCCCGACATCACCCAAAGCGAAGCGCCCCCGATGATGGTGTTCTGCGGCGCACCGTCCACGTCACCCCAATAGGGCAGCGGGTGCACTTCGAAGTTGAACTTGGCTTCGGACTTGATGCCCGCGTAACCGGCCGAGCTCTCGGTGAAGAGCGCGCAGGTGCCAGCGCGGAAATCGGCGCCACCTTCGTTGCGGCGGCCCTTGTAGACGAACTCGCCCTTCTTGGCCCAGTCACCCAGCGTCTGGATATGCTTGACCTGAACGGGGCCGTTGAATTCCAGCTTCGCGTCGAGACCGGCGAAGCCGTTCTCTTGGCTGGCGAACGGCACGTTGTGATAGGCCGAGAGGTTCTCGAGCTGGATCCAGCTCTGCCATGCGGTGGTCATCGGGCAATCGACGCCCGAAGCCTTCAACTGGTCGAGCACCTTGCCGACATCTTCCCAGGTGGTCAGCGGCGCATCCTTGGCCACGCCTGCCTCGTCGAGCATGTCGCGGTTGACCCAGAGAACCGGCGTAGAGGAGTTGAAGGGCAGCGACAGCATCTTGCCGTCGGTGGTGGTGTAATAGCCCTTCACCGCACCGATATAATCGTCGGGATTGAAGTCGACGCCCGCGTCTTCCATCACCTGATAGACCGGCTTGATCGCGCCCTTGGCGGCCATCATCGTCGCCGTGCCGACCTCGAACACCATCAGGATGTCGGGCTGCTCACCGGCGCGGAAAGCCGCGATCCCGGCGTTCAGCGTTTCCGAGTAGTTGCCCTTGTTGGTCGCCACGACCTCATACTGGTCCTGGCTGGCATTGAAGTCCTTGACCTGCTGATCGACGAGCTCGCCGAGACGGCCGGTAAAGGCGTGCCAGAACTGGATTTCCGTCGCTGCATTGGCCGTGAAGGGCGCAATGAGCGAGGCCGACGCAAGCGCCGCACCGAGTGCAAAATTCTTCATGTCTTCCTCCCATATGTAGCGGGATTCATTGTTGGATGGATCTGAGGCCCCAAGCGAAGCCTCCGCGCTACGCGGCGTAGTGTGCGGATGTAACAGGAACAAAACAAGAGAGTGATTTCGTTTTCGCTTTGACGCTCGGTCGCGTTACCCGATGCGGAGCCGAGCCTCCTCAATCCCTATTTTTCATAGGAATTTCGAAGTTCCTCGAAGTTAGGCCGATCCATTGCTCACGATTTTGTGAAGCGCATTTTTGCGCGCTTCGACCAAAACCGAACAAAAACCGACAGCTCCGCGCAACGGCCGAGCATGTTTCGCCCCGCCCCCGCGGCGCTTTGCCGAATCCCTCCGATTTGCTAGCCTGTTGAAATGGTTCAACTCAGTTCGGATCATTGTCATGTTCGTTGCGTCGTATCAGTTTTCTGCCTTTCCGATCCTTGCCGCCGCAGGGATCGCCCTCGCATCGACGGGCGCTGCCTTTGCCCAAAGCTCCGGTGAAGGTCCCGCCCTGCGATGGGATCAGGCCGAATGCCTGCGCGATCATGCAACCGACTACCTCGAGCAACGGGCATTCCCGTCAATCCTCTTCGTGGGCTTCTGCAAAGACGGGGTTTTCGACCCCACCGCAGCGGAGATCGCACAGGGAACGAGCCGCAATTCCGCCATCGACTCGGAAGGTCTGCCGCGTTTGCAATCTGGCGCGGTCATCCCCGCCAATCCCAAGGCGGCGGTGCTCGTGTTGACCCGTGCGCAGCTCGAATGCCTGCGCGACAGTTTCGACAGCGTCGCGCGCAAGCAGGTCGCGAAGCTCGACGAGACGACCGAAATTCCGGTGGCCGAGCTTGATTTCTCGGGATGCCCGCAGTGAGCGCGGGACAGACGCCGCCCCCTCCCGCAGACGCCCCCAATGTGCCCAGAGACGCGCCTGAAGCGGATACCGCCCCGGCCGAAGTCGCGTCCAACACGGCCATGAGCATCCGGGATAAGATCGAGATGGGCTCCTGGATCGCCACGATAGCTGCCCTCGTCTTCACCGCCGGGCAAATCTACCAATGGCGCGAGGACCGTAAGGCCGATCTCTCGCTCGAGATGGTGGCTAGGTTTTCCGACCTCGAATATGCAGGCCGCGCACGCCGCCAGCTCGCGCAATTCTGGTGGGAAAATTCCGATGATCTGGCAAAGGTGACTGCCGTCAATGGAGGCATCCCCCCGGCGCAACGGCGGAACTTCCTCGATCTGCTGTTTCAAAGACAACCGGCGCCGCAACGCCAGAAGCAATTCGCGGCGGTATCGGAAATGGCGAATTTCTTCGATCAGGTCGAGCTGTGCATCGCGACCAAACGCTGCGACGCACAGATCGCGACGGACTACTTCTGCGGCTACGCCGCGAATTTCGCCGATCTCTACCAAGGCCCGCTCACCCAAGTGCGCGAGACCTTCGGTACTTCCGGGCTCGGGACCGGCCTGCAGCACTTCGTGGAGGCCCGATGCGACGACTGATCCCTGCCCTCGCCGCGCTGAGCGTCCTCGGCGCCGCCCCACCAGCCCTCGCCGCCGATATAGACTGGGCACCGCCGATCACGAATGAGTTCGTGTTACCTTATATCGGCGTGGATATGGCTACCGGGACCAAGCCGGGCGACAGCTTCGATTTCAAGAACGCGTTGCACATTCATATTAGAGGCGAAATCGCGCCCGGCGACGCAGAGACATTCCGGAACCTGATCACCGACAAGGCTAGCGAGATTTTCGATCCGATTACGGGCGGGGTGAATATGCGCCCCGTCGTCGTCTCTCTCGACAGTGACGGCGGCGATTTCTATGAGGGCCTCAAACTCTCAGACTCGATCCGCGGCTTCGCAACATTCGTCGGCAAGGGCGACAGGTGCCTCTCGGCCTGTGCGATCGCATTTCTGGGCGGCTCTGAGCGGATGCTGCGCGGCTACCCGATGTGGAACGCGCGATACGTTCACACCGAGGGCGTCGTCGGGTTTCACGCGCCGTTCTCGAGCCTCTCGAATACGCTGATGATCCCCGACGGCACGCCGTTTTCGGGCACGCTCGGAAATCAGATCGCCACGCAATTCTACGCGCAGGCTCAGGACGCCATCAACGAACTCACAAAGCGGATGGGGACATGGAATATCGCTCCAGGCTTCGTCTTCGAAATGATCGGCAAGAAATTTCAGAAGGACGACGACAGGCCGCTGGGCGAGCAGTACCTGCTGATCAATTCATATAACCGGCTCGATCAGACCAAGACGACTGTCCTTGCCGATCGCGCCCCGAACCCGGCCAATGTGGACATTCTCGGCGCCATAAACGCCTGTGAATTCCTGGTATTCGCAAATACCGGTCGCCGGGTGATGACTGGCCCGCCAGTATCTTCAGAGGCCATACCCGAGCACGGCCTGATCCGCTTGTGGTCAAGATACTCAAGCTTCGGATATGCGACGGAAGAAGGCCTTAAAACCTCGGGCAATCCCCGCCCAAGGCTGAAGAAGGTGAAAATCGGCCCCCTTACGGCGAATGTTTTACTGCCCGCCGCGGGCGACGACTCCTATTACCTGCAAGCGAAGCTCGCAGGTCCGGGCCGCGTCGACTGCAATGTTTTCAGGGACGCTGACGGCCAATGGTATGTCAAAACCTACAATATCGACATTCATGACAACGATACGTTTCTCACGATGAACGGGACAACAGCCACGCAGCGCGATGTGCTCGACTATAAGGGCCCCTACCCGATCAACGATTTCACCATCCTCGGCCCCGATGGCGTCTGGAACAATTTCCCCGCCATCGAGCCCTCCGAAGAGCTCACGCCGATCCTCGCCCAGTTTCCCGATATCACCGGCCCCAGCTTCGACTGCACCGGCAAGCTCGATCCGGCGGCGGAGGTGATCTGCCTGATCCGCCCGCTCGGCCAGCTCGACGGCGTGCTGGGCAAGCTCTACCCCCGCGCCGTCGCGAAGGACGCAGAGGGCACGAAGCAGAGCCAGCGGCATTGGCTCAAGATTCGCGACCGCGCCTGTCGTCCGGGCGGGATCGACACGAACGATCCGCTGCAATTCCGCAGCCTCATCGACTGCCTCACATACTTCTACGAGATGCGCCTAAGAGAGCTGGACCAGATCGCCTCGGCCAATTAACCGCCATAGCGGAAATCGCGCACATGGGCGGGCATCTCGACACCGTCGAGGTTGCGCGGATCGGGGATCGGGTCGCCCACCTCCATACGGATCGGGATCACCCCGGCCCAGATCGGCAGCGCGTAATCCTCCGCGTCGTCACTCGGCCCGCCCGTGCGGATCTTCGCGGCGCCCTCGGTGATCTCCATCCCCAGCACCGTCGTCGCTTTCAGATCCTGCGCGTGATCGGGGCGCAGCATCTCGTAGCGCCCCGGATAGAGATGGTTCACGAAATTGCCGAGCTTTTGCAGCTTGTCCGCCGGGTCCTCCACCTTGAACGCGGTCCCGTAGAGCATCACCGACCGCGTGTTCAGCGAGTGATGCATCCCGGAGCGTGCCAGCACCAACCCATCGAGGATCGAGACCGTCAGGCAAACCTCGGCCTGCGTCTCGCTGCGCAACGCGCGGCTCGCGGAGGAGCCGTGCCAATAGACGTGATTGCCCTCGCGCCATTGCATCGTCGGCGTCACGTAAGGCTTGCCGTCGCGGACATAGCCCACATGGCACATCGGCTGCGCATCGAGGATCGCGTTGATCGTCTCGCGGTCGAAATGGCCGCGCTCATGCAGGCGGCGCAGACGGGAACGGTCGGTCACGGGAAGGGGCTCGGTCATGGGGATCTCACTCAAAGCGGGTCTATCTTGTCCCGGCAGCGATACCGCCCTATTGGATAGGAAAACATGTCCAGTTTCGCCAAAATGTACCAGTCCAATCTGAACGCCGCCCTCTTCGGCCTGTCGCTGGATCGCCGCTCCGGCTTGCCGCTGCACGCGCAGCTGACGCAAGCGCTGCGCGAGATGCTGCGCGCCGATCCCGCCGCAGCCGGAGAGCGCCTGCCGCCAAGCCGCGCTCTGGCCGAGGAGCTGTCGGTCTCGCGGATGACGGTGACCACGGCCTATGATCAACTGATCGCCGAGGGTTATCTGAGCACCCGCCCCGGCGGTGGCACCTATGTGGCCGAGGACCTGCCCCATCTCGCACCGCCCGCGCCGCGGGACGCGCCACATTCGGAGCCGCACGCGGCACAGACGTGGCTGCCCTTTCAGCCCGGCCTGCCCGATCAGGCGCTGTTCCCGCACAGACTCTGGGCACGCCACCTCGAAAGGGCATGGCGCAACCCCGATCCCGCGCTTCTCGACCGGCCTGACCCGTTCGGCTGGCCCTCGCTGCGGCAGGCGATCCGCGACCACCTCGCGGCATGGCGCGGCCTCGACTGCGCGACCGAACAGGTGGTGATTACCGGCGGTGCGTGGGACGGGTTCGACCTGATCGCGCGGGCGGCGCTGCCCCCCGGCGCGCTGATGGCGACCGAAGACCCAGGCTGGGCGACGATGGGTCATGTGCTGGCCGCAAGCGGGATCACCGAGCGCCCGGTGCGCATCGACGCCGAGGGGCTCGACCCCGCCGATCTGCCGCCCGAGACCCGCGCGGTCACCATCACCCCATCGCGCCATTTCCCGACCGGGATCGCGATGCCGCTGACGCGCAGGCTGGCGCTGCTTGACTGGGCGCGCGAGCGCGACGCTTTGATCGTCGAGGATGATTACGACAGCGAGTTCCGCTATCGCGGCCAGCCGCTGCCCGCGCTCGCCGGGCTCGATGGATTGCAGCGCGTGATCTATATGGGCAGCTTCTCGAAATTGCTCAGCCCGGCGCTGCGGATCGGCTATCTGGTGTTGCCCGAGCGGCTGATGACCCCGATGCGCGACGCGATTGCGACGACCGGATCACGGGTCTCGATGGTTCCGCAACCGGCGCTGGCGAGCTTCATGGCAAGCGGCGAATTCGCGACCCATCTGCGGCGGATGCGGCGCCATTACGCGAAGCGCCAGCGTCACCTGCTGAGCGAACTGGCGGGGCTGGAGGACTATCTTCAGCTTCAGCCCGACCCGTCGGGAATGCATCTCTGCGCAGGCCTCGGCCCGGCCCTCGCCCCCTTGGGCGACCGTGCGATATCCGAGCGCGCAAAGGCAGAAGGCCTCACGCTGCGGGCGCTATCGTCCCACGCCCGCCTGCCCGACCCGCCACAGGGACTTCTGTTCGGCTATGCCGCCTTCGACGAACGGGCGTTGAGCACCGCCGCAGATACGCTGCGCACCCTGCTAAAGGAACTCTAGCAGATACGCGGCAACTGCTCGCCCACCAGCATATCGACGATGCGCTGACCGCCGAACGCCGTCGTCATTCGCACCTGCTTATGCCCCCCGACCGCACGGCCCACGATCACTGCACCGGACCCTTCGGGGCGCGCGCGCATCGCGGCCAGCGCCGCCTCGGCCTCGGCCTCGGGCACGAAGACCACGAGCCGCCCCTCATTGGCCAGATACAAAGGATCGAGCCCGAGGATCTCGCACATCCCCACGACCTCGGTGCGCAGCGGCAACGCATCCTCCTCAATCTCGATCCCGCAACCCGCAGCCTCCGCAATTTCGTTAAGCGCCGAGGCCAACCCGCCCCGCGTCAGATCCCGCGCGGCTTTCGCGCCCGGCGCCACCGTCAGCACATCCACCATCAGATGCCCCAGAGCAGCGCAATCACTCTCGATCGCGCTCGACAGCGCCAGATCGCCCCGCGCGGCAAGGATCGTCGCGCCGTGATCGCCCAACACCCCGTTCACGATGGCGACGTCTCCGGGCGCGACCCGCCCTGCGGCCATCTCGACCCCGCCGGGGATCACGCCGACGCCCGCCGTCGTGACGAACACCCCGTCACAGGCCCCGCGCCCCACGACCTTGGTATCGCCGGTAACGATCTTCACACCGGCAGCCTCAGCCTCGCGCGCCATCGTCGCCACGATCCGGCGCAGAAGCGCGATCTCGGTGCCTTCCTCGATGATAAAGGCCGCCGAGAGCCAGAGCGGTGTCGCGCCGCCCACCGCCAGATCGTTCACCGTGCCGCAAACCGCAATCTTGCCGATATCGCCGCCCGGAAACTCGATCGGCGTCACCACATAGCTATCGGTCGTAAAGGCCAGCCGCGCGCCGGGCTCGGCCAGCGCCTCGGCCTGCAACCGCGCCTGATCTTCCATGCCGGGCGGCGCGAAGACCGAGGTGAACACCTCCTCGATCAGATCCCGCATCGCCTTGCCGCCGCCGCCATGGGCCAGCGTCACCCGCTCGTCGCGCAAAGCCATTCTACCTACCTTCGCCTTGGTTCAAATATCCCGGGGGAGCGCGCAAGCGCGGGGGCGGAGCCCCCTCCTCCCTCAATTACTGTCGCCCTCCGGCGACGGGGGCAGAGCCCCCCTTACTCCGCCGGCTCGACAGCGCGCGCGCCGCCATATTGCCAATAGGCCGCACAGGCCCCTTCCGAGCTCACCATCAGCGCGCCAAGCGGCATTTCCGGCGTGCAGCCGCGCCCGAATTGCGGACACTCCACCGGCTTCATCCGCCCCGTCATCACCTGCCCGCAGGCGCAGCCCTCGGCCTCTTCGACCTCGCGCCGACCGGCGGCATAGCCGATGCCGAACTTCTCCTCGGCGTCATAGGCTTCGTATTGCGCACGGATGCGCAGCCCCGACTTGTCGATCTCGCCCAAGCCGCGCCATTCAAACGACGGCCGCGTCTCGTAGACATCGTCGATCGCGGCAAGGCTAACCGAATTGCCATGCTCGGGCACGACGCGGGCATATTGGTTCTCAACCTCGGCGCGGCCTTCCGCGATCTGGCGCAGCACCATCAGCACCGATTGCAGCAGATCGAGCGGTTCGAACCCGGCCACCGCAATCGGCTTGCCGTAATCCTGCGCGATAAAGTCATAAGGGTGGATCCCGATCACCATCGAGACATGGCCGGGCCCGATGAAGCCATCGAGGCACATATGCGGATCGTCGAGCAGCGCCTTAATCGGCTCGGGCACGGTGATGTGGTTGCAGAACACGCTGAAATTGCCCAAGCCTTCGCGCGCGGCCTGCTGGATCGCAAGCGCCGTGGACGGGGTCGTGGTTTCGAACCCCAATCCGAAGAACACCACTTCGCGCTCGGGGTTACGGCGCGCCAGTTCCAGCGCGTCGAGCGGCGAATAGACCATGCGGATATCCGCGCCATCGGCCTTCGCCTGCAGCAGCGATTTCTTCGTGCCCGGCACGCGCATCGCATCGCCGAACGTGGTGAAGATCACGCCCAGGCGCTCGGCGATCTCGATGCATTCATCGACACGCGCACGCGGCAGCACGCAGACCGGGCAACCGGGGCCGTGGATGAACTCGATGCCCTCATGGACCAGTTTGTCGAGCCCGTAGCGGAAGATCGAATGGGTATGCCCGCCGCAGACCTCCATGATGTGGACGGGCTTTTCCTTCGTCGCGCCGATCTGATCGGCCACCTTGGCGATCTCGGCCAGCAGCACCTTGGCGGCTTTCGGATCGCGGAATTCGGATGCGAATTTCATCTGCCTCACTCCCCTGCCAGCGCGGCATCGCCCGCGGCCATCTGTTCCAGCGCCTCCTGCGCCTCGCCAAGATCGCGCAGCGCGATCAGCGTCTTTTCGGCCTCGTCCTCGTCAATCAGGCTCATCGCGAAGCCGACATGGATCAGCGCCCATTGCCCTACGAGCCCCTCCAGCGCGCCCTCGGCCACGCAGGCCACGTTCACCTCGCGGCGCACGCCCGACACCTCGGCCATCGCCATCTGGCGCGTCTCATCGGTGATCGCCACGATCTGGCCCGGAATACCCAAACACATCAGTCACTCTCCTCCTCGGTGGCCACCGACGGGTCGGCGATGCCGTAACGATCCAGTTTCGCCCGCAGGCCCACACGCGACAGGCCCAGCTCGGCCGCCGCACGGCTCTTGTTCCAGCGGTTGCGGGTGAGCGTCTCGCGCAGGATGCGCATCTCCATCAGCTCGATCCGGTCCTTCAGCGTGCCTTCGGCGGTCATCACATCCTCGGCGGCGCGATCGGCACCCTCATCCGACGGATCGGCCTGCAGGATGTGGCGCGAGATCAGCTCGGCGCCCAACACATTGTCCTGCGCGAAGATCAGCATCCGCGTGACCTCGTTGGTCAGTTCGCGCAGATTGCCCGGCCAGTCGTAATTTTCCAGAAATTCCAGCGCCGCCGCCTCGAAGCCCATCACCGGCTTGCCGTGGCTCGTCGCGACCTCGGACAGGATCGCCTGCGCCAGCATCGCGACATCTCCGCGCCGCGCGCGCAGCGGCGGGATCGCGATCTCGCCAAGGCTCAGCGCATAGTAAAGATCGGTGCGGAACCGCCCCTCGGCGACGCCTGCGCGCAGATCGCCCGACGCGCCCGCGATCAGCCGCAGATTGGTCGAGACCGCCTCCTGCCCGCCGACCGGCGTCACGGTCCCGTCGCGCAGCATCCGATGCAGCGCGAGTTGCAATGCCGGGCTCGCGCCCTCGATCCCGGCAAGATAGAGCGTGCCGCGATCGGCCTTCTGCGCAAGCCCGATCTTGGCCACGCCGCCGGGCAACACGCCGCGCTTGGCGCCGAACAGCTCGACCATCGCGAGATCTTCCGGCATGCCGGAAATGTTCAATTCGTAGAACGGCTTCTCCGAGCGCAGCGAGCCGTAATGCATCGCACGGGCCATCTGCGTCTTGCCCGTGCCCGGCTCACCCGTCATCAGCACCGGCACGTCGAAGCTGGCATATTGCCGCGCGAGAGTGACCGCCGCGTTCATCGCGGAATTGGGCGCGCGCAGGATCGTCTCGAACCCCATCCCCTCGCGCAAAGACCGACGCCGCTTCTCGACCCGCGTCTCGGTGGTCGAGTTGAGGAACCGCATCTCCAGCGTCAGCCGCTCGTTCTCGCGCGACAGCTGGAACATCCGCGCGGCATTGCGCGCCACGGCCAGAAGCTGCTCGGGATGCCAGGGCTTGGCGATAAACTGGTGAATGCCCGCATCGTTGATCGCGGCCACCATCGAGGCGCTGTCGGTATAGCCGGTGATGACGATGCGCACGGTTTCCGGCCAGCGCTCGCGCACCTCGGTGAGGAAATCGACCCCCGAGCGGCCGGGCATGCGCTGATCGCAGAAGATCACCTGCACCCATTCCTCTTCGAGCACCGCCATCGCCTCTTCGGCCCCCGGCGCGGTGAGGATCTCGAACTCGTCCTCGAGCGCCATTTTCATCGCCTGAAGCGAATGGGGCTCGTCATCGACGAGGAGGATGGCCGGAGTCGAGCCGGTCATGACCCGGCCTTCCCGTCGAGCCCGGCGCGAAGCCAATCGAGCCAGCCCTGCATCCCCTCGCCCGTGCGGGCGGAGACGCGCAGCACCTCGATTTCCGGGTTCACGCGCTTGATATTCGCCTCGTAGAGATCGAGATCGACATCGCAATAGGGCGCGAGATCGGTCTTGTTGAGGATCGCAAGACCGGCGGCGGCGAACATGTCCGGGTATTTCAGCGGCTTGTCCTCGCCCTCAGTGACCGACAGGATCGCGACCTTCGCGTCCTCGCCCAGATCGAAGGCGGCGGGGCAGACGAGGTTACCGACATTCTCGATGAACAGCAGTGACCCTTCGGGCAGCGCCAGACGGTCGAGCGCGGTTTCCACCATGCGCCCGTCGAGGTGGCAACCCTTGCCGGTGTTCACCTGAATGGCTTTCGCGCCTGTCGCGCGGATGCGGTCCGCGTCATTGGTGGTCTGCTGGTCGCCCTCGATGACGGCGAGCGGCGCATCGCCCAGCATCTCGATCGTGCGGCACAGAAGCGTGGTCTTGCCCGAACCGGGAGAGGAGACGAGGTTGGTCGCGAAGATACCCTTCTGCGCCAGTCGCGCTCGGTTCTTCGCGGCGAAATCATTGTTTTTCGAAAGGATATCGGTCTCGATCTCGATCAGACGTTCCTGGCTCATACCCGGCACTTCGGTGCCTGCCGCCCCAAGGCCGATATGGATATCGCCGTGATCGTGGTGGTGATGGTGGGGGGCATGATCGTGAGACTGATGGCCCTGCCCGGGTGCCGGAGCTCCTTGCGCCAGCACTGCGAGAGGCGCCGCTTTCGGCGCAGCCTGACCGCTCTTTTCCAGATGGGCGCGGAACTGATCCTCCACGCTATGTCCGCTGCATCCGCACACCGTGCACATCAGAGCACCTCCATATCCTTGATCCGCATCTCCTCGCCGCCCTGCGCCAGCAATTTGCCGCCGCCGCAGTTCGGGCAAGGGTCCAGTCGATGTTCGATTTCCACAGTCTCCGCGCAATCATAGCAGAGCGCTTTGCCGGGAATGTCGATAATCTGCAATTCCGCGCCTTCCGCGGGCGAGCCGCGCATCACCACGTCGAAGGCGAATTCCAGCGCGTGTTTCTCGACGCCTGCGAAGCGCCCGATTTCGAGCCGCAGCGTGGTCACGCGCGAAAAGCTGTTGGCCTTGGCCGCATCCTCGATCACGCCGCGGATGCCTTCGGCGATCGACATCTCATGCATCGGCGACCTCCCGCATCAGAACTGGCACGCAGGGATCGAGTATGTCCACTACCAAGCTCGCCAAAGACGCTTTCTCTGCGGGCAGGGTCTCCAAGCTGCGCTGCAACATCCCGCCGGGCACGGTCAGATGGTCGGTCGGCGTGATCCGCGTGAGCGCGCTCACACGACCGCCGCTCAGTCTGACCTGCAAGGTATAGGCGCCACGCGCCGCCGCGACCGAGGCCACGCACGGCGCGACCCGGCGCGCGGGCGGCGCATCGAAGCACAGCCGATCCAGATCGACCACGCGCCCCAGCGCCCGCCAGAGCGGTCCGCGGCCGTAGCGCGCTTCGGCCTGACGCATCAGATCCGCATCGCGCACCCGCCCGGCGGCGGAATTCTCCTGCGGCACCATCGACAAAGGCTGCGACAGGTCGGGCAGATCGGCCACCGCCTCACCCGGCGCGAAGCGCTCCGCGATCGCGGCCAGAAGCGGACTGATCCCAGCACCGGAACTCAGCCAATCCGCCAGCCGCGCGGGCCGCGCACCGCCCCAGATCCAGCGCTGCAGCGCCTCGCCGCCCTTCGACCAATCCGAAGGCAGCGGCATCGGGTCGTGACCGATCAGCGCGGGCCAACGCAGGCATAGCTTGGAGAGATGGTCGCGCAAAATCTCGCGCCGCGGGTCGCATCCTGCGGTCTCCAGCCCCGTCGCGAGCCGCACCGCGAGGCCCTGCGCCATGCCGCACAGGTTAAACAAGCGGGGCATCAGTTCCGCCACCTCTTCGGGGGTCTTGCCCAGCATCATCGCCTCGACCGGGCTCGGCGCGGGCAGCGCAAGCACCGCCTTCAGCCGAGCGCCGTCGCGCGCAATGGTTATGCCGAGCGTCTGGTTCATTCCGCGTCATCCGCCGCGTCGCGCGGCGCATCCTCGGCCAGACCGGCCGAGATCAGCTTGCGCCGGGTCGGTTGCGCCATCTCCTCGACGCGCGCATCTTCCGCCGCCTGCGCAGCCTCCGCCTCCTCGACCGCGGCAAGCTCGGCCTCGCGACCGGCGCGGATTTCGGATTTGCGATCCGTCTCGGCGCGGTTCTCGTCCTTGAACAGTTCCATCATGATCGCGCGGGCGACATCGGTCGCCTGCATCTGCGTCTGGAAATCGCCCATCGGCGAAAAGAGCGAGCACGCTTTGTAGCCGCCGCCCATCTCGCGGACGTTATGGATGAACTCATAGGTGCCGGACGGGAAGTCGATGTTTTCCTTGGCGCCGGGGACCAGCGCCGACCAGTCCTCGCCCTCGCGCGGCAACATGATCAGGTTCATGAACCACGGGCTGACAAGCACACCGAGCCCGCGCCCCTCATGGGAAACGAAACCCACCGGCTCGACCGAGAGCGCCTTGTTCACCAAGGGCACGTCGCGCATTTTCGAATGCCAGACCTCGCGGAAATCGGCGGTGAGCTTGGCCACCTGTTCCTCGATCCGGCGCGCCTCCAGCATCGCGGGCGCGCCCGGATCGGTCTGCACCATGAACTGCTCTTTCGGCGCGTCGCAATTGGGGCAATGCCAGTCCTCGGGCAGCATCGAGAACGGCGTGCCGGGCAGGACCTGGCGGAAATCGTCGCCCTCCGCCGGATCGTAAGGCGTCCAGCAGATTTTGCATTCCATGATCGCCTGATCGGAAATCCGATCATTGGCGCCCATGTAGCTTCCCTCGAACCCCGCAACGCTCATCGGATCGCCTCCAGCACTTCGACGATCCGCTCGGCGGAGTCGGCGAGATCCTCTTTCGCGGCGATCGCCACCTCGGGCATCGTGGTGACCTCGAACGTGTCGAGGATCAGCGTGTCCATCGAGTTGAAGAACTGCACCCGCCAGACATGGGGCAACGCGGTCGCGGTGACGCGGCAATTGCCGTAGCCCCGCGACAGGATCGTCACCGCGCCTTCGCCCGTCGTCGCATCGAGCCAGAGGAGGTCTTCCTCGGTATGGGGCAGCAGGGTCAGGTTCACCACATGCGGCTCGCCGCCCATGAAGCTGCCCGATTTATCCTCCAGTTCGGCCATCAGCGCCGGGGCGTTGACGACGCCCGGACCGCGCGGGTGGGTCTTGCCTTCGGCCTTGCGGAACGGCTCGAAGGCGCGGCTCAGCGCCGCCGAGGGGACCGGACCGACCTCGATCTTGTCGACGCCCGACCCTGCGATCATCCAGACGCCCGCGAAGACCGACTCCTGCACCGCCAGCGCCGGGATGCCGCGGATCTTCATCGCGACCTCGCCCTGCCCCATCGTCTCTGCGATGAGCGCGCGGTTCTCGGCGTCGAGATGGCTCAGATCGAAGCTCGCCATGCCGCCTTGCGCCGCCGCCTCGCAGGCCTTCGCCACATCGGCGAGCGTCTTGAGCGCGGGCGTCACGCTGGACGGGTCGTCGATGTCGGGCATATGCGCCGAATAGGTGCGCATACCGGAGGGCAGCTTCATATATTCGAGCTGCGCATCCTCGTCTTCGGGTTGCGAGCCGGGACCGAAGCCCATGGGCGGAAGGTGGAAATTGGAAACCATCGTCTCAGCCTTTCGCGGTCAGGATATGGGAGGTGCGGGCGACGTAATCGTCCCAGTCGCGGATCTTCTCGATCGCGCCGAGAAACTCACCCTCGCGGTAGAACAGGAAACCGGGGGCTTTCAGCGCGCGGGTCTGCTGGCGCAGCTCGGTCTCGATCGCATCGCCCACCACCGCGCAGTCGAAGGCGTGCTGGAAGGCCATACGGATTTCCGGCAACACCACGGCGGCATCGGGGGTCTCGAGGTTGCGCTTGGCATCGCCCGGAATGAACAGGCAATGCGCCCCGGGACGCGCGGTGAACTCGGCCACATCGGACATGTTCGCCAGAAGCGGATAGCCCATCTCGTCGATCAGGCGGGTCACCAGCGGGTGCATCGCGCCCGAGGGCGCAGCCGTATCGGGCATTGCGAAATCGTGCATGTGTCTCTCCTCAGGCAGTCGTTTTGCCGGCATCGCGCGCGGCTTGCAGATGGGGCGGCAGTTGCGGTTCGCGGGCGTCGAGATCGGCGAAAGCATCGCCCAGATCGCCGCCCTGCATCAGGGCCCGCAACCCGCCAAGCGCGGCCGCGATCTTGGTCGCCTCGTCCTCGGTGATCACCTCGCGAGAAGCCCCGAGAAAGGCCAGAAGCCAGTCGCCGGGCTTGGCGTCAGGCGTCAGCGACAGGTCGATGATGCCGGGCTGCCCCTCTTCGAGAACCTCGCCGCGGATACCATCAACCGCCACCAGTTGAACCGGGATTCCGACGCACATCAGGCGCGGACCTTCTCGGCGCCGGGGAAGAAGCGGTGATCGCCCATCCGGCAGGCCTCGCCCTCGGTCGGGCGGCCCCCTTCGTAAGCGCCGCGACGGATCGAGGCATCGGCGAGGTCATCGGCCTGCGTCACGCCTGCCGCGACCGAAATGCCCCAGCGCGCCAGTTCGGCTTCGCATTCGCGGATCGCGGGCTCGATCTGAGCGGCGACCGCGGGGCGCAGGCCTCCGCCATAATCCTCCAGCTCGACCGGCTGGCAGCCGATCAGCGTCAACTTCGCCGGGCAGCGGTTCATCAGCTGTGCGGTGGCGATCACGTCCTGAAAGCCGGTCTGGTGCAGGCTCATTTTCTTAGCGCCCATGAAGGCGGGCACGTCGTCGTCGCGCAGCACCCGCATCTCACCCGGCTCCAGCCCGAAATCGATCGCATCGAAGACGATCAGCGCATCGGCCTCTTCAAGAAACGGCAGCAGATACAGGCCCTGCGTGCCGCCATCCAGGAGCTTGACGTTGTCCGGCACGGCGCGGGTCTCGGCCATCACCTCGACGCAGCGCACGCCGAAGCCCTCATCCGCCCAAAGAACGTTCCCGATACCCAGAACGAGCACCCGGTCCGGCGCAAAATCCGACATGATTTCCTCCCTCTCCCCGAGGCGGCAAGCGCGTTGCCATCCTCGCCTCGAATCGACAATAGGCTTTGCAGAGGGGCGGGTTTCACGGAAATCGCGCGGAACTGCGACAATCTGTCTAGCCATTGTTTTTACGAAATTTTCTTTGGAACTACGCCACTATCAAAGCCACCAATGTGGAAACTATATTTCCACCTAAGCGAATTTTTCGCAATGCAATCTTCCACCGGCAGCGCAACGCTGGAAACAGCTCGAATCCGCGCCAGAATGCAGAACGGGCGCGGATTGCCCCGCGCCCGTTCGCCCTACCACCGCACGAACCGTTACTCGATACGATCGTCCTTAAACGTCCGGTGGCCGGAGATCATCGTGGAGACCATCGACTGACGGCTCATGATGTCCTCGCGGATCGCCGCGTAGATGTGCACGATCATGAAGATCACGATGGCCCACATTCCCAGATGGTGCAGCGTGTGCAGCCTCTGTGAGTTCTGCACGAGGCCAAGCACCCAGCCCATCAGCGTATCGGGCAAAGAGCCCTGCCCCGCGCCTTCCGCGTAGAGCGCCCAGCCGGTGATCAGCATGAAGGTGATCCCGAGCGTCATGAAGAAGAACATCGCAAGCTGTGCCAACGGGTTGTGGCCGACGTATTTCTTCGGCGTCTTTTCGAGGAACGCATACCAGCGCAGCTCGTGCCCCAGCTCTTTCCACCAGCGCTTGCGCCAGACCGGCACGTAGAACAGCTGGCGGGCGTGGTGATTGCCCACGAAGGCCCAGTAGATGCGCCCAAAGAAGATCACCGTCAGGACCTGCGCCGCCGCGAAATGGCCGAAGCGGATATAGCCCATGACGAATTGCTCGGTCGCTTCGCCGATCTGCAGCGACGGCAGGGGCGCGCCGATCAGGAAACCGGTCACGATCAGCACCGTGATCATCAGCGCATTGAGCCAGTGCCAGAGGCGCACGGGCGCCTCGTAGACATAGACGGAGGTCCGGCGGCGGATCGAGTCGAGATCCTCCTCGGTCGCGTCGCCGGTCAGGCGGGAGGCCTCGAAGGCCCCTGTCGCCTTGGGGTTTGGCGTGTGGATCGTGTCCTCCATCGCCCTTACTCCTTGCGGATGCGCTTGACGGCGCGGGCGATTTCGACGGCCACATAGGCCAGGGCGATCGCGCCGGCCGCCATCGCGACATGGGCGATGGTATGCCCTTCCGCGCCGGGGGCCACCGCGTGGCCCGGATGGGCCAGCGCAGGACCTGCGATCATGCTGAAAGCAAATGCGAGTTTCTTCATGATTTCCTCCTCCCTCAGCGCACCTTGACGGTGGTGAGCTCTTCGCCGTCGGGCGACATCACATGGGTCGAACAGGCAAGGCACGGATCGAAGCTGTGCAGGGTGCGCAGGATTTCGACCGGTTCTTCGGGACGCTCCACCTTGGTGTTCATCAGCGACGCCTCGAAGGCCCCGATATTGCCCTGCGTGTCACGGGGCGAACCGTTCCAGGTAGTGGGCACGACGCATTGGTAGTTCTCGATGCGCCCGTCCTTGATCTTGACCCAATGCCCCAGCGCGCCGCGCGGAGCCTCGGTCATGCCGACGCCCTTGGCCTCTTTCGGCCAGCTCGACGGATCCCATTTCTCGACATTGGCGGTGCTTTCGTCGCCATTCTTGATATTGGTCATCATCTTGTCGAAGAAATGCCGCTGCAGACGCGAGCAATACTCGGATTCCAGCGCCCGTGCCGCGGTCCGGCCCAGCGTCGAGAAGACCGCATTGAACGGCAGGTCCATCTTGCGCAGCAGACCGTCGACCTGGTTCTTGATATCCTCGTGACCCTTGGCGTAGCCCACGACGTAACGCGCGAGCGGCCCGACCTCCATCGCGTGCCCCTTCCAGCGCGGGGCCTTGATCCAGCTGTATTTCGCAGCCTCGTCAAGCTCGATGATATTGGTCCGCGTGCCTTTGGCGTTCGGCCCGAGCTCGTATTGCGGCTCGGTCACGCCATCCCACGGGTGCAGGCCCTTGCCGGGCTCGCCGTAGGTGTACCAGGAGTGATCGACGAATTCCTGCACCTGCTCGGGGTCGCGCGGATCGACGTCATGCACCTCGTTGAGGTTACCGTTGATAATCGCGCCACGCGGAAGGTGAAGCTGCTCGGGCGAGAAGTCGTTCGGGTTCTCCGGAATATCGCCATAGGCGAGGCAAGCCTGCGACGACAGACCACCGCCATAGAGCCAGTTCTTGTAGAAGCCGCCGATCGCGATCACGTCCGGAATGTAGACGTTCTCGTTGAACTCCTGACACTTGTCGATGATCGACGAGACAAGGTTCAGCCGCTCCATGTTGATCGCACCGACCGAGCCGACGCCGTCGATATTGATCGGGCACGGCACGCCGCCCACCAGCCAGTTCGGGTGCGGGTTCTTGCCCCCGAAGATGGTGTGGACCTTGACGATTTCCTTCTGAAGATCGAGCGCCTCCAGATAGTGCGTCGTCGCCATCAGGTCCGCTTCCGGCGGAAGCAGATAAGCCGGGTTATCCCAATAGCCGTTTTTGAACAGCCCGAGCTGTCCGCTTTCGACGAATTTCTTGAGACGGTTCTGCACGTCCCGGAAATAGCCTGGGGAGGAGAGCGGATGGCTCGGGCTGACCTTCTGCTGCAGCTCCGAAGTCGCCTTCGGGTCCGCGCGCAGAGCGTTGACCGGGTTGACCCAATCGAGCGCGTGCAGGTGATAGAAATGCACGATGTGGTCATGGATCTGCAGCGCGAGCTGCATCATGTTCCGGATCGAGTTCGCATTGTCGGGGATCTGGATTCCCAGCGCATCTTCCACCGCGCGGACCGAGGTCAGCGCATGGGTGCCGGTGCAGACGCCGCAGATCCGCTCGGTGAAGGCCCAGGCGTCGCGCGGATCGCGGCCCTTCAGGATCACTTCCAGCCCGCGCCACATCGTGCCAGTCGAGACCGCGTTGGTGATCATGTTGTTTTCATCCACATTCACTTCGCAGCGCATGTGACCTTCGATCCGGGTCACCGGGTCGACAACGACCCGCTTGCCCGAATTGTCCATCGTGTAGCCGTTCGGCGTGTTGAGAACCGACATGGATTACGCCTCCTCGTTCTTCTTCTGGGCGCGTTTGAGCGCGGAGACGGCAGCGTGAACTGCCACCGCACCGCCGACGACGGCCGCCGTGGTGCCGCCGACCACATCGGCATTCGCTTCGATCCCGAATTGCTTGATGTTGGTGAGCCGGTCGTAGAAGGAGCCCTGATCCCAGAACCCGTCCTCGGAACAACCAATACAGCCGTGACCCGACTGGATCGGGAAGCTGACACCCTCGTTCCAGCGCACGGTCGAGCACGCGTTGTAGGTGGTCGGCCCTTTGCAGCCCATCTTGTAGAGGCAATAGCCCTTGCGCGCGTTCTCGTCGTCCCAGGTCTCGACGAACTGACCAGCGTCGAAATGCGGACGGCGGTAGCACTTGTCGTGGATACGCTGCGAATAGAACATCTGCGGGCGGCCCTGCCGGTCCAGCTCGGGCATCCGGTCGAAGGTCAGCATGTAGGTGATCACGCCGGTCATCACCTCGGCGATGGGCGGGCAGCCCGGCACCTTGATGATCGGCTTGTCGGTGATGACCTTGTGCACCGGGGTGGCGCGCGTCGGGTTCGGGGCGGCAGCCTGCACGCAGCCATAGGAGGCGCAGGCGCCCCAGGAGATAATGGCTTTCGCATGCTCGGCAGCGTGGCGGAGTTGGTCCACGAAGGGCTTGCCGCCCACGATGCAGTACATCCCGTCTTCGTTGAGCGGCGGATTGCCCTCCACGGCGAGGATGTAATTCCCTTTGTACTTGTCGATCGTGTCCTGCAGCGCGGCTTCCGCCTGCGCGCCCGCCGCCGCCATCAGCGTGTCGTCATAGTCGAGCGAAATCATCGAGAGCACGACATCCTTGGCCAGCGGGTGGGCCGAGCGGATGAAGCTTTCCGAACAACAGGTACATTCGAGCCCGTGCACCCAGATCACCGGGGTGCGCGGCTTGGTTTCCATCGCATGGGCGATCTTGGGCACATAGGCCGGGCCGAGACCCAGCGCCGCCGCCGTCAGCGAGCAATATTTCATGAAGCTGCGGCGGGTAATCCCCTGCCGACGCATCACGTCGTAAAAGGTTTCGATCGCAGGCAAAGTGTCCCTCCCTCTGTGATCCCGATGACCGGATTCTCCCTCCTCCCGAGGGGAATACGCATGTGTGGTCTCAGGATTGGCAGGTCGGGTCCGCGAACAGAACGAAATAATGACAGGATGTCGCAGGCGCGAATTCCTGTTTGTTTCCGATATGTTGCCAGTCAAAACCCCGGTGCGGCGCGGGGCTGCACTGGTACGTCAGTGACCAGCTTTCCGGGATTCCGGTCAGTCTCTTTCCGACTGCGCCGCAGCAATCACCGCCTGCCCCAGCGCCAGCGAGCCGTCATTCGCCGGCAGCGTGCGATGGCTCAGCACCGGCAGGTCGCCCAGCGCGGCGCAGGTGAGCCGATGCAACAGCGCGTTCTGATACACGCCACCGGTGAGCGCCACGGCTTTCGCGTCTCCGCTTTCGATCAGCGACCGCGCCCGGCGGGCAAAGCCCTGCGCCAGCGCCGCATGGAACCGCAGCGCGATGGTCTCAGGCGCGACCCCGGCCTCCAGATCGGCGGCGAGCGCCTGAAAAAACGGTGCGGTCTTGAGCAAGTCGCCCGCATCCGAGAACGCATAGGCCCCGGCCTCCGCTAACTCCCCGTGGGCCAACGCACGCGACGCCAGCGCCTCGAGCCGCATCGCGGCCTCGCCCTCATAACTCTGCCGCATCGGGCAAATCCCGAGGCAGGCCGCCACCGCATCGAAGAGCCGCCCCGCCGACGACGACAGCGGCGCGTTGATCCCCTTCGCCGCCGCCTGACGCGCAAGATCGCGCGGGGCCTCGGGGAACAGGCTATCGGCCAGCCCCTCCAGCCCCGCCGCATCGAGCCGCACCAGCGCGTTGCGCCACGGCTCTGCCTGCGCCCGGTCGCCACCGATCAGCGGCGCGGGCTCAAGCCAGCCGCGCCGCGCGAACCCATGATAATCGCCCAGCAACAACTCGCCGCCCCACACCGTGCCATCGGGGCCCAAGCCGAGCCCATCGAGCACGATCCCCGCGACCTTGCCGCCCTCCAGCGGCCAACCGTTCTCGGCCATGCAGGCCGCGAGATGCGCGTGGTGATGCTGCACCTCGACCAGCCGCAACCCGTCGCGCGCAGCCCGTTCGGCCCCGTGGCGCGAGGCCCGGAAATCGGGGTGCAGATCGACCGCCACGACTTCGGGGCGATGATCGAACAGCGCCGCATAATCCGCATCGGCCTGCTCGAACGCCTCCCATGTCAGCGCCTCGTCCAGCTCGCCCAGATGATGGCCCAACAGCGCCTGCCCGTTCTTGATCAGGCAGATCGCGGCCTTCATCTGCCCGCAATAGCCCACGACCTGCGGCGCGCCCTCGAACCCTTCGGGCAGCGGCAAGGTGCCCGGCACCTGCCCCCGCGCGCGGCGCAGCACCATCGGCGGATCGGCCCGCACGACGCTGTCATCGAGCCGCCGCGCAATGTCGCGGTCATGCATCAGGAAGGCATCGACGAAGCCAGCTAGCTTCTCCCGAGCCTCACCGTTTCCGATCACCTGCGGCTCGCCCGAGAGATTGCCCGAGGTCATCACCAGAGGACCTTTCCCCCATTCGCGCAGCAGCAGATGATGCAGCGGCGTATAGGGCAGCATCCAGCCGAGGCTGTCCTGCCCGGGCGCCACCGCCTCCGGCAACGCCTCCCCCGCCTTTTGCAACAAAACGATCGGCGCCGCAGGATCGCGCAGCAATTCCACCTCGGCTTCCGAAACTTGGGCATAGCGGCGGATCGTCTCGATCTCGCCCATCAGCGCGAAGGGCTTGGCGGGTCTGCGCTTGCGCTCCCGCAAAAGCGCCACGGCCTCCGCATTCGTCGCATCGCAGGCGAGATGAAACCCGCCCAAGCCCTTCACCGCGACGATGCCCGCGCCCTGCAAAACCGCTCCGACCTCTTCGGCAGGACGCTCTTCCCCGTCCACCTCCAGCCACACCCGCGGCCCGCACTCGGGACAGGCGATCGGCTGCGCGTGAAAACGTCGATCCGCCGGGTTCTCATATTCCGCGCGACAGGCCGGACACATCTCGAAGGGTGCCATCGTCGTCTGCGCCCGGTCATAGGGCAGCGCGTGCAGGATCGTGAAACGCGGCCCGCAATGGGTGCAGTTGGTGAAGGCGTAGTGCCGCCTGCGCCCGTCGCCCCGGATTTCCGCAAGACAGTCCGGGCAGGTCGCCGCATCCGGCGTCACCCGCGTCTCGGCCCCCGCCCCCTGCGAGGCCACGATCGCGAACCCCTCAGGCGCGGTGTCGAAGACAAACTCCGACACCTCCACCGCATCGACCCGCGCAAGCGGCGGTGCCTCATCCGAGATCGCCTCGGCCAAACCGTCCAAAGCCCCCGCCACCCGGATCAGCACGCCCTCGGGATCGTTGAGCACATGGCCCGAAAGCCCGCGCTCCTGCGCAAGCCGCCAGATGAAGGGACGGAACCCCACCCCCTGCACCTGCCCGCGCACCCTGATCTCGAAACCCTGCATCTTCCTCTTGGCTCAAATATCCCGGGGGTTTGGGGCAGAGCCCCCATTTTCGTCGACGTTTCTCGCCCTCCGGCAACGGCAGGGACAGAGCCCCAACTTACTCAATGCACCGTGCAGACCATGCAGGGATCGAAACTGCGCACGATATGCTGCACCGAGACCGGCGTGGTCTCGCCCTCGCCGACCGGCGCGCCGACCAGCGCAGCCTCCAGCGGTCCCGGCACACCCTCCGCGTCGCGCGGGCTGAAATTCCACGTCGTCGGCGCGATGATCTGATAGGAGGCGATGCGCCCGTCCTCGATCCGTAGCCAATGCCCCAGCGCGCCGCGCGCGGCCTCGACCAGCCCCGCACCCTGCCCTGCCTCGGGCAGATCGCCTTGCACCATGAACGCAGCCCCCGGGTCGATGCCTTTCGCAAGCCCCTCCATGAAGGCTTGCGTCCGCGCCAGTTCCAAGAGCCGCCCTGCAACCCGCGCCAGAACGCCGCCGCCCGCCAGCGCACGCGCCAGCGGATGCCCGTCCACGACCTGCCGCGCGAGCGCGCCGGTCTCCACCGTCTGACCGTTCAGCCGCGGCGCCTTGCACCAGCTATAGGCGGCGTCGCGCATCGCCTCATCGGGCCGTGTCTCGCCCTGCCAGGGATGGGCCTGCGCCCCCAGCATCCACGCATGGCTCAGGTCTTCCGTGATCGCGCCGAAATCGACCGCGCCCAAGGACCCGTCCCACAGCCCACGCCCAAAGCCATAGCCTTCGGCCAGCGGATAGGCTCCGAAGCTCATATACCGGCCCGAGCCGCGACCGAGCCGGTCCAGATCCAGATCGGCCGCGATGCGCAGGAACAGCCCCGCATCGCCCGCCTCCCACGCCATCAGCTGATCGACGGTTTCGATCGCACAGAAGGCTTCCAGCGACCCGCCGAAAACCACCTCCTCCAGATACCGCCGGAAAGCGCGCAACGTCGTCTCGATGCGCACCTTGTCGCGCGATCCCGGCGCGCGGGTCACGCCGCCCGGCTGGATTGCGAGCGTATGGGGCCATTTGCCCGCCATCAGCCCGAGGATATGCATCAGCTCGGCGCGTGCCGCGACCGCCGCGCGCTGCGCGCCGCCCTCGGCGGGGGTGAAGCGCGACACCGCCCGGTCAAACCACGGTTTTCCTGCATACACGGGGCGGATGAAATCGGGCATGAAGAACAGGTTGAAATGGAACAGGTGGTCCGAGACATTCTCGACCGCATGGATCAGCGCCGCCATACCCGCGCCCTGCGGCGTGGGCTCCAGCCCCATGGCCGCGCCCAGCGCGCGCGCCGCCGCCGCGGACTGGCTGATCGAGCAGATGCCGCAGATCCGCGGCGTGATCGTCAGCGCATCGCGCGGGTCTTTGCCTTCCAGCATCCGCTCGAACCCGCGATAGAGCGGCGAGTTCACGCGCGCCTCGGCCACCGCCCCACCGGCGAGATCGAGATGCACTTCCAGATCGCCCTCGACCCGGTTGAACGGGCCCACAACGAGGCGCGGCGTCTCTGTCATCTGCGTCCTTTCGGCTTGCGGATCGTCGGCGTCACCTCGACCCGGTCGGCGACCGCGTTCTTCGCGATCCGCTCGGGCGTCGCCGCTTTCGACAGCGAGGCGAGCGCCATGAACCACGCTTTGGGCATATCGGTCGGAAGGCCCACCGGGATGCCTGCGATCTTCGGCGTCTCGGTGAAGGAATGGCGCGGTTCCTCGAACTCAGGCGCAGTGCAGTTGATGCAGGGGTATCCGCCCGAGGTGCATGACCCGTCGCCGTTCCACGGCCGGATGTTACAATCGCCCACGGCCTGCGTGCCGATGCAGCCCAAGTTCTCCATCATGCAACCGATATCGGACAGCTCCACCGCCGAGGCCTTGTATTCGTAGAACTCGTTTTTCGAGCAACCGTGATGGACGAGGTGCTTGGCGTAGAACAGCGGCCGCCCGAAAGCGTCGAGGTCTTCCGCCCCGAGCGCGCCTTCATTCAGCAGCAAAAGCGTCTCGGTCACCCAGTCGGGATGGGTCGGGCAGCCTGCCACGTTGATCACCGGTAGCCCCGAGATCGAGCGGAATTCAACCGGCAGCGCTCCGCCCGGCAGCGCGCCGTCATATTGTACGCCTACTGCATCGGAGGGGTTGCCGCCCGCCGAGGTCACGCCGCCATAGGTCGCGCAGGTGCCTACCGCGACCACATGGCGGGCTTTCGGCGCGAGGCTCTCCACCCAGTCGAGCATCGAGCGCCCGGTGCCGGACACCATCTGGAACTTGCCCGTCCCACGCGGCCCGCGGGCGATGGAGCCCTCGACGGCCAGCACGTCCAGCGCGATCTCGCCGCTCTCGACCGCCTCGAAAATCGCGCGCACCTCCGCCCCGGTCTCGAGGCTGACGGTCGGGTGCCAGAGGAACTCGATCCCCGCCCCGCCCAGCGTGTCGAAGACATTCGGGGATTCCGCACAAAGGAGCGACATGGTGCAGCCGCCGCAGCCTGCCGCTTGCAGCCAGAGAACCTTCATTCCGCTCCCTCGCCCAGTTCCAGATCGAAGGAGAAACAGGCCCCGCCCAGCGCCGACCCTTTCGGGCAGAGCCGCAGACGCCCACCATGTTCCTCGATGATCTTATGGCTGATCGCGAGGCCCAGCCCCGTGCCCGCCCCCACCGCCTTGGTGGTGAAGAACGGATCGAAGATCGCCTGCGTCAGCTCCTCGGTCACGCCGGGGCCATTGTCGCCAACCGACAGCACCCCGCGCCCCTCCATCACGCGCGCGTCGACCTCGATCCGGCCGGTGCCCTCTTCCAGCCCCGAGAGCGCGTCGATCGCATTTTGCACGAGATTCATCACGACCTGCTGGATATGCCCCTGCCGACCGCGCACCTGCAGCGTCTCCGCGCCGGTGAAGGCGATCTCGACCCCGGCCTTGGAGCCGCGCTGCACCCAGTTCGCCGCCACCCGCGCGGTCTCGACCAGATCGAAGACGACCATCTCGCCAGAGCCTTCGGCACTCAGCCTCCGCAGATCCTCGACGATGTCGCGCACCCGTTCGGCCCCGTCGCGCGCGCCCTCGATGGCCGAACGCAGGTTGCGGATTTCGCGGTCGAGCTTCAGCTCCTCTCGCAGGGCGATCAGCGCCTCGCGATCCGCTCCGGCCTGCACTTTCTCGAAATAGGCCTCGAACTTGCCCGCATAGCGCTCCAACGCATGGGTGTTCGCGTAGACGAAGGAAATCGGGTTGTTCAGCTCATGCGCGACGCCAGCAAGCAGACGGCCCAGCGAGGCCAGCTTCTCGTTGCGCACCAGCTGCGCCTGCGTCGATTTCAGTTCTTCGTGGCTGCGCTCCAGCTCGGAATAGGCTTGGCGCAATTCGCCCAAGGGTCGGCCGGTCAGCACATAGCCCGCGATGCGAGAGCGTTCGTCCATGCGCGGACTGATCGACAGCTCGAGCGGCGCGGGGCCTTCCGGCCCGCTCAGCGCCGCTTCGATCGTCACCGGTTTGCGGGTATTCGCAGCTTCCGCCAACCCGCGATCCAAGGCCTCCACCGAGCGCGCGTCGAACATGCCCGCGAGCTTGCGACCGTGCCACGCGCCGGGCGGCTCGCCCGTCAGGCTCGCGACCGAGGCCGAAGTTTCCAGCACCTCGCCCGAGCGCGAAATCACGATCAGCGCATCCGAAACCGAGGCGAGGATCGACCCGAGGAAAGAGCGCAGATCTTCCAGTTCGTGGTTCTGCTGCTCCAGCCGCTCCTGATAGTCCACCAGATCGGCATAGGTCCGGTCGACCGCCGAGAGCACATCGAACCAGACGTCTTCGCCCTCCCCCTCATCCGCGCCCGGCGCGTGGCGCAACAGCCCGGCCAAGGTCGGGTCCAAGGGGTGCTGGCTATCGGGTGCGGACTCGCGCGACATGACACTCTCAAAGCCGGGCGCGACGGGCGCCCATCCCTTATCGCTAGCCCATTCGGGACGCTCAGTCCATGATCTCGGGCCCCGCACCGAGGGGCGCATTTCGTGTCAAAAGACGCACCATACCCCAAGATGACCTTCCGTCAGCCCGCGCCTCGCCCTCTTGGCAAGGGCGCGCGCTTTGCCAAAACTACAGCGCGAGCGCAAACAGGCGGGTGACTTGGCGCGTCCGGCGCGGCGGGAACCCGAGGGAGGACGAGATGCGGGGATGGAAAGCGGTGCTTGCCGGGATCGGCGGGCTTGTCGTGGTGGCGGTGCTCTACGCGGTGATCGTGCCGCCGGAGCTGCTGCGCGTGGGCGCTGGCTATAGCGCGAAGATCACCTGCTCGGCGGAAGCGCTGCAAGGCCGTGACCCCGACGAAGTTCTCGAAACCGATGTGCAGGCGCCGGGCAACCCATTGCTGCGCGCCTTCTGGGTCAGCACCGACCGCCGGGCAGGCCGGGTCCGGGCCGCCTTCGCCGGGATCATCGCGCCCACCACCGCCGAGGAGCGCGTGGGCCTCGGCTGCGCGACCTACCCCGATGGCAATCTGGCCGACGCCGGCGATCAAAGCGCCCCGCCCGCGCCGGGGCCCAGCAAAAGCGCCGCCCTCTGGCCCACCGGGTCGAAAACCGACCTGACCGGGCAAGGCCGCTTCGATGCGGTTTTGCGCGACGATGCACTGACCGGGCCGGGGATGCGCGCGGTGGTGGTGATCAAGGATGGCAAGCTGGTCGCCGAACGCTACGGCGATGGCTTCGATGCCGCGACGCCGCTTCTGGGCTGGTCGATGACGAAGACCGTCACTGCGGCCCTTGTCGGCACCGCGATCGAGGCGGGCAAGCTGCGGATGGACCAAAGCGACCTGCTGCCCGAATGGCAGGGCGACGACCGTGCGAAGATCACCGTCGCGCAGCTGATGTCGATGTCGAGCGGGCTGCGCTTCAACGAGGATTACGGCGACGTCTCTGACGTGACGCGGATGCTCTATCTCGAGCCGGACATGGCGCAATTCGCAGCCTCGCAGCCGCTCGATCACCCGCCCGGCACCCATTTCAGCTATTCCAGCGGCACCGCCGTGCTGCTGTCACGCATCTGGCAAAATGCGGTGGGCGACACCTCCACCGCGCTCGCCTGGCCGCGCCGCAAGCTGTTCGATCCGCTCGGGATGAGCTCGGCCACGCTCGAGACCGACGCCTCCGGGACCTTCGTGGGCAGCTCCTACCTCTACGCCACCGCGCGGGACTGGGCGCGTTTCGGCCAGTTCCTGCTACAGGATGGCAAATGGGATGGTCGGCAATTGCTGCCCGCCGAATTTGTGCAGCGGATGCATGCACCCGCCCCGACCGACGGAGTCTATGGGCAGGGCATGACATGGCTGGCTGGCCCGAGCGATCAGCAGAAAGCGGGCGATGATGCGCGGTTCGGGCTGCCCGCCGACACCTATTGGCTCGAGGGGCATGACGGGCAGACCGTCACCGTGATCCCCTCGGCCGATATGGTCGTGGTGCGGATGGGACTGACGCCGTCGGACCTGAACTACCGCCCGCAGAAGCTGGTGGCGGCACTGCTGGACGCGGCGAAGGCCACGGCTCACGCTTCGTCGAACATCCCTTCGAACAGCGCCGAAGACAGGTAACGCTCGCCCGAATCCGGCAGCACGACGACGATGGTCTTGCCCGCGTTCTCCGGTTCGCGCGCGAGGCGCAAGGCCGCAGCCGCAGCCGCGCCGCAGGAGATCCCGGCCAAGATGCCCTCTTCGCGCGCCAGCCGCCGGGCCGTCTCGATCGCCTCGTCATTGCTGACCTGCTCGATCCGGTCCACGAGATCCATGTCGAGCACTTTCGGCACGAAGCCCGCCCCGATGCCCTGGATCTTGTGCGGGCCGGGCTGCAGCGCCTCGCCCGCGCGGGCCTGCGTGAGAACGGGGCTGGCCTCGGGCTCCACCGCGACCGAGATCACCGGCAGACCCTTTTCCTTTTTCAGATAGCGCGAAACGCCAGTGATCGTGCCGCCCGTGCCGACGCCCGCGACGAAGATATCGACCACGCCATCGGTATCCTCGAAGATTTCCGGACCCGTGGTCTTCTCGTGAATCTCGGGGTTCGCCGGGTTGTTGAACTGCTGCAGCAGCACGTAGCGATCGGGATCGGAGGCCGCGATCTCCTCGGCCTTGGCAATCGCCCCCTTCATGCCCTGCGCGCCTTCGGTCAGCACGAGCTTCGCGCCATAAGCCAGAAGCAGCTTGCGCCGTTCGATGCTCATCGTGTCGGGCATGGTCAGCGTGATCGGGATGCCGCGAGACGCGGCGACGAAGGCCAGCGCGATCCCCGTGTTGCCCGAGGTCGGCTCGACGATCTCCTTGCCGGGACCGAGCACGCCGCGTTCCTCGGCATCCCAGATCATGTTCGCACCGACACGGCATTTCACCGACCACGCCGGGTTGCGCCCCTCGATCTTGGCCAGAACGGTCGCGCCCGCCCCCTCGGTCATGCGGTTGAGCCGCACCAGCGGCGTGTTTCCGATGCTGAGAGAATTGTCTTCGTAGATCCGTGCCATGCGCGCGCTCCCTTCCTGTCGTTTGCCGCGCCATCAAAGAGCAACACGCGCGGAAGGGAAAGACGAAAGCCTCGCATCGCTGCGAGGCTTCCACTTCTTTACCGGGCAACTGGCAGCACCCGGAGCTTTCCGAACGCCGTTACGAGAAGGCTAAATCCGGCGGACAGTACGAGCCGTGTCCGTCATAATCGTCATCCTTGTGTCCGCGACCGCGGCCGCCATGCGTCAGATCTTCGAGAGACCCCAAATGTTTCAATTTGGGCCGCTCATACCGGATGGCGTCATTTTTGCTTCGAGAATTTTCAATCACCACATATACCCCCACGTTTGATTGAATATAGAAAGGGTTACACAGCTCTGATGAACCGCTAGCGGTTTTTGCGGCGATTCAATCCGCGGTTGCGCGCGCATTTAAAAGTCACCCGAAAATGCTTAAAAAACGCGCATTTACGGGCTGGATTCCTGAATTTATCGAAATTGCGATCGGCGGCGGCTGGCCGAAAACCCCTGCGCAAGACACGAGGGAATCGCCTGACCGTCAGCTATTCGCGGCGGAACGTTCTGTTTTCACACACTTAATGCGTGTTAAATTCAGTTACTTACTCTCGGCAAAGTGGCATCTACAGAGGAATGAGCGCGGCCGACAAAGCGCACGGCATTCCGCTTCAGGATCGCCTTCGGCTGGAAATTTCCCGGCACGCCATTCGCCGCAATCCCCGCCTTCTGGAGCGCCTCGATCCGTGCCGAACGCGGTATCCGCAGAACCTCGCCAGCCAGAAATGCGTCCTTCGCCTCTGGCGAGGTTCGGCCCCAGATCGCCCGTTGAAGCCGCGTGATTGACGCCTTGAGATCAAGCTCGCGACGCAGCCACCCTTTGTCGAGGCCCAGATTGCGAGTGGTCGATGTCTCGTTCTCTGCCCACGCGGCCAGCCGTTCGCGACAGACATAGACAGGTTCGGAGATCAGAGCCGTGCGCAGATATTCCTCCAGCGTCGGGATCGTATCGACCTTCACCGCCAGACTGCCCTTCATATTTCGCGACCAGAACAGCGCACCATTCGACACGCCGATCGATCCGAAGATCGCCAGATGGACCTCTTCGGGCGTGTAAGTGCGCTCGTCATAGACATCATCGAAGATGCCCTTGTCGCCGAGATAGGCGTTTGGCGTCCGGCTTTCGTGCTCGATGACCTGGCTCAGCATGCAGAGGTTCACCCCCTGCTGGGTGCAAATCTCGTGCCCGCGCGCAAGGTAGTCCGGGAAGACCTGGTTATCGTCTTCCAACATGCAGAAGTAATCGGCCTTGTAGGGGTTCTCCTTGAGAAAGCAGTCATCGAGATTGCGCGTCATGAATTTCTGCGGGCGGTTCTGCACATAGTGAACCCGCGGATCGCCAATCTCTTCGACCATCGCGCGGCCGCTCGCATCGGGGCAGTCGTCGCGCACCTCACAGACCCAGTCCTCGAAGGTCTGCGCCTGAAGCGTGCCTATGGCACGCCGCAACAGGTCGGGGCGCCGATAGGTCGGCATACGCACGAGCGCTAACGGCATTGGAACACCCTCCTCGTCGAAAAGAGGTTTGACCGACCGCGGCACGCCGATCGTTTACAGTTCGGCATCACGCGATCCTCTCAAACAGGTCCAGAAAGCGTCGCGCGCCACGCTCGAGGGAAAGCTCGTCGAGGATGTATTCGCGCGGCTGATATTCCGGCAGCCGCGCCCAGAAGTCCTCGAACCGGTCCTCCATGTTCGCACGCGTCCACCGCAGCCCGCATCGATCGTCAAAATAAGGAACGGCCGAGACTTCGAGGCCTTCGGGGACAAATTTGGCGCCGAGCGGATCGACGAGTTCGCCCTCATCCCACGCGAAAACCGGAACGCCGGAAGACATCGCCTCCTGATAAGCAAGGCCTTGGGTTTCGTGCTCGGTCACGAAGATCAACGCCCGCCCCTTGGCCAAGGCGCTGCGATACTCTGCCAACTCGTGCTCGCCATATTTTAGCTCGACTGAACTCAGGCCGCGACGTTCGAGCATGGCTCGCAGCGGCTGCATCGTATCCGCCTCGCGCGCGGCGTGGTTCCAGCGGATCTTGTTGTAGATGACACAGTCGATCTGCTTTCGGTTCTCAGCGAGAAGCGGCCAGCGGTCCGTATCGATCCCGACGAACATCGGGGCCATTTTCGCGGCGACCTGCGGTGTATAAAGCCGGATCGGCCATTCCGACGGCTGCGTCACGATCTGATAGTTCCGCTCGGCCAGCATCGCCTCGGCGCGGTCCGGATAGGGAACCCAGCCGGGCCCGAACAGGGTCGGATTGGGCAGATGGACATCGCTCCAGACGGACTGATGGCCGGCAATGGCGATCGGTCTGTCCGGTGACCGACGGGCGAGCGCGAAATCATTGATCCGAACGTCATACCCGTTTCGCCGAAGACTTTCCGTCAGGTTCAGGAACGCCGTGAAGAACCCGGTATAGGGCTGCTTTCGCTTCAATTTGCGGTAGCTGCGCCGCGCAACCCCGCGCAGCTGCGAAAGCTGCCGCCCCAGAGGCATTTCCCAGGCGCGCATCTCGTAACCGTCATAGAAGACGGGAATAACCTTGTCCGTGAAAGCTGCCCCAGCCAACGTCCACCTTCCCCTTCGCGCTGCGATCGCGCCGCAAACCGAAGTGGCTTTTCGGGGATCACATGCCCCGCACGCGACGCCCTATGCACTTCAGATGTCCTCCAAGGGTTTCCATGACGCGCCGCTCCGAGCCAGCCCGCAGGCAATTCCCGCCACTCGTGCAGCCATGGACGCACAATCACTCAGCAGTGAAAGGTGCAAAAGATGCCAAGCGCCTATTCAGCAGGCATTTTATCGACAACCCACTAACGAATTCCCGCAAACCCCATTTCTGAATAGGCAACCAACCGGGTTTTCTCAGAGCGCGCGTCGAAAGAACTCTCATTGCGTAAATAGAATCGCTACCAAAGCGCCAAGCAGCCTCGCTGCAGCGCAGAAAGCACCGCCGATTATTCGTTCACATTACGCACAGTTTCTAAGCGCCTTGGATATTCGCGCGACGTTTCCACATGCCGCGCGGTAATTCGGTGAACCTGCCCTCCTTAGCATTTGACCGGAAACTGCCCAGATCGAAGCCTGGTTTTGCGGTAGTTGGTTTTCGTCCGCTCCGCGCCGCGTTTCAGGCGATCTGGAGGAAGTTGAATGACTCGAAGTGGGCCCGATGCGAATGTCCCGCCCCTGCAGACTGACGGTCACGCGGACCATGTGCAGATCGGTGACTGCCACGCCGTTGATCGCGCGGCAGCGTGAGCGCAGGGAAGACGGCTTTCAAGATGCGTTTGATCTACCTCGTTCATGACCTCGATGATGCCGCGATCTGGCGACGCGTTCAGATGTTGCGCGCAGGCGGCGCCGAGGTGACGCTTGCGGGGTTCCAACGCTCAGCGCGGCCACTGCCGGAGCCTGCGCTCGTTCTCGGGCACACAGCGAATGGGAAAATGGCCCAGCGCGCGCTCTCGGTGCTCAAGGCCCTCCCCGGTCTCGACAAGCAGTTTCCGACGCTCAAGGAGACAGATGTCATCATCGCTCGCAATCTAGAAATGCTCGCGCTCGGGGCGTATCTCAAGCGACGCGCACCGGCGGTACGCCTCGTCTACGAACTGCTCGACGTGCATCGCCTGTTGTCGGGGAACGGTCCGACGTCCAAGGCAATCCGAACGATTGAAGCGGCAGCGCTCAAATCCGCCTCGGGCCTTCTGTATTCCTCGGAAGGGTTCAAGCGCGGCCACCCTCAGCCGTTCGAGAAGCTCGCGCCGCATCTGTGCCTGATTGAAAACAAGCCGCTCGCGCTTGGTCCGGCACGGCTTCGCACGCGCACGCGTCCTCTGGCGGGGCCGTTGCAGATCGGCTGGAATGGAATTCTCCGCTGCCGCTGGTCGCTGGACACGCTCGACGAACTCACCCGCAACGCACCGGGACATTTCCGGATCAAGTTGCGCGGACGTCCGGCGCTCGATCAACTCCCGGATTTCCATGAGCGCGTCGCCGCAAATCCTGATCTCGAATTTGGCGGCCCCTATACTGCGCCCGATGATCTTGATGAGATTTACGACGCGGTCGATCTTGCCTGGCTGATCGACCGCTACGAGGCCGGAGAGAATTCGGACTGGCTGCTGCCAAATCGCCTTTACGAAGGCTGCCTGCATGGTGCGGTCCCGGTGGTTCTGTCGGGAACCGAGGTCGCACGACGTACCGAAACTCTCGGCATCGGGGTTCAGGTGGCAGAACCGTCGAGCGCGTCGGTCGCGCAAGCCCTTACCGACCTGAGCAATGCGGATCTCCAGACGCTTCGGCAAGCGGTCGCTACGAAGCCGAGGTCAACTTGGGAGGCGGGTCACGCAGAATGCCGTGCGCTCGTGTCCTGGTTGGCGGATCTTCCCACGCTTGGCGCGCCTCGCAGCGACGCCACGCATCTGCGGGAGGCACAATCTTGAGCCGCATCCTCATCGTCATCCCCACGCTGAATGAGATCGACCATATCGCCTCGGTCCTCTCGGCGCTGCTGCCCTTCGCGCGCGCCCAGGACGCGACCGTCATCGTAGCCGACGGCGGATCGACGGACGGAACCTGCGCCGAGGTTGAGAAAATGGGACAGGAAACGCCGCAAATCGTCCTGCTGCACAATCCCGACAAGCTGCAGGCCGCAGCCGTCAACCTCGCCGTGGAGCGTTTCGGCGACGACGCGGAATGGTTGATCCGTGTGGACGCACACAGCGCCTACCCGAGCGATTTCTGCGAAACGCTGATGAGCGAAGCCATCGACACCGGCGCCGACAGCGTCGTTGTCCGTATGCATGCCGAAGGGGTGTCCCCACTACAGACCCAGATCGCGCGGGCTCAGAATTCTCGTTTCGGGAATGGTGGGTCGGCACATCGCGGCGCAGGGGAAGGCCGTTGGGTCACTCACGGTCATCATGCCCTGTTTCGGCTGAACGCCTTTCGGTCGGTCGGGGGTTACAACACAACATTCAGCCATAACGAGGATGCGGAACTCGACCACCGCCTGATCCGCGCGGGCTTCAAGATCTGGCTGACCGCACGCACCTTCGTCCGCTACTTCCCGCGCAAATCCCTGCGCGATCTCGCGTCGCAATATTTCCGGTTCGGCAAGGGACGCGCCCGCACGCTTGCTTTGCATCGCGAACGCCCGGCGATGCGACAGGCGATCGTCGCGGCTCTGGCACCGGCGCTCGCTCTGGTCGTGCTGGCCCCGCTGCACCCGGTCTTCGCCCTGCCCGCGATCGCTTGGCTTCTGGGCTGCGCGACCGCAGGGCTGGCGATCGCCATTCAGACGAAGCGCCTCGCCAATCTCACGGCTGGCCCGATTGCGGGTATCATGCATCTGGCCTGGTCCGCGGGATTCTGGGCACAGATTTTGGGCAATAGCATTCCAACCATCGGTCGCGGGGTGCCCGAGTGACCAGTCCGAAGCGCAAAGACAAGATCGGCATTGGCCTGTGTACTTATCGTCGCGAAGTCGTGCGCGACACCCTCGCCTCGCTTGCCGAAACGCTCCCGCCAGATCTCGATATCTGCGTCATCGTTGCGGATAACGATATTGAACTCTCTTCCGAAGAGCGGGTTCGTTCGGTGCCGCTTCCCTTCGAACTGCACTATCTGCACGCGCCCGCCCATAACATCTCGATCGCGCGCAATGCGGTTCTCGACGCGGCCGAGGCGCAAGACTTGGACTGCCTCGCCTTCCTCGATGATGACGAACGCGCCCTGCCCGGCTGGCTCCCTGCTCTGATGGAGGCGCGCAAATCCGAAGAGAGCGCCGCTGTGATCGGCCCCGTGCGCGCCTACCACAATGACGCGGCCCCCGAGTGGATGCGCGCGGGCCATATCCACGACACCCTCGCCGAGCTTGATAGCGAAGGGCGCGTGCGTGCGGGCTACACCTGCAACGTCCTGCTCGACCTGAAACACCCCGCCGTCTCTGGCCTGCGGTTCGATCCCGATTTCGGTCGGAGCGGCGGCGAAGACACGATCTTCTTCGACCAGATCAAGCACCGCGGCGGGACGCTAGCCTACGCCCCGGAGGCCTGGCTGGAAGAGGATGTCCCTGCTGAACGCGCGCGGCTTTCGTGGCTTTTGCGGCGGCGTTTCCGCATGGGCCAGACCCATGCCGTTCTGGTCTCGCAGGGCAAAACGTTCGCAGCACGAATGATCGAACTCGGACGCGCCGGCGCGAAAGCACTCGCCTGTCTCGGACTTTCTCTGGGCCACGTCACCGCCCCCTTGGCGCGCAACCGGAATCTGATGCGCGCGGCCCTGCATATCGGCGTCGTCTGGCGACTTGCCGGCGGAAGCCGAACGGAAATCTATGGCGGAGCATCTACGGATGCCACGCACAACACAGCCTCAAGGCGCAACGCGCGAGGAACGACCTCTTGAGACAGACGCAATTCAAATTCGCAGATACGAGCAACGATCTCGAGCGGCCGATCTCGAAACCGCCCGAAACCGTAACGCTGGGCCAGCTCACGCGTATCCTGCGTCGTCGGCGGTGGTCGATCATCGTTCCCGTCGTGATCCTCGGCATCCTCGGGATCATCTATCTGGCGACCACGCCGCGCAGTTACCTTGCCAATTCACTGCTGCTGCTGGATGCGAATATCAGCCGGTCGATCGAACAGCTCGGGGCTTCGGAGAGCAACAATCTCAGCGAGTCCGCCCTTGAAGATGCCCGGCTGATCATCCGCTCCGACCGGATCTCGCAATCGGTCGTCAAAGAGCTCGATCTTCTCGACAATCCCTCCTTCACGTCGCCGCCGAGCTCGCTGTTTTCCCGGCTGATCGGCGGTGCGATCAATACGATCCGTACACCGATCAACTGGCTGCGCTCGAAACCCGAACCGAGCGGCACAACCACTCTGACGCCCGAACAGATCACCGCCGCGCGGCAAGACCTCGCCGCGCGCGCCCTGCAGGCGCGCATCGATGTCGGGCGTGTCGGCAGAAGCTCCGTGATCTCGATCAGCTACGAGTCCTACGATCCGGCCATGAGCGCCTCGATCGTGAATTCGCTCGCCGAGGGCTACATCGCCGATGTCCTCAACGCGAATTTCGAAGCGACCGAGCGAACGACGAACTGGATGCAGGACCGGCTGACGGAGCTGCAAAATCAGGCGCAACAAGCCGCGCTCGATGCGGAGACCTTCCGGGCCGAGCATGGGCTCGTCTCCTCGCGCGGCGTTTCGATGACAAAGGATTCCGTCGTCCAGCTCAATGCCGAGATGGCCAACGCGGTCAGCGATGTGGCCCGCGCTCGGGCGCGCGTCGATACCTACAACCAGATCATTGCCGGTGGGGTCCAAGCCCTCGTCGATGGCGGCTCCACCGGGGTCGGCGGCGGAAGCGACCCGGCCCTGCAGCAGGCCCGCGATACGCTCACCGACTCCCTGGCGATGCTCAATCAGATCAAGACCAATTTCGGCGAAGATCACCCGCAGTATAAGGTCGTCCAACGGCAGGTTCAGGCCGCTGCGGAACGCCTGTTCACCCTTCTCAAACAAGGGAGCGCGCAGGCGAAAAGCGATCTTTCAAGCGCCGAAGCGAAGGTCGATGCGCTCAAGAACAGCCTCGGTCTCGCGATCGACAGCGACACGAGCTCCGGCACCGTCGAGGTCCAGTACAGCGCGCTGCAGCAACGTGCCGACACGCTCTCGACGCTGTACCAGGCCTTCCTGACGAAGTTTCAGGAGATCGAGCAACAGAAATCCTTCCCCGTCTCGAACGTGCGGATCCTGACCAAGGCGGACGTGCCGCGCAACCCGGTTGGCCCGAGCACGAAGCGCGCGCTTGCGATCTCGATCGTGCTCGGTTTGATCATCGGGATGATTATCACGGCCTGGCAGGAATGGCGGGAGCGGTTCCTGCGCACCTCGGATGACGTTCAGGACGAAACCGGTGGACCGTTC